>NZ_CAPJ01000354.1 GCF_000331775.1 Xanthomonas translucens pv. translucens DSM 18974
TGCGGCGCCGCCGGCGGGCTGGGCAGTGCCGCGGCCATGGCCTGCGCCCAGGCCGGCGCCACGGTGGTGCTGCTCGGGCACAAGCCGGCGCGTCTGAACCGGGTCTACGACGCGATCGCCGCCATCGGCGCGCAGCCGCTGCTGTATCCGCTGGACCTGCTCGGCGCCACGCCGGAAGACTATGCGACGCTGGCCGAGCGGCTGCAGGCCGATCTCGGGCGGTTGGACGGACTGCTGCACTGCGCCGCCGATTTCGTCGGCCTGACCCCGTTCGAACACGCCGACCCGGCGCAGTTCGCGCGCGCGATCCACATCAACCTGACCGCCCCGGCTTGGCTGACCCAGGCCTGCCTGCCGCTGCTGAAGCAGGCGCCGGACGCGGCGATCGTGTTCGCGCTCGACGACCCGGCGCGTGTCGGCCAGGCTTACTGGGGCGGCTACGGCGTGGCCCAGCATGGCCGCCGAGGCCTGCTGGCGACCCTGCACGGCGAACTGGCGGCCTCGACGGTGCGCGTGGCCGGGTTGCAACCCGGACCGATGCGCAGCGCGCTGCGCGCACGCGCCTACACCCACCAGGAAGACCTGGACGCGGTCGATCCGGCGCACTACGCCGCCGCCTGCGTGGAACTGCTGGCGCCCGCCGGCGCCGCGCACCGCGGCGCGATCTGGAATCTCCTGGCATGACCATTCTGTCGGCAGCCTTGCTGCTGTTCCTGATCCTCGACCCGCTGGGCAACATCCCGGTGTTCCTCAGCGTGCTCAAACCGTTGCCGGCCAAGCGCCAGCGCGTGGTGCTGGCGCGCGAACTGCTGATCGCGCTGGGCGTGCTGATGGCGTTCCTGTGGGGCGGCAAGTACGCGCTGGAAGTGATGCACCTGCGCCAGGAATCGGTGTCGATCGCCGGCGGCATCGTGCTGTTCCTGATCGGCATCCGCATGATCTTCCCGCGCCCGGAAGGGCTGCTGGGCGAGATCCCCGACGGCGAGCCGTTCATCGTGCCGCTGGCGATCCCGCTGGTGGCCGGACCGTCGGGCATGGCCGCGGTGATGCTGATGGGCAGCAACGAGCCCACCCGCCTGGGCGAATGGAGCCTGGCGCTGATCCTGGCCTGGATCGGCACCTCGGCGCTGCTGTTTTCCGGCACGCTGTTGTACAAGCTGCTCGGCATGCGCGTGCTGATCGCGGTCGAGCGGCTGATGGGCATGCTGCTGGTGGCGATCTCGGTGCAGATGTTCCTGGACGGCCTCGGCGTCTATCTGAAGCTGCCGGTCGCCGGCTGAGCGGCGGTCCGCCGCGCGCCTGCGCGGTGCCGTGCTATCTCTCTCGATCCGTGCCGATGCTGCGATGCGCAGGATAGTGGCGGCGATCGCACGCCAGCTGCGCTGGCGCCAACGCCATGACCACGCAAACTGATGTAGAGGGCGTCATGTCCGTTTGTGCCATTTCGTCACGTTTCGGCAACAAATCGGCACTATGGTGTTAAGCTCATGTTAAACATTGCGGGGATCCAGCAAGGGGGCACGAACCTCATTCCGCTGCCGTGCGCCGACCAGGACGGCGCGCTATGCGCATTTCGTCAACTTCCATCGAGGCTATTGCAATGACTCAACCCCGCCGTCTCCGGATGTCCAAGCTCACCCTGGGCCTCGTTGCTGCGCTCGCCGCCGCCCCTGTGTTCGCCCAGAGCACCTCCTCCGGCATTGGTGGCATGGTCACCCACAATGGCCAGCCCGTCGCGGGCGCCGAAGTGACCATTACCCACGTCGAATCCGGAACGGTCAGCCGCGCCAGCACCGATGCGAGCGGCCGCTACAACGCGCGCGGCTTGCGCGTCGGCGGCCCGTACAACGTCACCATCACCAAGCCGGGCGATGGCACCCAGACCCAGGAGGGCATCTATCTGGGCCTGGATCAGGTCGCCAGCGTCAATGCGCAGCTGACCGGCGACGTCGCCACGCTGGAGTCGATGCAGGTCACCGCCGCGCGCGGTTCCGAGGCGTTCACCTCGGATAACAAGGGCATTTCCACCAACCTGTCGCGCGGCGATCTCGACCGCACGCCGATGCCGGACCGCTCGATCCAGAACGTGGTGCGTTCCGATCCCCGCGTCGTGGTCACCGACCGCGATCGTGGCGCGTTCTCGGCAATGGGCCAGAACAATCGCTACAACAGCATCACCGTCGACACCATCAGCGCGGGCGATCCCTTCGGTCTGAACGACAACGGCCTGCCGACCAAGGGCACGCCGATCTCGCAGGACGCGATCGAGAGCTACAACATCTCCACCGCCAACTTCGACGTCGCCACCCGCCGCGGCGTGGGCGCTTGGGTCAACGCCGTTACCAAGAGCGGTACCAACGATTTCCACGGCTCTGCCTACTACGTCTACCAGAACGCCGACGACATGATCGGCAAGGGCGAGACCGACGCCAAGTGGACCGGCTACACCAAGGACACAACCAAGGGCGCGACCCTGGGCGGGCCGATCCTCAAGGACAAGCTGTTTTTCTTCGCTTCCTACGAGGAGAGCAAGAAGGAGGCCCCGGGCGCGATCTGGGGCACCTCCGATTCCAGCGCCATCAGCAAGGTGAGCGGCGTAACCACGGCGCAGCTCCAGCAGATCACCACGACCGCGCAGAACCTCGGGCTTTCGCCGGGCGACGACGGTTCGGCCAGCACCGACATCGAAAGCAAGCGCTACCTGGCCAAGCTCGACTGGAACATCAGCGACTACCACCGCGCCAGCCTGCGCTTCAGCCGTACCGAAGAAGACGAGCCGATCATCACCGCCAGCAGTTCCACCCAACTGAAGCTGTCGAGCAACTGGTACGTGTTGAACAAGACCAACACCAGCTATGCGCTGAGCTTCTACGACGACTGGAGCGAGAAGTTCTCCACCGAAGCGTCGGTGGGCTACAGCAAGTTCGAGCAGGACCGTGCGCCGCTGGTCGGCGGCTACCAGCCCGAAATCACCGTGCGCACCAGTGGCGCCGACACCGGCAGCAGCGTGCTGCTCGGCACCGACTATTCCAGCCAGGCCAATGTGCTCAGCGTCAAGAGCTGGAACGCGTACTTCGCCGGTAGTTGGTTCCTCGGCGACCACGTGGTCAAGGCTGGTATCGACTACCAGCAGGACGAGGTCTACAACCTGTTCCTGCAGCGCTACGACGGCACCTACGCCTTCAACTCGATCGCCGATTTCGCCAGTGGCACCTATCGCCGCTATCAGCTCTCGCAGCCGGCCGCAGGCTATACCCTGGACAACGTCGCCGCCATCTTCAAGATGAAGCAGTACGGCCTGTTCCTGCAGGACACCTGGCAGGCGACCGATCGCCTGTCGATCCAGTACGGCCTGCGCTACGACGTGCCGAAGGTCAATCCGATGCCGACCTACAATCCGTGTTTCGCCGCGGACGCGGGCGTCACCGGCAATTTCGGCGCGTGCGGCCTGCGCGCGACCCCGGCCAACGCCAACGCGTCAGTGGGCGGCTTCGGCTTCTCCAACACCGGCACCATCGACGGCAACAGCGTCCTGCAGCCGCGCTTCTCCTTCAACTACGACCTGGATACCGAGCGTCCGACGCAACTGCGTGGCGGTGCCGGTCTGTTCGTCTCCAACACGCCGGCGGTATGGGTGGGTAACCCCTATTCCAACAATGGCGTCGCTGTGACCACCTACGACGTCAACCGCCGGAAGACCGCGACCGATCCGGCGTTCAGCTCCAATCCGCTGGGCCAGCCAGTCCCGGGCGGCACGGTAACCCCGCCGGGCCTGGGGAGCTCTAGCATGACCATGAACGTGGTCGATCCGAACTTCGACTTGCCGGCGGTCTACAAGTACACCCTGGGCCTGGACCACCAGCTGCCGTGGCAGGACCTGGTGTTCACCGCGGAATATCAGCACCTCGACGTCGACAAGGGCATCCTGTATCAGGATCTGAACATGGGCGCGCCGACCGGCACGCTGCCGGATGGACGCTATACCTATGCGCGCTTTCCGAACCAGGCACCTGGCAGCACCAACACCGCGAACTGGAACAAGAATGCGTCGTTCAGCAACGTCATCTATTTGACCAATACGGACAAGGGCAAGTCGGACAACTTCACCGTATCGCTGAAGAAGCCCTTCGACGGCACCTGGAGCGCGATGCTGGCCTACACCTACAGCCGCGCCACCGAAGTGAACCCGGGCACCTCCAGCGTCGCCTACAGCAGCTATCAGAATCGCGCCTGGTACAACCCGTCCGACGATGCCGCAGGCATTTCCAACTACTCCATCCCCAACCGCATCATCGCGCAGCTGAGCTGGGAGCATAAGTTCTTCGGCGACTACGCGACCCGCGTTTCCGCGTTCTACGACGGCCACAACGGCGCGCCGTACAGCTGGGTGTTCGGCAACGATGCCCAGGGCCTGGGTCTGTCGTCCGGCCGCTCGCTGGCTTACGTGCCGTCCGGTCCGAGCGACGTGGTCTGGTCCAATGCGACCTCGCAGCAGCTGTCCTCGTCGTTCTGGGAGTACATCGGCAAGCATCCGGAGCTGGCGCGCTACAAGGGGGACGTTGCCGAGCGCAATTCCTCGCGTGCGCCATGGGTGAACCAGTTGGACATGTCCTTCAGCCAGGAAATTCCCGGCTTTGCCAAGGGTCACAAGGGCGAGATCCGTCTGGACATGTTCAATGTGCTGAACATGCTCAACAAGGATTGGGGTGTGGAGCACCGTGCCGACTTCCCGCTGGTACGCAACCTGGCCAACGTGGCCGGCGTCACCGCCGACGGCAAGTACATCTACGATATCTCCAGCACCAGCCTGTACAACCGCAACGGCACCTATGCGCCGACCGATCTGGCCATCAACGAAACGCAGAACCCGTCGCAGCGCTGGTCGCTGCTGCTGACGCTGCGCTATACGTTCTAACCGGGTCTTCGCGCAGGCGTTACACGAAACGGCCGGGGCAACCCGGCCGTTTTCTTTTGCGAAGGCTGACGCTACAGTCGCCGTTGACGACAACGACAAGAATTGCGATATGACGACGAGCAATACGGCGGCACGGGCGCTGCCGGTAGTGGACGCGCGGATCTACCCGCGCGGCGCCCTGGACATCCTCTCGCGCGTGGAGGTGGTGCGCCTGCGCGACGCGTCCAGCGGAGGGCTGCACGAACTGCTGCGGCGCTGCGCGCTGGCGGTGCTGACCAGCGGCAGCGCGTCCGACGACCCGCGCGCCGCGCGCGACCTCTATCCGGACTTCGACATCCAGGTGGTGCAGCGCGATCGCGGCGTGCGCATCGACCTGTTCAATGCGCCGGCGATGGCGTTCGTGGATGGGGAGATCATCAACGGCGTGGCCGAGCTGCTGTTCGCCGTGGTCCGCGACCTGGCCTACATGGCCATCGAACTTGGGCCGGAATCGGCCGCCGACCTGGAGTCCGGCGAAGGCATCACCAATGCCGTGTTCGGGCAGCTGCGCAACGCGCGCATCCTGCAGCCGGCCGATCCCAACCTGGTGGTGTGCTGGGGCGGCCATTCGATCTCGCGCGACGAGTATCTGTACACCAAGCAGGTCGGCTACGAGCTGGGCCTGCGCGGGCTGGACATCTGCACCGGCTGCGGCCCGGGCGCGATGAAGGGGCCGATGAAGGGCGCCACCATCGCCCATGCCAAGCAGCGCAAGCACGACAACCGCTACATCGGCCTCACCGAGCCGGGCATCATCGCCGCCGAGTCGCCGAACCCGATCGTCAACCACCTGGTGATCATGCCGGACATCGAGAAGCGCCTGGAGGCCTTCGTCCGCATCGGCCACGGCATCATCGTGTTCCCCGGCGGCGTCGGCACCGCCGAGGAGATCCTGTACCTGCTCGGCATCCTGCTGCGCGAGGAGAACCGCGCGCTGCCGTTCCCGCTGCTGCTGACCGGCCCGACCATGGCCGCGCCGTATTTCCAGCAGATCGACCGCTTCCTGCGCCTGACACTGGGCGAGATCGCAACCTCGCGCTACGAGATCGTGGTCGGCGATCCGGTCGCGGTGGCGCGCAAGATGGCCGAGGGCATCCAGGAAGTGCGCCTGCACCGCAAGGAGCAGAAGGACGCGTTCTACTTCAACTGGTCGGTGGACATCCCGCTGGAATACCAGCGTCCGTTCGTGCCGACCCACGAGGCGATGGCCGCGCTCGACCTGCACCACGGGCGCCCGCCGCACGCGCTGGCGGCGGATCTGCGCCGTGCCTTCTCCGGCATCGTTGCCGGCAACGTCAAGGAAGACGGCATGCGCCGCATCGAGCAGTACGGCCCGTTCGAGATCCATGGCGATGCGGACATGATGCAGGCCCTGGACGCACTGCTGCGCGCCTTCGTCGAGCAGCGCCGGATGAAGATCTCCGGCGAGTACCGGCCTTGTTATCGGGTCATGGCCTGAGTTCGATCCGGATCGTCGCCACGAACAACGCGTCGTCCTCCAGGCCCGTGCTCAGGATGCCGCCCTGCATGCTTTCCAGGCGCGTGCGCAATGCCGACAATCCGACCCGGTGGCCACGACCCAGATGCGGCGTGGCACCGTCCGGGGGCAGCGTATTGCTGACCTCGATCTTCAGTCGGTTGTGGGCTTGGCCGATGGCGATGCGGATCTCGCCGCCATCGGGCGAGCATTCGATCCCGTGATGCACTGCGTTCTCGACCAGGGGTTGCAGCGAAAGCCGCGGGACTCTGGCCTGCGGCAGCGGCGACGGCAGCTCCCAGCGCACGCGCAGGCGCGGTCCGAAACGAATGGCTTCGATGTCGAGATAGCGCCTCGCCAGGTCGATCTCGTCGTCGAGGCTGACCAGGTCGGGCGTTGCCAGCGCGGCGCGGAACAGATCGGATAGATCCATCAGCAACTGCTCGACTTGCTGCGGTTGGCGATGCACCAGCATCACCGCGGTATTGAGCGTATTGAAGAGGAAGTGCGGCTGCACGCGCGCGGTGAGCGCGTCGATTTCCGCCTGCTTGGCGCGTTCGACCAATTGCTTGATGCGGATATGGTTGTTCAGCGCGGCCATGCCGAGCAGGCCGATCAGCAAGGTGATGCCGGACAGCTGCAGTGAGAGCGTCAGCCATGCTGCGGTCGACAGCTGCCAGTAGTCGCCGAACGCAGACAGGATCACCCAGCTGATCAACCAGGTCAGCAACTGCATCAGGCCAAGCGTCGCGGCAGTGATCGGCAGGATGCCTCTGCCTGCCAGGGCGCGGCGCAGCATCAGCAGGCTGGCCAGGGTCAGCAATGCCACCCATTGGATACCGAGCGAGGCCAGGCCGAAGTAGACCCAGCGGTTTCCCCCTGGCCCCTGGCTCGGGGTCAGCGCCAGAATGGCGGCGATGCATTCGCCGGCCATGACGATCCAGATCAGCGTGGATGGTTGCTTGAGCACTTGCAACTGGTCGTTCGAGTACGCGGGGGAGGGCATCGAGAACGGTCGGAGGAGGGCGGACGCGCATCATGCCGGCAACGGCGCCGGTCCGCACGATCCGTCCAGCCGCCCATATCCGCCATCCGTCGGCAATGGCTGGTGCGGCGGCGGTACACCCGTTAGCGTTCACCTGGGGAAATTTGGGGAAACGATATGTGTGTTCCTGAGCAGCGCCGCCTTGCCAGATCCAGGCTGCGCGGGTTCACGCTGGTAGAGCTGATGGTCACGGTCGCCGTGCTGGCGATCATCATGGCGTTGGCATTTCCCAGCTTCACCATGCTGATCCGCAGCAACCGCTTGACCAGCACCGCCAATGAGTTGGTCGCCGCCTTGCAGGTATCGCGCTCGGAGGCGGTGCGCCTGAACGGCGGGGTCAGTCTGTGCCGCAGCGACAACGGCAGCACCTGCGCCAGCGGCGGCGACTGGACCCATGTGCTGACGGTGGCGCGCGACGGCACCGTGTTGCGGACCACGACGCTGCGCACCGGCCTGTCCGTTTCCAGTTCGGCACTGGATGCGCTGGGCGACAAGCTCACGTTCAATGCCGACGGCATTGCCCGCGACAGCAACGGTACGCCATTGAACAGCGATGCAGTGCTCGTGGTTTGCATGCCGGTCACCAGTCCCTCCGACAACGTGCGCAGCGTGTCCATGAGCGGGGGCAGTCGGATTTCCATCGCGCGTAGTTCGAACGGCGGCCAGTGTCCGGGCCAGACCGCTCCTTGACAAGCAGAGGCGCCATGAAACGATTCCACAGCGGCAGGAACATCGCCGGCGTCACCCTCATCGAGGTGATGATCTCCGTGCTGATCCTCGGGATCGGCATGCTCGGCGTGGCCGCGATGCAGACCACCGCGCTACGCAACAACCAGAGCGCGATGCAGCGCAGTCAGATCGTCATGCAGACCTACACCATTCTGGACGCGATGCGCGCCAACCGCGACGCTGCGCTGATCGGCAAATACAACACTGCCGGCATGGTCTGCAAGCCGCCGACCGGCGGCAGCCTGATCCAGAATGATCAAGCCGCGTGGCTTGGCGCTCTGCAAAACACCATCGGCGGCGATCCCACGACGACCTGCGGTTCTATTGCATGCCTGGATGGCAACTGTAAGGTCAGCATCCAGTGGGACGATAGCCGTGCTGCAGATGCCAGCCAGTCCCGTACTGGTAGTGCCACGCAAACGCTCGATACGGTGACGCAGCTGTGAAGCCTTCTTTTCTTCGCACCTCACCGTCCCGTCAGTCCGGCTTCAACCTGGTCGAACTGATGATTTCGATGCTGCTCGGCTTGCTGGTCGTCGGCGCTGCCATCGGCATCTTCCTGTCCAATCGCAAGACCTACGCGGCCACCGAAGGCCTGAGCCGGGTGCAGGAATCGGCCCGCATCGCCTTCGAAATGATGGCCCGGGATATCCGAGAGGCGGGCGGTAACCCCTGCGACTCCGGGTTGCCTGTGGCCAACCTACTGTCTGATCCCACGTCCGAGTGGTGGAAGAACTGGGCGCAGCCGCTGCAGGGCTTCGACAACAGCAGCCCGCCGGGTATCACCTCCAAGAGCGGCACCGATGCGATCCAGGTCCTGTCCGCAAGCAATGGTGGCGCCACCGTCACTGCGCACAACGCCGGCAGCCAGACCCTGACGCTCAACGCCGCCGCCGCCGATCTTCATACCAATGCGGTGATGTTGCTGTGCGACCGACAACAGGTTGCAGTGCTGCAAGCCGATGGCGTCTCGGGCACCAGTGTTACCTACAAGAGCGGCGCCTTGAACGCATGCAATCGGCTAGGACGTCTGCCGGGAGTCTGTGCTGCCGGCTCCAATAACTACACCTACGAGATGAATTCCCTGCTGACCGAGTTGCGCGCGGTGCGTTGGTATGTCGCGGACAACCCGCGCGGCACCTCGCTATACCAGGCTGTGCTCGGGCCAGGCGGCACGGTCAACGCAAACGAAATCACCGAAGGTGTCTCGAATTTGCAGTTCGAGTATCTGGTTACCGGAAAGAGCGGCTACGTCACAGGCGCTGCCATCGCTGATTGGGCCAACGTGGTGGCGGTCAAGATCACCATGACGGTCAATTCCGGGGACGCCGTGAGCAGCGACAACACGCCGCTGTCGCGTGAGTTCACGACCATCGTGAGCATCAGGAACAGGAATCCGTGAGTATGCATTCGTCCATCCGTCGGCAATCCGGCATTTCCCTCATCATCGTGCTGCTGCTGCTGCTGGTCATGACCTTGCTGGGCCTGGCCGTGCTGCGCAGCACGTTGCTGGAGGAGCGGATGTCTTCCAACATGCGTGACCGCAGTCTGGCATTCCAGGCGGCGGAAGGCGCGCTGCGCGATGCGGAAAAAGTCATCCAGGGCGCCGCAAGCGGCAATCCCGTGGGATTCAACTGCTCATCCGGCACTACCGTCTGCCCTGCCATACCGAGTAATACCTATACCGGCAATGTCAGCGGATGCACGCTGGGTGCCGAAGAATGTTGGGTGGATGCCAAAATCACCAAGGCGTTGCAGCCCGGCCCCCCGCAGTACTACATCCAATACCTGGGTCAGCGCACCAGCGAAGATCAACTGGGCCTGGGGTCGAGCGTCAATCAGAACCAGTACGGCGGTACCGGCGGCACCTCGCTCGAACACTACTACCGCATCATCGCGCGCAGCACCAGCCCCGCGGCCGCAGATGGGCGCGCGATCGTCGTCCTGCAAACCAACGTCACCGTCAAGTAAAGGCCTTCAGCATGACCAGTCGGGCAAAGAATGCGACGCGCAGGGACTCGTTCCTCGCCGTGGCGGCAGGTCTCCTGATCGGGACCATCGGTGGTGCGGGCGCGGAGGTCGACGTGTCGCAGTCTCCGCTGTACGTGGGCAGTGACGTGCCCGGTAATCTCGCGCTGGTGCCTTCGGTTGAGTATCCCACTGCGATTAGTGTGGCCAACCTGGGCGATTTTGTGGTTGGTACGAAATATGTGGGCTATTTTGACTCGTCCAAATGTTACAAATACCACTACGAAGAGACTGAGGCCAATCGCTATTTTTACCCGGTCAATCGGACCGAGGCTCAGCCCAACGCTAATTATCAGTGCGATGCAGATGGCTATTGGTCGGGAAATTTTCTCAATTGGGCTGGGACTCAGACTATCGATCCATTCCGTTCGGCATTGACCGGTGGATATCGCGTGGTCGATACGCCGACTACCACCGTGGTTGAGAAAGCGATCGGCGAGCGGGTCGATGTTAGAGATTTCCCGAGGCGCACGGTGTCCGATGCCAATGCAGTGAAGGGGGGCATGGCTTCCAAGTGGAGTAGCCTCAAGATTCGTGTAGATGGACTCGGCAGCCAGATGTGGATCACGAAGAATGTCGATGTGGTTAACACTACCAATATAAACACTTCTTTGATATATCCATACAATTCAGCAATACACACATTGGACGGTAGCTGTGTAAGCTACGACAGCAAAAATAAGTGCGTTCTAACCGACGATAACGCGGTTTTTGCCGTAAGTGTGCGAGTCAAGGTCTGCGACAGTTCCGCAGGATTGGAAGATAATTGCGTCAAGTATTCGCAGGGCTATAAGCCAGAAGGGCTGATTCAGCAGTATTCGCAGCGAATAAAATACAGCATATTTGGATATTTGAATATCGATGGTAATGGGGTTGATACAGGGGTCTTGCGTGCCAGGCAGAAGTTTGTAGGGCCAAAAACGTATGCGCCGGAGCAAGGGCCGGCAACTAATCCAAATGCTGAGTGGGATCCAACGACGGGCGTACTTGTTGTAAATCCGGACAAGGCGGATGCGGATGCGGCGACGCTTCTCGTTGGCGCAAGCAAGCCTATCATCAATAGTGGTGTCATCAACTATCTGAATAAATTCGGGCAGATGAAGACGGGCAAGAACATCAAAAGTAATGACGACGTCAGCGAGCTTTATTACGCGGCCTTGCGGTACTTCAAAAAACAGGGTGATGTAGCCGCCTACTCCGCCTTTACCAGTGCTGATGCCAATGTGCGCTATCAGCAGGCCGATGCTTTTCCTGTAATCAATAAGTGGAATGATAAAAAGCTCGACCCCATAGCGTATTGGTGTCAGACGAACGTTATTCTTGGTATTGGTGACACCAATACCCATAACGATAAAAACCTTCCGGGCAATCAAGGGTATGGTGGTACCAGCCTTAGCAATGAGCCTGCGATGCCGCAGGAGGTTAAGAATGACAAGGCCGTCGATGTCGTCAAATTGCTGGCCAATATCTTGAAGATGGAAGGGCAGTCTGATGCGACTGCGTTGTCGCGTGCCACTTCCGCTAATTTTAACGGAAATGGAAATTCTGGATATATTGCCGCGCTCGCTTATCATGCGCATACTCAGGATCTGCGCTCTGATCTGCCGGGAATCCAGACTGTATCGACGAATTGGGTAGATGTGGTCGAAGGCGGCGACTACAAAAGCAAAGTGAAGAATCAATATTGGTTGGCTGGGAAATACGGCGGTTTCACCGTTCCGGCAGGATATGATCCTAATACTAATATCAAGCCCCTTGCGATTGAGGCTTGGTGGACGAATAGGGAATATGTTGGTGGCAATAAGGATTTCCAACGTGCTGACAATTTTTATGTCGCAAACGAAGCCGCGAAGATGGTCAGCAGCCTTAAAAGCGCTTTCCAGCGTATCCTGGATCAACTGAGGGGTTCGGCGGCGTCACTTTCCAGTAATACGACGAAATTGGAATCTGGCGCGATGGCCTATCAATCATCGTTTTACGCCGGTACGTGGCGTGGCGATGTTGCAGGGTACAAGGTCGATCGTTCCAGCGGTGTGCTTACCCAGGCATGGAGCGCTGGCGAAAATTTTCCTTCCTGGAGTAGTCGAGTCATCAAGTTCGCCAGCGCTGGCGTTTTGAAGGATTTCAACTCTTCGAATCTGTCTGGTACTGCTCTCTCTACTGCGACCCAGGCGCAGATTGATTATTTGCGAGGTGATCGTTCCAACGAGAAGTCCAACACCAACGGTACGCTACGCACGCGGACCGGCATCCTGGGCGACATCGTCAATTCGCAGCCGGTCTATGTGGGCTCGCCGAATGCGCGGCTCTACACCACAGCAAGCTTTACCGGCGCGAGTGCATACGCATCGTTTGCCGCTGCCAAGGCGACGCGCACTCCAATGCTTTACGTGGGCGCCAACGACGGCATGCTGCATGGTTTCGACGCCGGCTCTGGCGCCGAAAAGTTAGCGTTCGTGCCAGCGGCGGCGATGAACGGCCTGCTGAAATACACCGATCCCGGGTACCAGCATCGCTACTACGTGGATGGGGAGCTCACTGTTTCCGACATCTACGATACGGCGTCTGCGAGCTGGCGCTCCATTCTGATTGGAACCATGGGGCGCGGCGGCAAGGGCATGTTCGCGCTGGACGTCACCGATCCTGACAACATTTCCCTGCTGTGGGACAAGACCTCTACCGACCTTGCTGCGCTGGGGAACAATCTTGGCAAGCCGATCATCGGGCAGCTTGGCAACGGCCAGTGGTATGCAATGGTCGGTAATGGTCCCAACAATAGCGGCGATTCGGCCGATCTGGTGCTGGTCAACATTCTGAGCGGGGACTCCAGCAGCATTGCGACCGGCGCGGCTGGCGACAATGGCTTGTCCTCGGTGCTGGCGTGGTCCTCGAACAACGACTACATCGTCGATCGAATCTATGCCGGCGATTTGAAAGGCAATCTGTGGCGCTTCGACATGACTGGTGCCTCCGGCAAGGCGACGCGTCTGTTCACTGCGCAGTACGCTGCCAAGACTCAGCCGATCACCGCTGCGCCAACCGCGGCAAAGGATCCTTCGACGGGATTGACCTGGGTATTCTTCGGTACCGGTAAGTACTTGTCCGATGGAGATCTTTCCAACAAGGACGTGCAGACCTGGTATGGCTTGATCGATCGCGGTAGCGCGATCGCGTCGGATCGCTCCACCTTGAACAAGGTCGATATCGAGCAGCAGGGTGTCGTGAACGGGTATGCCGTGCGCGTCATCGAAGATCAGCCCAGTCCTGGCGTGAATGGCTGGTACATGGACTTGATCCCCCCTTCCGGAACGGCGGAGGGCGAGCGCATGGTGGTGTCGAATTTCTTCCAGGGGACCGCGTTGATCGGCACTACTCGGATACCAGACTCGGGCGATGTCTGCAGTCCCAGCGGCAAGGGCTTCGTGATGGCGATCAATCCGTTCACGGGCGGGCGCATGCCGCAGTCGTTCTTCGATCTGGACGGCAGCGGTGGCTCCAGCACCGGAGATACCTTGAATGGCAAGCCTGTTTCCGGGATCGGGCTGAACAGCAGTCCCAATAGCCCCATCTTCATCGGCAATCAGATGCAGATCGGTCTGGACAATGCCAGTACGATCAGTCTTGGCACCAATAGCAGCGCGCTCAGCATGAAGCGCGTGTCCTGGCGTGAACTTCTGAGGAACGATTGATGCGTCCCCTTCTTGGCACTCCTTCGCGGCAGCGCGGCTTCACCCTCATCGAAATCATGATCGTGGTACTGATCGTGGGCATCCTGGCGGCCATCGCCTTCGCCAGCTACCAGGCCTACGTTGTCAAGGCGCGCCGGTCTGCTGCGGCGGTATGCGTGCAGCAAGGAGCGCAGTTGATGGAGCGCCAGTACACACTCAAAATGTCGTACCTCAACGAGGATGGAAATCCACCTAAAGCTCCGGTGTGTGACGCGGGCGTAGACCGGTTCTACACAATGAGCTTTACTGGTCAGCCAACCGCCAGTACTTTCAAGCTCACAGCCACGCCCACCGACTTGCAGAAGGACACGAAATGCGGTGCGCTGAGCCTCGACCAGACTGGCGCCCGCACGACATCAACAGGCGCGAACGAAGCTGAATGCTGGTGATGGAGTAGGAAGCTTAGCGCTGGAGCGGGAGGCTGCCTTGCCCCCCTTGTCATGCCCCCAAGGCCTCTATACAATGCGCCTTCCCGCCCGAATAGCTCAGCCGGTTAGAGCACTTGACTGTTAATCAGGGGGTCGTTGGTTCGAGTCCAACTTCGGGCGCCAAAAATATCAAAGGCTTGCAGGTCATCCGCAAGCCCTTTTTCGTTGCTCCGGGAATTCAGTTTTTCGCTTGGCAGGCCTGACTTGCCGCCGCCCTGGCCAAGCGGGTCCGGCCGGCGTTGTTCACGACGACCTCAGCCAGCAGGCGCCCCTTTCCGCAGATCCTGATGCTGAGGTTGCTGCCGGCGCTGCGGCCGTCCGGCAGAAAGCGCACGGCCTGCCTGCCGCTGTTCGAGATGACGGTGATGGAGGCCGCCGCAGGTGCGGTTTCCAGGCCCAGAATCCTGCTTGGGTCGGTCGGTTGCGCTTGTCGTTCCAGGTCGCGGTAGACCATCCATCCGTGGCTCCAGTCGTTGTCGGCGCGGCATTTCCCGTCGCCATCCGATGGACACACGCTGACCGGCATGCCGTAGCTGATGGCGCTGCTGCGCGCCAGGGCAAGCTGCGAACTGAGCCGATAGCTGGTGACGGTCAGGCGTTGGCGCATCAGAAGGTCCTGGAAGGCCGGTATGCCGATCGCGGTCAGTACGCAGATCATCGCCATCACGATTGCCAACTGCAGCAATGTGTAGCCTCGAACACTGGATTTCCACATGGGAGTCACCCTTCGATGAGGGCTACCAGTCTCGGTCCCCTTGCGCAGGGGCTTGAATGAGAGGGTTCACCGTTCCCATGTAAGGAATCCTCCCGGCAGTGCGTCAGCCGAGGCTCATGTACTCACATTCATCCCGAGGCCCGTTCATGTCCGACCGTTTCCAACTCGTATCGCCGTACTCGCCGGCCGGCGACCAGCCGCGGGCGATCGAGAAGCTGGTGGCCGGCTTCGAGGCCGGTCTGGCCAAGCAGACCCTGCTCGGGGTCACCGGTTCGGGCAAGACCTACACCATCGCCAACGTGATCGAGGCGATCCAGAAGCCGACCCTGGTGATGGCGCCGAACAAGACCCTGGCCGCGCAGCTGTACGGCGAGTTCAAGGCGTTCTTCCCGAACAACGCGGTCGAGTACTTCGTCAGCTATTACGACTACTACCAGCCCGAGGCCTACGTGCCGTCCTCGGACACCTTCATCGAGAAGGACAGTTCGATCAACGAGCACATCGAGCAGATGCGCCTGGCCGCGACCAAGACGCTGCTGTCGCGCCGCGATGCGCTGGTGGTGGCGACGGTGTCGGCGATCTACGGCCTGGGCGCGCCGGAGGACTACCTGTCGTTGCGCCTGATCCTGTCGATCGGCGAGCACATCGAGCAGCGCCAGTTGATCAAGCACCTGACCGACCTGCAGTACACCCGCAACGAATACGAACTGCACCGCGGCACGTTCCGCGTGCGCGGCGAAGTCATCGATGTGTTTCCCGCTGAGTCGGACAGCGAAGCGCTGCGCATCGAGCTGTTCGACGGCGATGTCGAGCAGCTGACCCTGTTCGATCCGCTGACCGGCGAGACCCTGCGCAAGCTGCAGCGCTACACGGTCTATCCGAAGACCCACTACGCCACCACCCGCGAGCGCACCCTCAGCGCCGTGGATACGATCAAGATCGAGCTGAATCAGCGGCTGGAGCAGCTGTACGCGCAGAACAAGCTGGTCGAGGCGCAGCGGCTGGCGCAGCGCACCCAGTTCGACCTGGAGATGATGGCCGAGGTCGGCTACTGCAACGGCATCGAGAACTACTCGCGGCATCTCACCGGCAAGGCCGCAGGCGAGCCGCCGCCGACCCTGTTCGACTACCTGCCGGCCGACGCGCTGCTGGTCGTGGACGAGTCGCATGTCACCGTCCCGCAGATCGGCGCGATGTACAAGGGCGACCGCTCGCGCAAGGAGACGCTGGTCGAGTTCGGTTTCCGCCTGCCGTCGGCGCTGGACAACCGGCCGCTGCGTTTCGAGGAATGGGAGGCGCGTTCGCCGCGCAGCATCTACGTGTCGGCCACGCCAGGTCCGTACGAACTGCGCGAATCGGCCGGCGAGATCACCGAACTGGTGGTGCGCCCGACCGGGCTGATCGATCCGGAGGTGGAAATCCGCCCGGTCGGCACCCAGGTCGACGACCTGCTGTCCGAGATCGGGTTGCGCGTGGCGTTGGGCGATCGCGTGCTGGTCACCACGCTGACCAAGCGCATGTCCGAGAACCTCACCGAGTACCTGAGCGAACACGGAGTCAAGGTGCGCTACCTGCACTCGGACATCGACACGGTCGAACGCGTGGAGATCATCCGCGACCTGCGTCTGGGCAAGTTCGACGTGCTGGTCGGCATCAACCTGCTGCGCGAGGGCCTGGACATGCCCGAGGTGTCGCTGGTGGCGATCCTGGACGCGGACAAGGAGGGCTTCCTGCGTTCGACTGGTTCGCTGATCCAGACCATCGGCCGCGCCGCGCGCAACCTGCGCGGCAAGGCGATCCTGTACGCGGACCGGATGACCCGCTCGATGCAGGCGGCGATCGACGAGACCGGGCGCCGCCGCGAGAAGCAGGTGGAGTACAACCTCGAGCACGGCATCACCCCGAAGTCGGTGGCGCGGCCGATCGTCGACATCCTGGAGGGCGCGCGCGCCGATGGCGCGGTCGAGACCAAGTCCGGCAAGGGCAAGGGGCGCCGGGTGGCGGAGGAGCCAGCCGACTACCGCATGCTGGAGCCGGCCGAGGTGGCGTCGCGGCTCAAGGCGCTGGAGCAGAAGATGTACCAGCACGCCCGCGACCTGGAGTTCGAGGACGCGGCGCGGGTGCGGGACCAGATCAAGAAGCTGCGCGACGCCAGCCTGGTCAGCTAGGCACGAGGCTGCCGGCGTCCTGCCGGCGGCTATTGTTCTTGGCTGCAAGGTGGGCTAAGATTCGCGCCCCTGCAGCGGTATGGCCGCAGCAGCGATGGGCGGTTAGCTCAGCGGTAGAGCACTACCTTGACATGGTAGGGGTCACAGGTTCGAACCCTGTACCGCCCACCAACTCCTAAGGGGTTGGGCACAATGTAAAGCCTTGAAAAGCCCGGATTTTCCGGGCTTTTTTGTGTCTCCAGAAAAATCATTCAACGACGATGAATACAAGCGTGTTGAACTGGTTTTGCAGAGCCGCTGTCCCGGATTTGTCCCAACGCGCGGCTGCTCCAAGCTCGTCTTGACAGCATGATTCAACAGGATCAACAATCCTTGGTAATGCGCTGGTAGGACTGGTGTCGATCGTTCTATCGGGAGAGGCGGCTGGGCAGGCACTTCTCTTGATGTTCGGCGGCAGAACGAGCCCAGCAGACCGCGAGGAGTAAGCGACCCACTTCGCGGGTAGGAAAGGATGCCGTGCGGCTTGCGGCAATCGCCCGACCAGACTCGGCAAATACCGAGTGAAAGGCTAGCCCCCGAACCTGAGTGAGGTTGGGATTCAAAGAGCGAAGCCGGCGGGAGAGCAGGACTGAATTGGGGCACAACCCCGCCATTGGCTCAAACGACCAGCTAGGTGGTCGTTGTATACACCCAGGATCGGCCTGCCAGCCTGTCCAGCGGGTTAAGCAAGCCATGGCTGTCGCGGACTCATTCGACTGCTGCATGCAAATGCGGCAAATGTCGGAGTTCGCGCATGATACGAGAACGAATACCGCGCGCTAATGCGCTGGACGAAGCCGCTGCTGAACAGCTTCCGCGCGTCATTGGCGTCAAAGAGTTAAGCACCGTGACCGGCCTAAGCAGCCAGTCAATCCGGTTGTACATGTGCCAGCCAAAATGGCGGCATCTCGCGCCGCCGGGAGCCTTCAAGCGCCCCGGCAGCAAAAAATGGTGCTGGTGGCTAGGCGACGTTCTGGCTTGGCTGGCCAGCGGCAAGCGGGCACCCGCTGCTGAGCCGCCGCCTCGCCGCCCTGGGCGGCCTCTAGGAGCTACTGCCCGAGCCATTCAGGCCCGGCGCGACGCCGAGCACCAAGTGGCCGAGGGAAGGCGTCGAGCATGATCATCACGCGCGCCGTGCGTCACGATCGCTTCGAAGTAGTACCTAGCCATCTCATCAGAGACAAACGCTTATCTCTCCTCGCTCGAGGGGTGGCAATCCGACTGTTGACCAATGTCGATGGGTACAGGATGACCGCGGACGATCTTGCTGCCGATTCTCCGAGTGAGGGGCGCCACAGGATCTTGGGGGCGCTCAGGGAGTTGCGGGAGGTCGGGTACCTCGTCCAAGAAAAAAAGCAGGACAGCCGGGGTAGGTGGTCTACGACCACCACGATCTATGACTCGCCGCACTTGCACCAGTCGCCGCTCCCTGCGCCGCCGCAATCCCCATGCTCCAATCAACCGGAGTGCGGAAATCGCACTCCGGTCACCGAGATGCGTTCACCAGAAGCCGGTCAGCCGACATCCGGTAGTCCGACTTTAAAGAGCACTAATACGAACGCTAATACGACCACTACTACTACCAACCACTGCTTGATCTGGCCTGACTCGCTTGGAATGCGCGAAGTAGTAGTAGTGGAAAGGGAATTTGAAAAGCGCGGCTTGCCTGGCGAACTGCGGCAAGAGGTGCTTGATGAGTTCACCGGCAAGATGGCGAGTCCCATCCCGCCTAAGCAGCCAATCAGTTGGCTTCTCCGCGTGATTGAGCGTGCTGCCAATGACCAATTCACGTCGGATGCTGGCCGTGCGGTTGCGAAAGAGCGGAGTCGGCGTTCAAGAGAAGCTTCCGAGCTGCAACTGAGGGTGGTCGAGACGGCGCGACAGGAGGCTCTGAAGGCGGACCCCGATGAGCAGCTTCGTCGCAGAGCGGTGTCGGCGGCGGCGGCCGCGCTCGTTTATGGGGCTGGACGCTGAAGAAGAGCGGTCAGCAGGGCGCGGGGACGTGCGCGGGCGTCTAAGCGCCACGGTCGCGCTTGGCCGAAAGGCCAAAGTCGCCCTTTGGCGTGCCCGTGGCGCTGGCTGGGAGGACGCCGCAGCCTCCCTGCAGGTTGCCTTTTTAAGACCACCAAATAGCTCCCATTCGACGTCGGTAGATTTTGGTTTGCCGTTGCTCCTGGTGACATCTACGAGGTCACCAGCCCCGCAGGGCGAACGAGGAGGTTGTAGGGCGTAGCCCGTACAACCTCCGTAGTGAGTACAGGCCGCCTGCGGGCTGCGCCCTTGATCTTGGCCTTACGTGGATCCCAACGTGCCTAACCATCCCGTCATCATTCGTGTTAAGAAGCTGGCCACGCTTGCACAGGTTGCCGCGTCGGGCTCCCACACCTGGCGCGAGCGCCCCACCCACAATGCCGACCCAGCTCGCACACCCGACAACCAGGATCTGCGTCCGGTCACCAGTTCGGCTGCCCTCCGTTCGGCGGTCGAGCAACGACTGGCTACCGTCACCGAGAAGACGGCCGCCAAACCGGTTCGGTGCATCGAGTACCTAGTTACTGCGAACCATCATGCCTTTCGCGAGAACGGCGGCATGGTAGACAGTGCCGCCTACTTCCGCGACGCCATGGAGTGGGTCGAGCGGAAGCATGGCGCGGCCAACATCGTGGCCGCCAACATCCAGCTAGACGAGCTCACTCCCCACTTGGTGGTCTACGTTGTGCCCTTGGTCGAGGTCGAGGCCAAAACCCGAAATCGAGTGGTGATCGCCGGCACCAATCCCGACGGCAGCAAGCGGCGGGAGACGCGCATCGAGCAGCGGGCTGCCGGCGTGCGCCTGTCGGCCTCGCACTATCTGGACGGCCGAGCCAAGCTGTCCAAGTTGCAGACCGACTTCGCTGCCCAGGTTGGCAAGCGTCATGGCTTGGTCCGTGGCGTCGAGGGCAGCAGGGCAAAGCACACTACCGTGCGTGAGTTCTACGCCGGCCTGGAAGCTGTCGGACGGCCTTTGGAAGCTATCCCGGCGAGCGCTCTGGAACCGCGTGTTGTCGAGGAAGGCGGCTTCCTGAGGAGGGCGGTGGTCGAGACGCCGGAGGAGGTCGCCGAGCGCCTCACCGCTGGAATGCGGAAGCTATACGCCCCAACCGTCGCGGCTGCCGGCGGCACCGGGGTCGAACGCAAGAAGCGCTTAGGGGCTGAGGCCACGGCCAAGGCCAAGGCTGATCAAATCGCCCGGATCGCGCCGCTGGTCGCGGTGGTAAGGGATCTTCCGCCGATGGAGTTCGCCCAGCTGGTCGAGCACGCTCAGGGGCTACAGCGCACCGCTCAGCTCGCGGCAGAGGCCGCGCGGCGCGCGGCAGAGTTAGGCCGGCTGCTAGCCAGGAGCGCTGCCTCGGCCGCCGGACGCTATGCACGGGCTGCCATTGAAGCGATCAAAGCGGTCGGCGACCACGCCCGCGTTGCGTGGGATGGCGTTGATGCGCAGTGGCGCGAGGCAGCAAAGGCTGGCCGCGACGGGGCGGCTCTGAGCGAGGTCACGGTGGTGCAAACTATTTTGGAGCACTCCCCTCACCAAGCAGCTATCCAGGCCAATATGTGGCCAGAGGAGCGTGCCGCACTGCTGGCCAAGGCCAGGGAGAGCGATAGGGCCCTAGGTCGTCCCGAGTTGGGGGATCCGCTGCCGCGTGGGCCATCGCTGAACCTTTGAGGTCAATGTGGCCTCCTTCACAATTTTAAAAATAACAATGAAAATACTATTGAAAGACGGTGTTTTTTGTATCAATATCATTGTTATGTGATGAGCGGGCAGAGCTAAGGCTATGTCGTATTCAGAGTACATTCGCGGCGTTCAAAACGAGCGCTTTGCCAATCAGCTCCAGATCCAGCGGCTTTCCCGGAGCGTTGACGAGTGGGCTGCATACGCCCGGAGGAAAGAAGCCGAGGTGGTCCGTCTGCTGGGCAAACTGAGCCAGCTGAGGGCCGAAAATATTTTGCTCGCCAACGCTCAACAGGATGGCCTTGTCCGGCTGGCGACAATGGCTGACAAGTTGACTGCCTCAGAAGATGCACTGATTGATGCGAGGGAATGTGCCGCCGAGCGTGTCCGGGCTTTTGAGGTCGGACTGGATCATCTGAAAGATGAATACGACTGGATGGCAAGTGTGGCGATGGACCCTTTGAACCGAGGGACTGAAGGTGAGTCTGGCCAGCGATCGGCGGCTTGTATTCACGGATCAAAGCGTGATTGAGGATCACGCCATTGGGTTGCGCCTGTGAGCCTGGAGAACAGCAGGTGGCGGATGTTTACCGACCAGGACGTGGTCGAGGCCATTCCGATTTGGCGAAGGCCAGTGCCTCGGTTCGAGGATTTTTTCTCTAACGAGGAATTGGGCCGCCTGGGCCTGGAAGAAGCGGTGCCTCAGCTAGCTTGGTCCGATGCATTGGAGCTCGCTGACGGACCTGTTGATAGGGGCGCTGAAGCGCTGGCATGGGTAAACCGGCACGACCGTAGTCGGATAACACTGAATCCCTACAAGCTTCAAAAGCTTTCGGTCGACAGCTGGCGCCGAGTCTTACTTCACGAGTTGAGCCACGTTGCCAACCCGAGCGACCATCAGAAAGACCCGAGTGGCCACGGCTTCACTTTCGGGGTGGTCCTAGCTTCGTGCCAAGTGAGAGTTGGCCTCCCACTGCGGTTGCGTCCCTACGACGTATCGGATCTTCCTGCTGCCGACAGGATTGTGATGGTCCGCCGTGCCGAGCAGCTGGGGCAGCGGTTCGGTTCCAGCTCGGTGGATCTCTTCGAGGTCCCTCGATTAACGGACCAGATAGAGCTTGCTGCGGAGAAGCGCGGATGGGACTACGCGATGCGTCCACCAAAGCGTTTTTGGCTCTTTTGAGTGGTGCTAACAGAGGCGACAAGAGATCATGCAGTACCGATGAAAAGGCTATCCAATGGATCCTAAAAAGACCTCAAACAAAGATGAAGCTCCCCCTGCAGCTGGCGACCAGCCGCGCCGCGGCGTGATGCGAGGGAGGCGTGAACAGATCACGCATACGCTGCCGCCTGAGTTGTTGGCCAAGATCGATCGCCGCTCTGGCGAGCTTGGCATCCCGCGTGCGGCCTACATCAACCTAGCCCTTTCCAAGGCTTTGGAGAACGGGATCTAGCCCGCTTTCGCGCCTATGGCGCATCAGTGGCGACGCCGGGTTGCACCCCGGCGCCGCCTGCACAAGCCGTCCAACAAGGAGACGACAATGAGCGAGAAAAAGGGTATCACCCGCCTCACCGACTACACCCAGCCCGATGCCTACGATGACCTGATCATCCAGGTTTGCGACGCTCTGCAGGCCATCGTGGTAAAGCTGCAATTGCGTGCTGAGTCAGCATTGAACGCTGTTCGGTCGGGAGTGCTGGGCATTGAGCCGCGCCGCGCCTATGACTACCTGCTTGGGGTGTTTCATGCCTTGGTAGGGCAGGGGCAAATCGATGACGAGAGCTGGTGGGAGATTGATGCCCAGCTGGACCGCCTCGACATCGCGGCTTGACCGCCTGCCCCAAAACTTGGGGCTGTAGATTGAGCATGGCTGTGCTACGGTACTGCCATGCGTTTTCCTTGCTGCCATCGACTTCTTGCCCGAATACCGGCGTGATCGCCCGATCGATCACGCCCCTGTAGCTCAATGGGTAGAGCAGCGGATTTATATCCCGTAAGCGCCAGATAAGCGGCTAGTGCCGGTTCGAGCCCGGCCAGGGGCACCACTCCCTTAGGCGTCCTCTCGACGCCAACTGTATGGCCCCAAATTTTGGGGCGAAGAGCTGCTATGAACACGAACTCGGAAGGGCCACGCCCGTTGCCGGGTATGGACGACCGTGAGCAAATGGTCTGGTCTGTTGTGTACTCGCGCTATCTGGATGATCCAGGCCTCGCCGTCATGACAGCCAATCAAGCGGTCGTTGGCCTTAGAACGCAAGTTTTGGATGGCCCACCAGAAGATGTCTGGGTGGAACCAAGCCGGAAGGGTATGCGGATTTCCTTCGAAAATTGGAAGGTCTGGTACCCGATCAGCTTCGAGCTCCAGTACAACAAAGCGCCTTCAACGGAGCAGATCGTCGCCGACTTCGTAGCATTTGAGCGCGGCCGTTCCGACTTCTGGTGAGATTCTTCCTCGATACAGAGTGGGCCGACCCTATGGGGTCTGAGCTGGTCAGCATCGGCCTGGTGAGCGAGGACGGGGTGCATCGCTTCTATGCCGAGCGGGCGCCGCTACCGGCCACGCCAACCGATTTTGTGCGGCATGTGGTCTACCCGCTCCTGCAGGGCGGCCTGTCCTCGATGGCCATGACCACCGGCCTGCGTGCTTTTCTGGGCGCCGACCAGGCACCGCTGGTGCTGGCTGACTATGCCCATGACTTGGTGCTGCTGCGCTACGTGCTGGCCGGCTTCGACATGCCCGATGACCTGGCGCAAGCGTGCGGCCCAATCCCCCAGGTGCAAGGTCTGCTGATCGACGGTGGCCAAATCGATCGAAAGGTCGAGTGGCTATTCGAGAGCCGTCCAGTGCTCCGGGCGCGCTGGCATCATGCGTTGAACGACGCCGAGACGCTGCGTCTGGCTTGGGAGCTGTGTAGGGCAGAGGAGCAGCCTGCAGACAGGCGGGGCACCCGAGCGCCAACCAAGCCATTTGCGGGGTAGGTTGACCCATTGGAAGGGCTGACAGCGAAGGGATAATGTAGCTATCGGCCAGCACTCGATGGCCACAAGGAATGGCATTGAGAACGGAGTACTTCCCTCAGCTAGTGGTCAGCGGTCAGAGGGTCGACCTGTCGCACCTAGATCCGCTGACGATCACCTTTGAGAGCGAGAAGGTGGGCAAGGCCTTGAGGGTCGCTGTCACCTTCACCAATCACTGCTTCAGCGCTTCGTATGGAGAGATCCCGCACCCGGCCGGCGATACGGTGATTTGGGACGGGAAGAAGATGCGGACCTTCTGCCCGACGCGCTATCGGCTCTCTAAGGAGTTGCCGGATCTAATCCGCGCGATGCCTGAGAAAAAAGTGATCCTCGCTGCGCATGAAACGACTTGGGTCCACACCCTAACAATCAAGGACCCGAGCGGGCCGTACCACTTATTTCTGACGATCAAGCGCAGTGCCAAGGAAAAGCGCACTTGGCAGGATGTCGATGTGATCGTGGAAAGTGCGTATCAGGAGACGCGCAACGCACCGACCACCACGGGCAGCTGGCGGCCATTCGTGCTCGTGTGCGGTGAGGCCTACCTGGCCAATCCTCAGAAGCCCAACAAGCGGCGCAGACGGTAATGGGCAAAGAAAAGGGCGCCGAAGCGCCCTTTTCAGTACTCAGACCCCGGAACCACTTGCGAGGCATCGTGGATGCCTACGGCCGAAGCCGCTGGGAAGCGCTCGATTTCACCGGGTCAGTCGCTTCGTCTTACGAGGCCGACTATAGCGTTATGCAGTCGTTACAACAAGCAAAATGCTTTCCGGGGTTTGGGGATCTTCAGGTCATAGCCAGGCTCCGGACCTTCCCCAGCTGAGTCAGGAGATTTTTCACAAAAATGAACGATAAAGGGTGCACACAACCAGCCGGTTGAACACTGTGCCAAATGACATGGTCAGCAGCGCAAGTCAGATGATCATACGCAGTTTGCATGCTGGGCAGGCGCTATCGCCCAAGGCCCAGCACTGTGTACGAAACCGGATACGATGACGCCTATCAGCCAATCAAGTCGCGCCTGTGATCGCACAGCAGGCCCAAGAGAAGCGGGACCAATTTGCTGGATTGCCCCCGAAACTGGAGTTTGCTAATTTTGCCAAACTGCCGTATTATCCGTTCATGCACGATGAACCGACGACTCCTGGCCAGCTTCTGACGCGCCTCCTCGCAACCCGGGGGTGGAACAATCGCGCTTTCGCTGGCGTCATCGGTCTGGATGAAGGTACTGCGAGTCGATTGGTCGGTGACAAGAAGCCGATCAGTGCAGTTCTCGCTCTCAAGCTGGAGCAGATCTTCGAAGTGCCAGCTGAAGAGTTCCTTCGCCTGCAAGCTGCATACGACTTGGCTGTTGCGCGCTTAAAGCAGCGGCCCGACCCAGAGGCGGCTCAGCGTCAGCTGATTTATGGCGAACTCCCACTCTCGGCGATGATCAAGCGTGGTTGGCTTAATGCCCCCTCAGTGAGAGATCGCCCAGCCGTCAACGCGGCGTTGACGCAGTTTTTTGGCGTCGAGACACCCGAGCAGATTGAACTTCTTCCGCATGCTGCTAAGCGGTCTGAGGTCGGGGCTTCAGCAACACCAACACAGTTGGCTTGGCTTTATCGTGTCAAACGATTGGCCAGTGAGATGGTCGTGCCCGCCTATTCGGAAGCCAAGGGACGCGCTGCAATTGAACGTTTGAGTAGCCTTCTGGCTTCGGCGGAAGAAGCACGTAAGGTCCCCCGGCTCCTAGCCGAACATGGCATTCGCTTCGTCATCGTTGAAACCTTGCCGAGTGCAAAAATTGACGGCGTCTGCCTGTGGCTCTCGGACACTGCACCAGTGATCGGCATGAGCGTCAGGTTCGATCGCATCGACAACTTTTGGTTCGTCCTTCGGCATGAACTCGAACATGTCTTACGGGGAGACGGCAAAGGTGAAGCTGTTGTTGACGCTGACCTCGACGGGGCGGCGGGCGGCGTAGGTAGCGATGTGGCCGAGGAAGAGCGAGCTGCCAATCTTGCGGCGGCGGAATTCCTGGTGCCCAAGGCAAAGATGGATGCCTTCGTGGTAAGGAAGGCGCCATTTTTCCACAGTGACGACATTGTCGGATTTGCCCGAACTCTCAAGGTCCATCCAGGCTTAGTCGCGGGTCAACTGCAGCGCAGGACTGGTAAGTACAACCTTTTCCGGGATCACCTGGTGAAGGTCAGGTCGATCGTGATGCCAAGTGCGATCGTTGATGGATGGGGCAACATCGCCCCGATTTCCGAGTAGGAGGTGACGCATGGCCCGCAAGCGCCAAGAAATGCAGAGAATCATCCGCCTGTACCGCGAATCTACAGGCGATGTGTCAGTAAACATGCACGAGGTTGCAAAGTTTGCTGCCAAGATGGGGTGGCCGTTACCAACACCGAAAAGTGCTCTGGATCGCCTCGCCGAGCAGTTCTCCATCGCCGCCCGCGAGGAAACTCGTCATGACGAGGTGACCGGTCGCCCGTATCGATCGAATTTGGCATACACCGAATACAGCAACGGCAGCCAGTTGGTGCTGTGGGCGGATATTGACCAAGCTCCCCGCCCTATCGCAAGAAAGGCTTTTGTCTGGCGACGTGAGCAGATGATCGGCGATGCGGTCCAGCTAACGCTGGATGTTGACCATTGGAATCGAGTTCATAACGACGATGAGCCTATCGAAATGCCTCTCGATTTTGCTCCGGACGTTGAGTGGCGGTTGGCAGCCAATGATCCCGGCGAAAAGGTGGCCTGACCGTTCAGCTTTCTCGGTCTATGGGGGCTAGTGTGGATTGCTTCTGAATCGACTAGAGCGGCTACACGGGCTTTGACTCGCTAATCCAAGGGCAGCGGTTCCAAGCAGGGGGTGGCGGGGGGAACTCCCGCCGATGACAGGGCGGCTTCTGCCGCCCGCTATGGCCGTTCCGTGCTCTCCACTTGCCTACGCAGCTTGGGCGCGGCCTACGGTACTTGGCCGCCTGGGCACTTGCTCGCGCCATGATGACCGCCTTTCGGGACCGCATCGACCATCAGCCAAGCTTCTTCGCCAGATCCTCGGCTTTGGGATGGTAATAGCGCTTGAGCATCCGCAGGTCCCTATGTCCGGTGACAGATGAAAGCTCAATGAGGTTGGGCAGCTTCTCTGCGAGCCGTGAGGCAGCTTCGTGGCGAAGATCGTGGAAGTGCACATCCTCTAGGAACTTCGGGGATGGCCTAAGTTGAGCTTCCTCGCAGTCTTCGAAGTAACTTGCACGTGCGTGCTTCAATGCCCGCGAAAAACCTTGCTTGATCGCCTCTGCGGTGGTTGGGAAAACTGGCCCAGCGAGGTTTCGGGGAAGCTCCTTGAGGATCCTCAGAGCCTCTTTCGACAGCGGGACGTCACGGGGATCCCCGTTCTTCGTATCAGGTAGGTGTGCAACCTGGCGCTTGAGGTCGACATGCTCCCAGGCAAGCGAAAGCAGCTCGCCCCGTCGCATGGCGGTCTCGATGGCCAGGCGGACCAGGGGAGCAAGCCAGGGATTCCTGGCGATGCCTTTGCCGTAGCTGTTCCCCTGCGGGCGCTCACTAGCTTGGAGTGCATCGAGCAGGTAGCGCTCTTCATCGGAACTCAAGCGTCGCTCCCGCGCCCGCGGCGGCGTGGGACGTTTCACGTAGCGGATAGGGTTCTCGATGTGGATACCCCATTCACGACGCGCATGATTGAGAACTGCTGACAAGATGCCGAGCTCGCGCAGGATCGACGCCGGCCCAACTCTCTTGGATCTGCGATCGCGCCATTCCGCGAGCGCTGCGCTTGTGATCGCGGACATCTTGAGGAATGGGAGAACCGGGTCTTCGAGGAAGATGCCGATCTTCACGGCTTCCATTGCCATGCTCTTCTTCGTCGGGGTGACTTCCCGAGCGTAGCGCTTCAAGACAGTCGCGAAGGTGGTCTTCTCGGCCTCGCGCCGATCAACAAAGCCAGATGTCTGTAGTTCCCTCTCCGTTGCCTGGACCCACTTTTCAGCGTCGGCTTTGTAGTCGAATGTCCGGGACATCGACGGATAGCCCTTGACCCTGACCTTCGCCTGCCATTGCTTATCCCCACGCTTGGAGATGGTCCCCATGTCGTTGTCCCAAAATTGTCCCAACAACTGCTATTTTATTCGCAAAGTGTTGAAATAACAATGTTTTCACGTACCTTGACATGGTAGGGGTCACAGGTTCGAACCCTGTACCGCCCACCACGACATGCGAACAATGCACTCGTGGAACACGACGACAAAGCCGGCGCCGCCGGCTTTTTTGTTGCCCGTCGTTCAAGGCGGGGAGGCTGTCGCATCGCGTACGGCGGTGGCTCTGGCGCCTGGCTTGCTTTAGCATCGGAGCGACGATCAGGCGAGGAGGCCGTACGCATGATGAAATATCATCATACGATTCAAGTCAAAGGACGCTACCAGCTCGTCGCGTTGACGCGCGAGCCGGAATACAGCCCGGCCAACGTGGTGGGCTACACCGTGACCACCGACGGCGGCGCGCGCCTGAGTTCGCACGACCTGTCCTGGGACGAGGCGCGGGTCTGGATGGATAGCCTGGTCGAGCAGGACGGCGGCGGTGTCGGCGTGGAAAAAAAGGCGTCGAAGAACAAGCCCGGCAGCGTGCGGCGACGCTAGAATAGTCGGCATGGTGGATCAAGGAGGATAGGGGCTTGGCCAATCGCAAAATCGTTACGGCGACGAGGATCGTCGTGCTCACCGGGGTGGCCGGCTATTTCCTGTCCGGCTATCTGGTGCTGCTGCTCAAGCTGGACATGCGACTGTTCGGACTGCACACCTACTACGAGTACGTGCATGCCATCGGTTTGCCGCAGGTCGCGCCCTACGTCGGCAAGATCAAGTGGGCCGGCTACCTGGGCTTCGGCTTGCCCGGATTGCTGTGCCTGCTGACGCTGGTCTTGATGTTCAAGCCGCGCAAGCAGGCCTTGCACGGCGACGCGCGTTTCGCTGGTGCTGCCGACCTGCCAAGCACGGCCTGTTCAAGCAGGGCGGCAACGGCATCGTGGTCGGCAAATTCCGCGGCAGGCTGGTGCGCCTGAGCGGGCAGCAGTTCGTCATCCTGGCCGCGCCCACGCGCTCGGGCAAGGGCGTTGGTGTGGTGATCCCCAACCTGCTCGAATACCAGGAGTCGGTGGTGGTGCTGGACATCAAGCAGGAAAACTTCTATCTCACCAGTGGCTGGCGCGCCAGCCAGGGACAGAAAGTGTTCCTGTTCAACCCGTTCGCCGAGGACCGGCGCACGCATCGCTGGAATCCGCTCAGCTATGTGTCCGACGACCCGGTGTTCCGCGTTTCCGACCTGATGAGGATCGCCGCGATGCTGTGCCCTGACGGATCGGACGATCAGAAATTCTTGGTCAGCCAGGCGCGCAACGCGTTCATGGCCTTCGCGCTGTACCTGTTCGAGAACTGGGACGACGAGCGCAACATCGGCTTCCCGGGCGGCCTGGGCACCCCGACGCTGGGAGCCATTTGCCGGCTGTCCTCGGGTGACGGCAGCGACCTGAAGAAACACCTGAAGTCGTTGTCGCAACGGCGTTTCCTCAGCGGCAACGCCAAATCGGCGTTCTCCAACCTGCTGTCGCAGGCCGAGGAAACCTTTGCGTCGATCCTGGGCAGGCTGAAGGAACCGCTCAATGCCTGGATCAATCCGGTGCTCGACGCGGCCACCAGCGACAACGATTTCCTGCGGACCGACCTGCGCAAGAAGAAGATGACCATCTACCGCAAGAAGAAGATGACCATCTACATCGGCATCCAGCCCAACAAGCTGGCCGAGAGTCGCCTGATCATCAACCTGTTCTTCAGCCAGATCATCAACCTCAACACCAAGGAACTGCCCAAGAGCAACCTGGTGTTGAAGTACCACTGCCTGCTGCTGATGGACGAGTTCACCGCGATCGGCAAGGTCGACATCATCGCCTCGGCTGTGTCATACATGGCTGGCTACAATGTTTGTCTTGTGCCGATCATCCAGAGCATGGCGCAGCTGGATGCGGCCTATGGCAAGGACGTGTCGCGCACCATCATCACGAACCATGCACTGCAGATCCTCTATGGTCCGCGCGCGAAGCAGGACGCCAAGGACTACTCGGAGATGCTCGGCTACACCACTTTCCGCAAGAAGAACATCGCCCGCGGCAAGGATGTGAGCCGTAGCGTGTCGGAAGAGCGGAGGGCGCTGATGCTCCCGCAGGAACTGAAGGCGATGGGGAACGATCATGCGGTGTTCCTCTACGAGGGCATCCCGCATCCTGTGAAGTGCGACAAGATCAAGCACTACAAGGACCGGCACTTCACCGCAAGGCTGAAGCCGAAGGTGGATGTGTCCATGCTTTCCTTGTAATATAGGGTGATGCAGTTCGCAAAATCATTGGAAATCTGGCTGGATTGAACGCTTCTTTGCTAAATGCTTGACGTGAGCTTAGCTCTGCGGCACATTCTGGCGATGCTGGTGCGGGGCAATTGGCAATAGGAACAGGGGCGTGGGTTCTCAGGACACACGCGAGGGTGACATGGAAAGTTTTCTGACAAATTCCGTTTTTCTCGGCGCTGAAAGCCTGTCCTCGGACGTCCTTCGTCTGCAGGAGCGCGTGCGTGCGCCGGATTTACGCCGCCCCCGACTCTGTCACCAAGCTCCTGCGCCGGTTGTGTATCGCGCCGTGCCGTCCCTGTGGCGAAACCTGCAGTTCTCAGACCGTCGGCGGTTTGCCGGCCGTCCATCAAAAAACGTTTCCGCAATTTAGAGGCTCGCGTGAAAAGAACGCATATGTTTCGGATGATCGCCACTCTGAGCGCCGTTGCGCTGTTGAGCGCCTGTGCCACCAGGCCGGCGCCTGATTTCCGCGGCAGGTGGAAGCCGGTCAACCGGTTCTCCGAGTCGACGATGGAGATCCCGCTGTACTCCTCGTACGTCTACCAGGCGTCGCCGATGGACGGCACCCTGAAGACGATGCTCGAGCGCTGGGCCAGGGACTCGAACATGGAGCTGGCATACAGCATCCAGTCCGACTACACGCTCTATGCGCCGGTGGCCAAAATCAACACTACGAGCATCCAGCAGGCAGTCGCCGAACTCAGCGTGGTCTATGCGCAGGAAGGGGTCACCGTTTCCGCTGCAGGCAACCGCATTCTGGTGCAGCCGTCTTCTTCGCTGAGCGGGGGCGCGTCGCCGGCCGGCAGCGCGAAGTGACTTTACTTTCGGGAGCGCCCGTGCGCTCCCCACAGCCATATTACGAACCTGGTGAAGTCTGATGTTCGGTAAAAAACCAGTTGAGAGCGAAAGCGTCAACAAGGCGGTTGCAAAGGCTGTCAACTACGAGATCAGCATCGCTGATCTGGCGCGGCGCAGCGAGCGCCGTGCATGGTGGGTCGCGTTCGGCGCGATCGTCATGTGCCTGCTGTTGGGCGGCGGCTATTACTACATGCTGCCGTTGAAGGAGAAAATTCCGTATCTGGTGATGGCCGATGCGTACACCGGAACTTCTACGGTTTCCGTACTGAAGAATCCTGGCGAGGTCCGCAGCATCACCATGAGCGAGGCCTTGGCCCGAAGCAATGTGGCCCGCTTCATCACCGCCCGCGAGTCCTACGACTTCGAGATGATGGGTCTCAACGACTGGAACACGGTGTTTTCGATGGCGCCGGCAGAGACCGCGGTAGGCGCCGAGTACCAGGCGCTGCATGCGCCGACCAATCCGTCGTCGCCTTATTTCGTCTATGGCAAGATCCGCTCCATCCGGGTGAATATTCTGAGCATCAACCTGCTGGGCGGCGGTGCCCAGCCTTATACCGGTGCAAATGTCCGCTTCCAGCGCAGTATCTACGACAAGAAGACCGGACAGGCCACGCTGCTGGACAACAAGTTCGCGATCATGGGCTTCCGTTATAGCGGCGACCTCGTCATGAAGGAAGATCTGCGCGTACAGAATCCACTGGGTTTTCAGGTCACTGACTACCGCGTCGACAACGATTACGCGGCGATTCCTGCGCCACCTCCCAGCGCGATCCAGCAGACGCCAGCCGCTGCGGCCGGCCAGCAAGTGGTGCCTGGGCAGATGCCCGCGCAGCAGGCACCAGGCCAGCCGGTGACGCAGCCGGCAGCGCCCGGGAGCAATGGTGCAATGCCCATGCAGCAGGCGCCTGCTGCCGTGCCTGGCACGGCGCCTGTCTATCCCGGTGTGCGGCCCGCCGCCGCGCCGCCGCTGCCCAACGCTGCACCTCAGAACAATGGCAATGGAGCGAACGTTCGATGAGTTTCATGACGAAAACCGGTTCGGCGTGTGCCGCGATGCTGGTATTGGCCTGGTTCGCGCCGCTTGCCTCGGCGCAGGTGGTCCAGCAGTACGAGTACGAGCCTGACAAGATCTACCAGGTACGGACTGGCCTCGGAATTACGACGCAGGTCGAACTGAGCCCCAACGAGAAGATCCTCGATTACAGCACTGGTTTCACCAGCGGCTGGGAGCTGAGTCGGCGCGAAAACGTCTTCTACCTGAAGCCGAAGAACGTCGACGTCGACACCAATATGATGATCCGCACGGCTACCCATTCCTATATTCTGGAATTGAAGGTGGTCGCCACGGATTGGCAGCGGCTGGAACAGGCCAAGCAGGCCGGCGTTCAATACAAGGTGACCTTCACCTATCCCAAGGACACCAGTTTCGCTGCGGCCACGGACGAGGTGAAGAACGAGTCTCAGCTCGATACCCGCCTGTCCAAGGATCGACATTATTATTTCGATTATGACTATTCGACGCGCTCGAAGCAGACATGGATCGTCCCGAGCAGCGTCTACGACGATGGTAAATTCACTTACATCAAGATGGATCTGACGCGCTTTCCGACGGGTAATTTCCCGGCCGTATTTGGTCGCGAGAAGGAAAATGACGAGGATTTCCTGGTCAATACCACGGTCGAGGGCAATACCCTGATCGTGCATGGGACCTATCCTTTCCTGGTTGTCCGCCACGGCAAGAATGTTGTCGGCTTGCGTAGGAATAAGCAAAAGTGAACTCGAACATACCTCCGTCTGACGAAAATAACGGCCACGAACAGAGTGAGCCGCGTTCTCCGCAAGCCGGCGACACGGGCAAGGAAAATCCCTATTTCGCCCGCCAGCGCCAAGCTGTCGATCCGGATCTGGATGCCAACGAACCTGTGCTGCGCTCCAGCGACGTTCAGAAGCTCAACAGGAAGGCGCTGTTCTTCCTCGCCGGCATCGCATTGTTGCTGATCCTGGCGATCTTCTGGCTGGTAAGCGGCAGCGGACCCAGCGAACCGCCGCCCAAGCCCAAGCAGGAGGCGGTCGTCGCGCCTGCGTTGCCGCAGACTGCCGCGCCGTTGCCGGCACAGCCGGCCGAACCGGTAGCGCTGGAACAGCAGCCCAGCCTGCCGCCGTTGCCGCCGATGCCGACCGATAGCGACCCATCCAATGCGCCTGCTTCGCGGCAGGAGCGCGGTCCTTCACTGCTGGAGCGGCGCATGGCCGGAATGCAGGATTCTGCCGGCCAGCAGGGTGGCGGACTTGCCGGCATGTTGCCAGGGCAGCAGCCGGCTGGGGCAATGCAGGATGAGCAGCAGACCTCTGCAAAGCCCATCGCCAATCCTGACGGCCTGCTGGTGCGAGGCACTTATATTCGTTGCGTGCTGGAGACGCGGATCATCACCGACTTCCCCGGTTTCACGTCCTGCATCATTACCGAGCCGGTCTACTCCATCAACGGCAGGCGCTTGCTGTTGCCGAAGGGCTCCAAGATGCTCGGCCAGTATGGTTCGTTGGAACCGACCGCTCCGCGGATGCAGGTCGTCTGGGACCGTATCACCACGCCAACCGGTATTGATGTGACGTTGATGGGACCCGGCGTCGACAACCTCGGCAGCGCCGGTCATCCTGGCCAATACAGCGCGCATTGGGCGAGCCGGATTTCTTCAGCATTGATGATCAGCATGCTCAGCGATGCGTTCAAGTGGGCCGCGGCCAAAAATGGTCCTGCGACGACCACGGTGGGTATCAACTCGGGCGTTGCGACCGAGCAGCCGTACGAGAGCAACACCGCGCAAGCCATCCAGCGCCTGTCGGAACAGGCATTGGAGCGCCGGCGCCCTGCCACCGTGACCATCAACCAGGGCACCGTCGTCAACGTCTATGTGGCAAAAGACGTCGACTTCACCGCCGTGCTGCCGCGTTGATCGCGTAGAGACTGCATCGTGACCCTCGACGACTCCCCGACTGCGCAGATCTCCACGGATTTCCTGGATTACCAGTACTCGGTGCTGGGGATCCTGGACTACCTGAATTCGCCGGAAGTGACGGAAATCTGCATCAACCGTCCCGGCGAGTTGTACCTGGAGACGTTGCGTGGCTGGCAGAAGATGGACATCCCGTCGCTGACGTTCGATCGGGCTCGCCAGTTCTGCACGGCGGTGGTCAACGAAAGCAACACCGGCCAGCGCATCACCGATACCGATCCGGTGGTGTCGCTGACCTTCCCGACGGGGCAGCGTGCGCAGTTCGTCATTCCGCCTGCCTGCGATGCAGGCAAGGTGTCGATCACGATCCGCTTGCCGTCCAAGCACACGAAGACGCTGGAGCAGTACAAGGAAGACGGATTCTTCGAGGAGATCCTGGAGCAGAAAGCGGGCGTCAGCGATCAGGATCGGGAATTGCTTGAGCTCAGGCGCGAACGGAACTACGCCGAGTTCTTCAAGAAGGCCGTGCTGTTCAAGAAGAACGTCGTCGTCGCCGGCGCCACCGGCAGCGGCAAGACCACATTCATGAAGTCCTTGGTGAACCACATTCCCAACGAGGAACGTCTGGTCACCATCGAGGACGCCCGCGAGCTTTTCATCAGCCAACCCAATTCCGTGCATTTGCTCTATTCGAAAGGCGGACAAAGCACGAGTAACGTGACGGCCAAGAGCTGCATGGAGGCCTGCCTGCGCATGAAGCCGGATCGGATCATCCTGGCTGAGTTGCGCGGCGACGAATCGTTCTACTTCATCCGTAACTGCGCCTCCGGTCACCCTGGCTCCATCACCAGCTGCCACGCTGGCAGCATCGGCCAGACCTGGGATCAGTTGGCCTTGATGGTGAAGGCATCATCCGAGGGTTCTGGCCTTGAGTTCTCGGTCATCAAGCGTCTGCTGATGATGACCATCGACATCGTGGTGCATATCAAGTCGCATGCCGGCCGTCGCTATATCACCGGCATCGATTTCGATCCGGAGCGCACGCTCCACGGTGGGCAATGAAGATGTTCATCAAGGTGAGCTCCCATACCTCGTCGTATTGACTTTGATTTTCCCTTCGAACACGATTGTTTGCGTCATCTGCGACTCGCCAGCTATTCGCCGGCACGGTCGATGGACACAGGAGTAAGCGCGGCATGTTGCCAGGCATGGAACTATTGAGTTGCCCCGAAATGGCGGTTCCTGCCGAAGTGATGCAGCACGTCGTGCGCGTCGAGTCGTCGCGCAATCCTTTTGCGATCGGTGTGGTCGGCGGTCGCCTGGTGCGGCAGCCGCAAAACATCTCCGAAGCCGTCGCCACCGCGCGCATGCTCGAAGAAAAGGGCTACAACTTCTCGCTTGGCCTGGGGCAGGTCAACCGCTACAACCTGGCGAAGTACGGGCTCGATTCCTACGAGAAGGCCTTCAAGACCTGCCCGAACCTGCAGGCGGCCTCCAGGATCCTCGCGGAGTGCTATAGCCGTTCGGGCGGCAATTGGGGGAAATCCTTCAGCTGCTACTACTCAGGCAATTTCGAGACTGGTTTCAAGCACGGCTATGTGCAGAAGGTCTATGCCTCGATCAACCAGGGGCGCGTGCAGGCGGACATTCCTGCAGGGGCGATTCCGCTGGTTTCATCCGGTGTACGCCGTCTTGCCGGCGAGACCGCGAAAGCTGCGGTGGTCCGCGAACTCGATTCGGTCGTGTCGCGCCGCATCGAAGCCGCAAGCCAGCTCGCGAGCGGGCTGGCGGCGCAGCCGCAGCCGTCTGCGCTGTACCAGGCGGCTGCTGCAGCGCCGGTGCAGCAGGCCGCAGTGGTCGCCGCCGTCGGCAGCGCCGCGTTGCCGGCAGTCGCGTCCAACCCGGATCTTTATGTGATACGACCGACAGGTGCCGGCAAGGGAGTGGCGATGCCTGCGGTTAGCGGAGCCGATCCAGCTTCGCACGCGTCTGCGGGCGGGCCTCAGCCTGCTGCAGGTGCGGCCGTCCCTGGCCTGAACCGTCCGCCGCCGCCTGGCGACGGAGCTTTTGTGTTCTAGCCAGTAGCAGTAGCGCTGCCATGCGAATGGCTTTTCTCGATCCCCCCTGTGTTTCACTCAAGGAGATAGACCATGAAGTTCAACAAATCTGAAATGAATTCTAACGTGAAGACAGTCGGCATGGCCGCATTGAAGGCCGCGATGTTCACTGCGGCCGTGTTCGCCTCCGGCGCTGTCATGGCGGCGGATGGCGGCGGTATGTATGCCGGCGCGGATACCAAGGTGTGCGGCTTTCTCGGCAGGACGAAAAATATCCTGGATATGGCCTCGGTCGTCGTCGTGACCATCGCGACGGTCTTCGCCGGCTACCAGATCGCTTTCGCGCACAAGCGCGTTTCGGAAGTGGCGCCCGTGTTGATGGGGGGCGTGCTGATCGGCGGGGCTGGTCAGTTGGCCAAGATGCTGATCGGCGATACCGGTCAGACGGAGTGCAAGGCCACCGCAGCGATTCAGATGATCCAGCACGTACTGCACTATGCATAAGAACGTACTTTTCCGGGGCTGCACCCGGCCCGCGATGTTTTTCGGGGTCCCTTACATTCCGTTCTTCATCGGCGCGGGCGGCGGCTTTCTGATGGGTATTTATTTCAATATGTGGCTGCTGTTGCTGATTCCGGTGATCGTCTTCGTCATGCAGCAGATGACCAAGCGCGACGAGATGATATTCAGGATGCTCGGGTTGCGCTGGATGTTGAGGATGCGCGTGCGCAATCTGCAGCGCTACTCCGGGATGTGGGTGTTCTCTCCCAATGAATACCGCAGGGATGTGCCAGGCGCCAAGCCGTAATTCGGCTTGGCTGGTGTGCTTCGACCCCATGCACGAACGCATTCGTGCATGGGGTTGTTCGGTTTGCGTGATACCGCAGACGGGACGCGCGTAGACAGGTGATTGTTCGATTGTTCCCGCCTCATCCGAGTCGGGCCTTGGCAAGACGAAATGCATTCAGAGTCATTCCACCATGTTCATTCCAGACACTTCGATCAGCGAGTTCATCTCCATCTCCACGCATGTGGCGCCTTCGGTGCTCAAGACGACGGGGGGAGACTTCATGTTGACCTGGCATCTGGGTGGGCTGCCGTTCGTCGGCCGCGAAGAGTGGGAGATCGAGCATCGCCACAACACGTTCAACCGGATGCTGCAGACCTTGCGTGCGCCGGATTTCGCCAACGTGGCGTTCTGGGTGCATGACGTGCGCCGCCGCCGGCGCATCAAGTCGAGCGGAAAGTTCCGCCAGGCCTTCAATCAGGCGCTGTCGGACGAATACTATGGCGCACTTTCTTCGCAGAAGATCATGCAGAACGAGTTGTATCTGACCATGATCTACCGCCCCGTGGTCACGGGAAAGCGGCTGATGAACAAGTCGTCGAATGTCGCGCAGCTGCAGAACGAGCAGGATCAGGCGGTCATCAAGATCCTGGAGTTGGCCGGCAACGTCGAAGCCGTGTTGAAGGACTATTCGCCTTACCGGCTCAGCATGTACGAAGCCAGCAACGGTGTGGTGTTCTCCGAGGCGCTCGAGTTCTTCGGCTACCTCATCAATCGCATCGACGAGCCGGTGCCGGTGCTGCAGGCGCCGGTTCCCGCCTACCTGCCGGTCAGCAAGCACATGTTCGCCAACAAGACCGGCGACTTCGTGATCAAGACGCCTGAAGGCGTCAACCACTTCGGTGCCATCCTGAACATCAAGGAGTACACCGATGGAACCTATCCGGGCATTCTGAATGGCCTGAAGTATCTGGATTTCGAATATGTCGTGACCCATTCCTTCAGCCCGATGGGGCGCCACGACGCACTGAAGGTGCTGGACCGGACCAAGGGCATGATGATCTCGTCCGGCGACAAGGCGGTGAGCCAGATCCACGAACTCGACTTGGCC
>NZ_CAPJ01000353.1 GCF_000331775.1 Xanthomonas translucens pv. translucens DSM 18974
CTGGCGCCATCGGCGCAGCGGCCGGCAGCGCGGCCGGCTTCACTGCGGGAACCACACCCGGCAGCGCCAGCGGCCGCAGCTGCGCCTGCGGTTGCAACTGCAGCAGCGCCGCCCAGTCCTGGCGATTGAAGTCGCACAGTTCCTCCCGGCCGGGTGTGCACTCCAGGCCGGCGCCGTCGTCGCCGACCTGGTCCTGCGCCAGCGGTGCCTGCAGTTGCAGGCGGCCGGCGCGGTCCAGCGGCAACTTGCGCATGGTCACCGCGTTGAGCACGTTGCCGCCGATCAGGTACAGCGTGTGGTCGCCGCCGACGTTGGCCGCGACCACGATGTCGCAATGCGACTCCCACGGCCGCGCGCCGCCGCGCGCCAGCGCCTCGCGCAGCCCGGACGCGCCCAGCGGCTGCTTGCGCCCGCGCAGGAAGCACAGCAGGTCGCCCGGCGCCGGCTTGTCCTGCTGCGGGTCGGCATAGCGGTAGGGCAGGCCGTCGCTACCGGCTTGGTAGGCGGCGCGGATGTAGTCGATGTGCCGCACCGAGGCATGGAAGCCATCGACCCCCGCGCGCACCATCACCCAGGACACGAACGCCGCCGACCACGGGTTGTCGACCAGGAACGCACGGCAGTCCGCCTGCCGGTAGCGCGAGCCGTCCAGTTGCTGGCAGCTGGTGGCGCCGTCGCTGCCGCCCATCGCGCCCAGCGTGCCGCTGTCGCGCCAATACGCGGCCACGCGCTGCCAGGCCTCGATGCCGTGATCGGCCAGATAACTGCGCTCGGCCTCGGTCACGCGCAGGCCGGCGAGCCGGCCGTTGCTATCGATGAACGGCCGCCACCACAGCCGGTGCTCGTTGCAGGCGGTGTGCACGATGGCCACCGCGGCCGGGCTCAGGCCGAAGCGCGGCGGCAGGTCGCATACCTCCGCGGCGGCCGCGCGGCCTGCGGGAAACAGGGCGGCGGCACACAACAACGCGAACCAGTGGCGGGCCATCGGCGAACTCGGGAATAGGGAATGTGCGCAGCGTCGCAGAGCGGCGCGACCGCGGCCGTGAAGTCAGTGCGGCGGCGGTCCCAGCTTCAGCGACAGGTCCACCGCCTGCACGTGCTTGGTCAGCGCGCCGATGGAGATGCAGTCCACGCCGTCGGCGGCGATCGCGCGCACGCCGTCCAGGTCGACGCCGCCGGAGACCTCCAACGGAATCGCGCGGTGGAACGGCGCAGCCGCGGCGATCGCCACCGCCTCGCGGCGCTGCGCCGCGTCGAAATCGTCGATCAGGATGCGCTCGCAGCCCACCGTCAAGGCTTCGCGCAGTTGCGCCAGCGTTTCCACCTCGACCACCAGCGGCAGCTGCGGCCACTGCGCACGCGCGGCCTGCACCGCCGCGCTCAGCGAACCGGCGGCGTGGATGTGGTTTTCCTTCAGCATCACCGTGTCGTACAGGCCGAAGCGGTGGTTGCTGCCGCCGCCGCAGCGCACCGCGTACTTCTGCGCCAGGCGCAGGCCGGGCAGGGTCTTGCGCGTGTCCAGGATGCGCGCGCCGGTGCCGGCGACTGCGGCCACGTAAGCGGCGGTGGCGGTGGCGGTGGCGGACAGGGTCTGCAGGAAGTTCAGCGAGGCGCGCTCGGCGCTGACCAGCGCGCGGCTGCGCCCGTGCAGCAGCGCCAGCACGGTGCCGGCGGCCACGTGCTCGCCCTCGGCGATGCGCCAGTCGATCCGCACCTGCGGGTCGAGCGCGCGGTGGCAGGCGTCGAACCAGGGCCGGCCGGCGATCACCGCGTCCTGCTTGCACAGCAGGTAGGCGCTGTCGGCGCGATCGGGCAGCAGCGCGGCGGTGACGTCGCCACTGCCGATGTCCTCGGCCAGCGCGCGTGCCACATCGGCGTCGATCGATGCCTGCGCCGGCGGCTGCAGCGGCGCCGCGGCGCCGCTCATTTGCCGGGGAAGTCGGTGAGCTGGGCGGTGCCGATCGCTTCTTCGGCCAACAGCACCGGGATGCCGTCGTCGACGCGGAACAGCTGCTTGCGGTCGCGGGTGATCAGCGCCTCGCGCAGCACTTGCGCCTGCGGGCTGCCGTCGGCGCGCTGCACGCCGCCGGCGGCGATGGCGCGGTTCAGCGCCTCCAGCCCGCGCGCATCCAGCAGGGCCAGCGGTTGGCGGGTATCGGGCGAGCACAGCAGGTCGAGCAGTTTGCGATCCATCCGGTCTTCGTCTTGCGTGGAAGACGGCTAGAATACGTCTTTAAGGCAGGGGACGGCCATGACCTCCAAGCAAACCACGCCGCTCGTCGGCATCGTGATGGGTTCCCGCTCCGACTGGGAGACCATGCAGCATGCGGCGCAGAAACTCGATGCGCTGGGCGTGCCCTATGAAGTGAAGGTGGTGTCCGCGCACCGCACTCCGGACGTGCTGTTCGCCTATGCCGAAGCAGCCTCCACCCGCGGCCTGCGCGCGATCGTGGCCGGCGCCGGCGGCGCGGCGCACCTGCCGGGCATGCTCGCGGCCAAGACCGCAGTGCCGGTGCTTGGCGTGCCGGTGCAGTCCAAGGCGCTGAACGGCTTGGATTCGCTGCTGTCGATCGTGCAGATGCCGGCCGGCATCCCGGTCGCCACGTTCGCGATCGGCAACGCCGGTGCGGCCAATGCCGCGCTGTTCGCCGCGGCGATGCTGGCCGCCGAGCATGCCGACATCGGCACCGCGCTGGACGCCTTCCGCCAGCGCCAGACCGACGAGGTGATGGCCAAGGACGACCCGCGCCAATGAGTACCACTGTCGGAATTCTGGGCGGCGGCCAGCTGGCGCGCATGCTCGCCGTGGCCGGCGCGCCGCTGGGCCTGCGCTTCGTGATGCTGGATACGGTGGCCGACGCCTGCGCCGGGCAGGTCGCGCCGCTGCAGGTCGGCGACTACCGCGACGAGGCGGCGCTGGCCGCGTTCGCGGCCAAGGTCGATGTGGCCACCTTCGATTTCGAAAACGTGCCGGCGGCCAGTGCCGAATGGCTGGCGGAGCGGGTGCCTGTGTTCCCGAATCCGCGCGCGCTGGCAGTGGCGCAGGATCGGCTGGCCGAGAAGACCCTGTTTCGCGAACTGGGCATTCCGGTGCCGGATTTCGCCGCGATCGACAGCCGCGCCGAACTGGACGCGGCGTTGGCGCAGATCGGCACCCCGTGCATTCTCAAGACCCGGCGCCTGGGCTACGACGGCAAGGGCCAGTTCCGGATCACCTCCGCGGCCGACGCCGATGCGGCCTGGTCCGCGTTGGGTGCGCAGGCGACCAGCGTGGGCCTGATCGTGGAAGCCTTCGTGCCGTTCCAGCGCGAGATCAGTGTGGTCGCGGTGCGCGGCCGCGACGGCGAGTTCCGCACCTGGCCGCTGACCGAGAACTGGCATGTGCAGGGCGTACTGTCGGCCAGTCTGGCCCCGGCGCAGGCCGATACGGCGCTGCAGCGGGCCGCTATCGCCCATGCGCAGGCGCTGGCCGAGCGCTTGCAGTATGTGGGCGTGTTCGCGCTGGAGCTGTTCTGTCGCGACGGCGAACTGCTCGCCAACGAGATGGCGCCGCGCGTGCACAACTCCGGCCATTGGACCATCGAAGGCGCGGAGACCTCGCAGTTTGAGAACCACCTGCGTGCGGTGCTGGGCCTGCCGCTGGGGTCCACGCGCATGCTCGGCCATGCCTGCATGCTCAACTGGATTGGGCAGATGCCCGGCGCCGTGCCGGTGCTGGCGCAGCCGGGCGGACATTGGCACGACTACGGCAAGGAAGCGCGCGAAGGCCGCAAGGTCGGCCACGCCACGCTGCGCGAGGACACGCCTGAGGCCTTGGCGCAGGCGCTGCAGACGGTCGGCGCGCAGTTGCAGCGCGACGACCAGGTCGCCCCGGTGATCAAGGCGCTGCGCGCGCAGGGCTGAGCGGGTGCCGACGGCCGCGCCCCGGCCATGCCTGGGCGTGGCTGGGGCACTGCAACGATGCCGCCGGCCTGTCAGACCGAATCCCGAATCCCGGCTTCAAACCATGTTCGCCGTCACGAACTCCCAGTTCACCAGCTTCCAGAACGCTTCCAGGTAGCGCGCACGGTCGCCGCGGTAGTCGATGTAGTAGGCGTGTTCCCATAGGTCGCAGGCCAGCAGCGGAGTGTCCTCGCCGGTCAGCGGCGACCCGGTGTTGACGGTGGCGAGCAGCGCCAGCGTGGCGTCCGGGCGTTGCACCAGCCACACCCAGCCCGAGCCGAACACAGCCAGCGCCATGTGTTCGAACTCGGCCTTGAAGCGGGCGAAATCGCCGAAGTTCCTGGCGATGCGCTCGCCGAGCGCGCCGCCAGGTTCGCCGCCGCCGCGCGGGCGCAGTCCACGCCAATAGAACGCGTGGTTCCATACCTCGGCCGCGTGCTGGAACAGGCGGCCCTGGGTGCGGCGCACCAGCTCCTGCAACGGCAGGTCGGCGAATTCGCTGCCGGCGATCTGGGCATTGAGCCGTTCCACCAGCGCGCGCTGGTGCTGGCCGTGGTGCTGGTCCAGGGTCTCGGCGGACAGGTGCGGCGCCAGCGCCGCGCGGTCGTACGGCAGGGGGGCGAGTTCGATGGCCATGGATCCTCTGGAGCGGTTTCGGGGGCGTGTTTCGGTACTGCCATGCGCAGGGCTTACACTATGCTGCTACGCGAAAGTCTAGCCGACCGCCAAGGTCGTTCTTTCGCCCCAGCAGGAGAAAACCCGCATGCAGGTGATGGAGCGCATCCAGGCCGACGTCGAACGCCATCCCATCGTGTTGTTCATGAAGGGCACGCCGCAGTATCCGATGTGCGGGTTTTCCAGCCGCGCGCTGCAGGCCCTGCTGGCCGCCGGCGCCGATCGGCTGCACACCGTCAATGTGCTCGACGAGCCCGAGATCCGCGCCAATCTGCCCCGCCATTCAAATTGGCCGACGTTCCCGCAGCTGTTCATCCACGGCGAACTGATCGGCGGCTGCGACATCACCATGGAACTGTTCGAATCCGGCGAGTTGCAGCGCATCGTGGCCGAGGCCTACCAGCCGTGACAGCGGCGGCGCCGCACGCGGGCGCGCTGGCGCAGCGCGTGGTGCTGGTGTGCG
>NZ_CAPJ01000352.1 GCF_000331775.1 Xanthomonas translucens pv. translucens DSM 18974
GTGCCTGCGATGGCCGGCACCGCGCCGCGGCGGGTGGTCAGCGGCCAGGTCTATTCCTATATGAAGGACGGCGTGCGCCACTACACCAGCGCGCGGCCGACCCAGGTCGCCAGCCTCGGCACGGTGCGCACCATCCGCTATAGCTTCATCGAGACCTGCTACGCCTGCGCCAACCCGGGCCTGAACTTCGGCGCGGTGCGGCTGAACACCACCGCCTACCAGAGCGAGATCGCCGCCGCCGCGCGCGAGTACGGGGTCGACGAGGCGGTGGTGCGCGCCATCATCCATGCCGAATCGGCGTACAACCCGATGGCGCTGAGCCGCGCCGGCGCGCAGGGCCTGATGCAGCTGATGCCGCCGACCGCGCGCCGCTTCGGGGTCAGCGATGCGTTCGATGCGGCGCAGAACATCCGCGGCGGCGTGCAGTACCTGGCCTGGTTGCTGAAACGCTTCAACGGCAACCTGAGCCTGGCCGCCGCCGGCTACAACGCCGGCGAAGGCGCGGTAGACAAACACGGCGGGGTGCCGCCTTATAGCGAGACCCAGCGCTATGTGCAGCGCGTCGGCGTGCTCGCCGACCGCTACCGCGGCGTGCTGGCGACGTCGCATTGAGGCATTCTGTTTGCCGTCGCACCAATGCATTGTCTGCGCGTTAAGGGTTCCGCTACACTGCAGTGGATTTAATGCGGCTCGACCCCCACCGAGCCGCTGGCAGCCTCACGCTACCCAATCAAAAATCGGAGTGCCGGATGGCCAACGATGGGGTCAACGATTCTGTTAATGCAGGACGCCGCCGCTTTCTCACTGCCACCACGGCGGTGGTGGGCGCGGTGGGTGCGGGTTTCGTCGCGGTTCCTTTCATCAAGTCATGGAACCCCAGCGCCAAGGCCAAACTGGCCGGTGCGCCGGTCACCGCCGACATCAGCGCGTTACAGGAAGGCCAGCGCCTGATCCTGGAGTGGCGCGGTCAGCCGATCTGGATCGTCAAGCGCTCCAAGGCGATCCTGGACGCGCTGCCGACGCTGGACGGGCGGCTCAAGGACCCCAAGTCCGAGGTCACCGACCAGCAGCCGGCCTACATCAAGGGCGAAGGCCGCTCGATCAAGCCAGACATCTCGGTGCTGGTCGGGCTGTGCACGCACCTGGGCTGTTCGCCGGAAATGGTCGCCGAGATCCGCCCCGAACCCTACGATCCGGAGTGGAAGGGCGGCTACTTCTGCCCCTGCCACAAGTCGCGCTTCGACATGGCCGGCCGCGTGTTCCAGGGCGTGCCTGCGCCGATCAACCTGCTGGTGCCTCCGCATCACTACCAGGACGACAACACGCTGATCATCGGTGTCGATCCCAGTTCGTCCGCGAAGGGGGCAGCGTAAGCCATGGCCGACAATCTCCTCACCCGCACCGCGGGCAACGTGTTCGACTGGGTCAACGAACGCGCGCCGGGACTGATGCCGTTCTACCGCAAGCACGTCGGCGAGTACTACGCGCCGAAGAACTTCAACCTTTGGTACTACTTCGGTTCGCTGGCGATGGTGGTGCTGGTCAACCAGATCGTCACCGGCATCTTCCTGACGATGCACTACAAGACCAGCGCGGCCGAGGCATTCAACTCGGTCGAGTACATCATGCGCGACGTCGAGTGGGGCTGGCTGATCCGCTACATGCATTCCACCGGCGCCTCGCTGTTCTTCATCGTGGTCTACCTGCACATGTTCCGCGGCCTGCTCTACGGCAGCTACAAGAAGCCGCGCGAGCTGGTGTGGATCCTCGGCATGCTGATCTACCTGGTGCTGATGGCCGAAGCGTTCATGGGCTACGTGCTGCCGTGGGGGCAGATGTCGTTCTGGGGCGCCAAGGTGATCATCTCGCTGTTCGGCGCGATCCCGGTGATCGGCAACGGCCTGACCGAGTGGATCATGGGCGACTACCTGCCGTCCGACGCCACCCTCAACCGCTTCTTCGCGCTGCACGTGATCGCGCTGCCGCTGGTGCTGTTGCTGCTGGTGGTGCTGCACCTGGGCGCGCTGCACGAAGTCGGCTCCAACAACCCCGACGGCGTGGACATCAAGAAGGGCCCCAAGGGCAACCGCTGGGATCCGAACAAGCCGGCCGACGGCATTCCGTTCCATCCTTACTACACGGTCAAGGACCTGGTCGGGGTCGGCTTCCTGCTGCTGATCGGCGCCTTCATCATCTTCTTCGTGCCGGCCTTCGGCGGCCTGTTCCTGGAGCACGACAACTTCACCGAGGCCAACCGCCTGGTCACGCCCGAGCACATCAAGCCGGTGTGGTACTACACGCCGTACTACGCAATGTTGCGGGTGGTGCCGAACAAGCTCGGCGGCGTGCTGGTGATGTTCTCGGCGATCGCGATCCTGTTCCTGGTGCCATGGCTGGACCGCGCCAAGGTCAAATCGATCCGCTACCGCGGCTGGATCTCCAGGGTGATGCTGGGCGTGCTGGCGGTGTGCTTCGTGTGGCTCGGGGTGATCGGCTCCGGTCCCGGCACCGATGCCAGCGAAACCATCATCGGGCGCGTGCTGACCGTGCTGTACTTCGGCTTCTTCCTGACCATGCCGGTCTGGACCACGTTGGACCGGACCAAGCCGGTGCCGGAGCGGGTGACCACCCATGACTAAGCCCGTGATTGCCGTGCTGGCCTGCTTCGCGAGCGTCTCGTCGGTGTCCGCCATGCGCTACCTGCTGCCGTCGCGGCAGATCGTGTTCCGGGGCCGGCAGGCGCTCGGCTCCTGGTTCGGTGCGATGGCGGAGGGATCCCTATGAGCAAGCGCCTGCTGTCCGTCCTGGCCTGCTTCGCCTGCGCGCTGCTGTTGTCCGCCTCGGCGCTGGCCGCCGAGGGCGGCGCCACCCAGCAGGCCGGCAACGACCTCGGCGACCGCGCCTCGCTGCAGCGCGGCGCCAAGCTGTTCATGAACTACTGCTCCGGCTGCCATTCGCTGAAATACCTGCGTTATTCGCGCATGGCCGAGGATCTGGGCCTGAGCGAGGACGAGGTGATGGCCAACCTCAACTTCACCGGTGCCAAGGTCGGCGAGCATATCGAGGCGGCGATGCCGCACGATGCGGCGACCAAGTGGTTCGGCAAGGCCCCGCCGGACCTGAGCCTGATCGCGCGCGTGCGTGGCACCGACTGGGTCTATACCTACCTCAAGTCGTTCTACCTGGACCAGTCTCGCCCGTTGGGCTGGAACAACAAGCTGTTCGCCAATGCCTCGATGCCCAATCCGCTGTGGGAACTGCAAGGCCTGCAGCAGCCGATCTACGGCAAGGCCGAGCAGCCCGGCGTGGACAAGCCGGTGGAGCGGCTGCAACTGGCCTCGCCAGGCAGGGAAACGCCGGCGCAGTTCGACCAGACGGTCCGCGACATCAGCAATTTCCTCGAGTATGCCGGCGAGCCGGCGGCGCTGAAGCGGCAGAGCCTTGGCGTGTGGGTGGTGCTGTTCCTGGCGCTGCTTACCTTCCTCGCCTATCTGCTGAAGAAGGAATACTGGAAGGACGTGCATTGAGCGTCGGCCGCGGTGCCGGCGCCCTGTCTGCATCGTTGCTGACCCGATCCCCTGTTCATCCTATTGGCTTTTGCGAGCGAGGGTTGCACACTCAGGGGCCGTGATGACCGTCAGCAAGGTGCTGGCGGCGTCGATGCGGCCGGCGGATTCCGGTCGTCGGAGAGCCTTGAATGGCGGCGAGTGTGCGTATGCGAAATACCTTGACGTTGTTTTCTTCCACGGATGACGTGCTGTGCCACCGCGTGCGTCTGGTGCTCGCCGCAAAGGGCGTGACCTACGATTTCGTGGCGGTGGATCCGCAGAATCCTCCGGAAGACCTGATCGATCTCAATCCCTACCATTCGGTGCCGACGCTGGTTGAGCGCGAGCTGGTGCTGTACGCCGCCTCCGTGGTCAGCGAATACCTGGACGAGCGCTATCCGCATCCGCCGCTGATGCCGGTCGATCCGTTGTCGCGCGCGCGCCTGCGCCTGGCCATGCTGCGCATCGAGCACGACTGGGTGCCGCAGGTGCAGGCGATCCAGCTCGGCAACAAGGCCCAGGTCGAGGCTGGGCGCAAGCGGCTCAAGGAGCTGCTGACCGCCTCGGTGCCGCTGTTCAAGGCCAGCAAGTTCTTCCTCAACCCGGAAATGAGCCTGGCCGATTGCGCGATGGCGCCGATCATCTGGCGCCTGCAGGCGCTGGACATCCCGTTACCCAAGGACGGCAAGGCGATCGAGGACTACGGCAACCGCATCTTCCGCAATCCCGGTTTCATCCGCAGCCTGACGGATCAGGAAAAGAAGCTGCGCGACCTGCCGGCCTGATGCTCCGGCCGCGCGTGGCGCATCCGATATTTCCCGAGTTGCGCCGGCGCCTTCGCGTGCCGGCGCGTAGAATTGGCGCATGACCGACGATATTTCCCGCATGACCAGCCATCGCCCGTACCTGTTGCGGGCACTGGTGGAGTGGATCAACGACAACGGCATGACCCCGCACATCCTGGTGGATGCGGGCCTGCCCAACGTGCAGGTGCCGCCGAGCGCGGTCAAGGACGGCCGGGTGGTGCTCAACATCGCCGAACGCGCGGTGGTGCGGTTGCAGATCGACAACGACGGGGTCAGCTTCACCGCGCGCTTCGGCGGCGTCAGCTATCCGGTGCAGGTGCCGATGGCCGCGGTGCTGGCGGTGTATGCGCGCGAGACCGGGCAGGGCATGGCGCTGCCGGACGACATCCACGGCGCCGGCGAGCCGCCGGGCGACGACACCCCGCCGCCGCGGCCCAGCGGTTCCGACGATGGTGCCGGTGGCAAACGTCCGCATCTGCGCGTGGTGAAGTAACGGCGACCTCGGGTCCGCGCCGGCGCGGACGTGGCCGGAGCGATGGTCCGTCCGCTGTTGGTGTCCATGCCCCGCCGATCGCGCCCACCGCCAGACGCTGCGCAGCATTCGCCACGGTTCCCGCACGCCAACGCCAGGGTGGATCGCGCGCTCTGTAGGAGCGCCTTCAGGCGCGACCGGCATGCATGCAAGACATGCGATCTGCCCTGCTGGACCTCTGCCGACCCCGTCTTCGCGAACCATGAAGCGGTGCCTCACTCGCGCGGCGCACGTCCTTCGTGCAGCGCCGTCACCGTGGCCACCGAGGGGCCGGTGAAGGCGATCAGCTGATCGCCGAGCAGCACCAGGCGGCCGCTGTGGCGATCGACGCCATCGTAGGAGTAATCGAAGCGGAAGGTCCGCTCGAAGCCGAGCCAGCCGTTGGGCAGGCGCCGCAGGCGCAGGCCGGTGCCGTGCACGCTCTGGTCCAGCCACTGCACATCGGCGGCCTTGCAGGCATTGCGGCCGAGACTCTCGGCGCGTTCGGCGGCGGCGCGCGATGCGTTCCAGAACGCGAACGCCGCGGCGCCGGCAATCATCCACAGGATCAGGCTAGGCATGCGTCACTGTAGCGAGGCGCGGGGTGGGGCGGCAATGTTTGGTTCGGGACTCGGGACTCGGGACTCGAAGCCGGAGCCGGGGCCGGGGCCGGGATTCGAGGAGGCGTGGATTTCGAGCGGGGAGTTTGCGTGTAAGGCTCATGGCCTTTTGTGGGAGCGACTTCAGTCGCGACGGGCCTCACCGACCGCTTACTGCGAACGATGGCCCGAGGCGAACCGGCATGGATGCTGAAGGTCGCAAGCGCTCGATAAGACGCTAGCGCTCCGGCAGCGGTTCGGTCGCTTGCGGTTGCGGCACGGGTGTCGCCGGTGCCGCGGCCGGCGCGGTGCCGGATGCC
>NZ_CAPJ01000351.1 GCF_000331775.1 Xanthomonas translucens pv. translucens DSM 18974
GCCGCGCAGCAGGCCAGCAGTGTGCCCAGCAGCCAGTGCGGCCAGCCGCGTGCCGGCCCGCGCGGCAGCGCACGCGCGATCAAGCGTCTTCCTGCGTGTCGGGCGGCAGGATGGTGACGTGGAAGGCCTGCACCCGGCGCGCGTCGGCGCGCGCCACGCGGAACGCGAAGCGCCCCAGGGTCAGTTCCTCGCCGGTTTCCGGCAGGTGGCCGATGGCCTCGGTGACCAGGCCGCCGACGGTGTCGTAGTCGTCGTCGGAGAAGTCGGCGCCGAAGCGTTCGTTGAAATCCTCGATCGGGGTCAGCGCATCGACCACGTACTGGCCGTCGGCCTGTGCGGCGATCAGCGAGGCTTCGTCCTCGGCATCGTCGTGCTCGTCGTCGATCTCGCCGACGATCTGCTCCAGCACGTCCTCGATGGTGACCAGCCCGGCGACGCCGCCGTACTCGTCGACCACGATCGCCATGTGGTTGCGCGAGAGCCGGAACTCCTTGAGCAGCACGTTGAGCTTCTTCGACTCGGGGATCAGCACCGCCGGGCGCAGCAGTTCGCGCACCGTGCCCGGACCGTGGTCGGCGACCACGCCGCGCAGCAGATCCTTGGCCAGCAGGATGCCGAGGATGTCGTCCTTGTTCTCGCCATGCACCGGGAAGCGCGAATGGCCGGATTCGACTACCTGCTGCATCAGGTCGAGAAAGCGCGATTCGGCCGACAGCGACACCATCTGCGAACGCGAGACCATCACATCGCCGACGGTGAGTTCGGACACCGACAGCGCGCCTTCCATCATGCGCAAGGTGTCGGCGGCGATCAGCCCGTCGTGCTGGGCGTCGCGCAGCACCTCGACCAGGTCGTCGCGGGTGTGCGGGTCGCTGGAGAAGACCGAACTCAGCCGTTCCAGCCAGCCGCGGCGTTTTTCGTGGGTTTCCGGAGCGGAGCTACTAGAGTCGTCTTCTGACATGTTCTGTGGATACGGCACCCGGTCTGCCGGGCGATGGGCGCAAGTCTAGCAGGGCCAATGGGACAGAGCCGCGACGCCGATGGCGGCCGCGGCGGTGGGCGTGGGGACGGATTCAGCCGCCGCTGGCGGGCGCGTGCAGCGGGTCCGGCGCCGGCGCGGCGGCCGGATCCTCCGGCAGATCCAGGCTGTAGCTGCAGCCGGCCAGGGTCTTGCCCTGATGCGACTGCACCGTGGACAGACTGAGGATGATCGATTCGATCATCGGTTCGCCGGTCTTCGGGTCGGTCACGTCGCGGCTGACCACTTCGCGGCCGAACATGGCCTTTTGCGGCGTATCCACCGCTGCCTCCAGCTGTAACTGCCTGGCCAGCGGGCGCGGATCGGCCAGGTCCAGGATCGCCATCACGCTGGCGCCGGCCACGCCGATGCGCGTGGTGCTGTGGCCGAACACCTGGATCGGCTGCAGCAGTTCGTATTCGCTCATGAACAGGTTGGATTGCGGCAGCGGTCGCCAGCCCTGTGCCACCGCTTTCAGCGGATCGGCCAGCAACGGCCCCAGCGCGGCGAAGTCGGCCACGCCCTGGCGGCATTCGAGCAGCGCCGGCAGGTCGATGGTGGGGGCGGGTGCGGCCGCCGCGGGCGGTGCGGCCGCGAGCGCGAGTAGAAGCAACGATGGACGGATCAACGCGCTGCACCTCGGGTCGGAGAGCGGAGTGGCGCGGCGCGGCGGCCGCGAGGCAACGGTAGCGCCCGCGCCAGCGCTTGACCAGCCATCGCCAGCCTCAGCGTTCCCCGGCGTAGGGGTCGCCCACGCCCAGGTCGGCCAGGATCTCGCGCTCCAGCTGCTCCATCGCGTCGGCTTCCTTGTCGTCCTCGTGGTCCCAGCCGAGCAGGTGCAGCACGCCGTGCACGGTCAGGTGCGCGTAGTGGGCGTTGAGCGGCTTGCCCTGTTCGGCGGCCTCGCGCGCCACCACCGGCGCGCAGATCACCAGGTCGCCGAGCAGTGGCAGCTTGACGCCTTTGGGCAGGCCTTCGGGCAGCTCGGCCGGGAAGCTGAGCACGTTGGTGGCGTAGTCCTTGCCGCGGTAGTGGTGGTTGAGCGCGCGGCCTTCCTTGGCGTCGACCAGACGGATCGCCAAGTCGGCTTCGCGGATGCGGCTCTTCAGCGCGGCCGCCACCCACTTGCGGAAGCTCGCCGCCGCCGGTAGCCCGGCGCGGGGCAGGGCGTAGCTGACGCCGACATCGAGGCGAACCGGACCTTTGGTCATGGCGCCGGCCCGGTCGTCTTGTCGATGACGTCGCGTTTCTCGTAGGCGGTGACGATGCGCGCCACCAGCGGATGGCGCACCACGTCGCGCGCCTCGAAAAAGGTGAAGCTGACGCCTTCGACCTCATGCAGCACCTCGATCGCGTCGCGCAGGCCGGACTTGACGTGCTTGGGCAGGTCGATCTGGGTCAGGTCGCCGGTGACCACCGCGGTGGAGCCGAAGCCGAGCCGGGTCAGGAACATCTTCATCTGTTCGATGGTGGTGTTCTGCGCCTCGTCCAGGATCACGTAGGCGTCGTTGAGCGTGCGTCCGCGCATGTAGGCCAGCGGCGCGATCTCGATGACGTTCTTCTCCAGCAGCTTGATCACTTTCTCCACGCCGAGCATCTCGTACAGCGCGTCGTACAGCGGGCGCAGGTAGGGATCGACCTTCTGGCTCAGGTCGCCGGGCAGGAAGCCGAGCTTCTCGCCGGCTTCCACTGCCGGGCGCACCAGGATCAGCCGCTGCACGCGCGATTCGTTCAGCGCCTCGACCGCGCTGGCCACCGCCAGGAAGGTCTTGCCGGTGCCGGCCGGACCGATGCCGAAATTGATGTCATGGCTGGCGATGGCGTGCAGGTACCTGGCCTGGTTGGCGCCGCGGCCGCGCACGATGCCGCGCTTGACCTTGATTGCCACGTCCTGCGGCGCGTAGGCGCGCTCGGCGACCAGATCGACATTGGCCTGGTTGAGCCGCAGATGGATGGCCTGGTCGTCGAACACGACGCTGTCCGACTCGGCGTAGAGGGCCTGCAGCACGGTTTCGGCGGCGGCGACCGCGGTGGCCGGGCCGGTCACCCGGTACACGTTGCCGCGGTTGGAGATCTCCACGCCCAGGCGCAGCTCGATCTGCCGCAGGTGCGCGTCGAACGGCCCGGCCAGGTTGGCCAGGCGTTCGCTGTCGGCGGGGTCCAGGGTGAAATCGCGTTGCGCGGGTAGGCTCATTCGGTGCGGACGCGGCGCGCGCGTGGCACGGCCGGGAGTCGTTCAGGACTGGGGATGGAAGCGTAGCGCGCGTGGCGGTGAAGGGCCAGTCGGCGCCGCCGCGGGCCGCTGCCGGCCCGCGTCGCTCAGGCGTCGTCGGCGACCACGCGGCCGCGCAAGGAGTTGCTCAGCGCCTCGGTGATCGCCACCGCGACGAACTGGCCGACCAGGCGCGGATGCCCGGGGAAGTTCACCGAGCGCATGTTCTCGGTCTTGCCGGTCAGTTCGGCCGGGTTCTTCTTCGACGGGCCTTCGACCAGCACCGTCTGCACGCTGCCGACCATGGCGCGCGAGCGTTGCAGCGAATGCGCGTTGATGTGCGCCTGCAGCCGCGCCAGCCGCGCGTGCTTGACCGCGTCGGGGGTGCTGTCTTTCAGGTCGGCTGCGGGCGTGCCAGGGCGGCGCGAGTAGATGAAGGAGAAGCTCTGGTCGAAGCCCACGTCCTCGATCAGCTGCATGGTCTTGTCGAAGTCGGCGTCGGTCTCGCCGGGGAAGCCGACGATGAAGTCCGAGCTGATCGAGATGTCCGGGCGCACCGCGCGCAGCTTGCGGATCTTCTGCTTGAATTCCAGTGCGGTGTAGCCGCGCTTCATCGCGCTGAGAATGCGGTCGCTGCCGGCCTGCACCGGCAGATGCAGGTAGTTGGCCAGCTGCGGCACGTCGCGGTAGGCGTCCACCAGCGAATCGCTGAACTCCAGCGGGTGCGAGGTGGTGAAGCGGATGCGGCCGATGCCGTCGATCTGCGCGATGCTGCGGATCAGCAGGCCCAGGTCGGCGTACTGCGGCTGCTCGCCGGCCTCGGCGTCGGCGTAGGGTCCGCGGTAGGCGTTGACGTTCTGGCCGAGCAGGTTGATCTCGCGCACGCCCTGCGCGGCCAGCTGCGCCACTTCCACCAGCACGTCCTCGAATGGCCGGCTGATCTCCTCGCCGCGTGTGTAGGGCACCACGCAGAACGAGCAGTACTTGGAGCAGCCCTCCATGATCGACACGAATGCGGACGGGCCTTCGGCGCGCGGCTCCGGCAGGCGGTCGAACTTCTCGACCTCGGGGAAGCTGATGTCCACCTGCGGCTTGCCCGATTCGCGCCGCGCGCGGATCAGTTCCGGCAGCCGGTGCAGGGTCTGCGGGCCGAACACCAGGTCCACGTAGGGCGCGCGCTTGACGATCGCCTCGCCCTCCTGCGACGCCACGCAGCCGCCGACGCCGATGATCACCGGCTTGCCGCCGGCCTTCAGGGCCTTCCAGCGGCCAAGCTGGCTGAACACCTTCTCCTGCGCCTTCTCGCGGATCGAGCAGGTGTTGACCAGCACCACGTCGGCGTCTTCGGGGTTGTCGGTCAGCTCCAGGCCTTCGGCGGCGGCGAGCACGTCGGCCATCTTGGCCGAGTCGTACTCGTTCATCTGGCAACCGTGGGTCTTGATGTACAGCTTGCCGCGGACCGCGGGCGCGGTAGCGGCCGGGGTGCCGGCGGAGGGCAGGGGATGCAGGGCGTTCCCGGTCATGGCGCTTAATCCAGGCGGGTGGCTGAGGGAAGCCGGCTAGTCTACCTGGGCCGGCTCCCTCGCGCAGGCCGCTCAGGCGGCGTCGGCGTCGATCGCCTGCGCGCGCTGCACCGCCGGCCGCGCCGCCATGCGTTCGACGTAGGCGCGGGTCGGCGCCGGCGGGTCGACCAGGCCGAAGCCGATCATCCAGCCCAGCGCGCTGCCCCACAGCACGTCGGCGGCGGTGCAGTGCGCGCCGAGCAGGTAGTCGCCGCGCGCCAGTTGGTCGTCGACCACGCCCATCACCGTGTCGCAGTCGGCGTATGGCGACATTGCCCGCGGCGGCGCCTCGCGCTTGAGTGCGCGATCGATCACCGCCGGCTCGAACGCCGAGCCGTAGAACGCCAGCCAGCGCAGGTAGGGGCCGCGGCGCGGATCGCCCATCGCCGGGGCCAGCCTGGCTTCCGGGTACAGATCGGCCAGGTATTGGTAGATCGCCACCTGTTCGGTGACCACCGCGCCGGCGTGGTCGATCGCCGGCACCTTGCCCATCGGGTTGATCGCCAGGTACTCCGGTTCCAGCTGCGCGCCGCTGGCGAAGTCGATGCGTTCCAGCGCGTAGTCCGCGCCCAGTTCCTCGAGCAGGATCAGCACGCCTTTGGAGCGGGATTTGGGATTGTGGTACAGGGTCACATGGCGGTCGGCGATGGGCATGGCGGCTCTCCTCGGTGATCGAGCGCCCATGCTAGGCGCTATTGCGGACGGCGTCTGTCCGCAATTCCGTGCGCCATGGCGTCCCCTGTCTCACGCACCTTGCGCCTGATCGGCTTGCTGCACACCCGCCGGGTCCGGGCCGGCGCCGGCCACGCCCGA
>NZ_CAPJ01000350.1 GCF_000331775.1 Xanthomonas translucens pv. translucens DSM 18974
GCAGCGGCTGCGCCAGCGGCGCCTGCCCGGCGCGCGCTGGCTGGTGATCGCCGCACCGTATCTGTGGCTGCTGCTGTTCTTCGCGATCCCGTTCCTGATCGTGCTGCGCATCTCCTTCGCCGAACAGGCGATCAGCAGCCCGCCGTACAGCGCGCTGGTGGACTACAAGGACGGCGTGCTGACGCTGAAGTTCACCCTGCAGAACTACCTGGCGCTGGTGCGCGACAACCAGTACATCGAAGCCTACTGGGGCTCGATCAAGATCGCCGGGATCTCCACCCTGTTTACCCTGCTGATCGGCTATCCGATGGCCTACGTGATCGCGCGCCTGTCACCGTCGGCGCGCAACATCGCGATGATGCTGGTGGTGCTGCCGTCGTGGACTTCGTTCCTGATCCGCGTCTACGCCTGGATCGGCATCCTCGACAGCAACGGCGTACTCAACCGCGCGCTGCTGGCGCTGGGGCTGATCGAACAGCCGCTGCGCATCCTGTACACCCCGATCGCCGCCTACATCGGCATCGTCTACTGCTATTTGCCGTTCATGGTGCTGCCGCTGTACGCCACGCTGGTGAAGCAGGACCACCGCCTGCTGGAAGCCGCCTACGACCTGGGCGCGCGGCCGTGGAAGGCGTTCGCGACCATCACCTTGCCGATGTCGCGCCCGGGTATCGTCGCCGGCTGCATGCTGGTGATGATCCCGGCGGTGGGCGAGTTCGTGATCCCGGAAATGCTCGGCGGGCCGGACACGCTGATGATCGGCCGGGTGCTGTGGGGCGAGTTCTTCAACAACCGCGACTGGCCGGCGGCCTCGGCGGTGGCGATCGCGATGCTGGCGCTGCTGATGCTGCCGATCCTGATCTTCAACCGCTACCAGCAGCGCCAGCTCGCCGGCGGCCAGGCATGAGCGGCGCGGGCGCGCTGCGCGGCGGGCGGATGTTGCGCTGGACGGTGCTGGGCGCCGGCTTCGCCTTCCTGTACCTGCCGATCCTGCTGCTGATGGTGTACTCGTTCAATGCCTCCAGGCTGGCCACGGTGTGGGCCGGGTTCTCCACCAAGTGGTACGGCGAATTGCTGCGCGACCGGCAGATCCTGCAGGCGGCGTGGATCAGCCTGAAGGTGGCGTTCTGGACCGCCACCGCGTCGATGGTGATCGGCACGCTGGCGGCGATGGTGATGACCCGTTTCCGCCGCTTCCCCAGCAAGAGCCTGTTCGGCGCGTTGGTGACCGCGCCGCTGGTGATGCCGGAGGTGATCATCGGCCTGTCGATCATGATGATGCTGGTGTCGATGGGCGGGCTGATCGGCATCCCGCCCAAGGGCGTCACCGCGATCTGGGCCGCGCATGTCACCTTCACCCTGTCCTTCGTCACCGTGGTGGTGTCCTCGCGCCTGCAGGAGCTGGACCGCTCGCTGGAAGAGGCGGCGATGGACCTGGGCGCGAACCGCCTCAAGGTGTTCTTCCTGATCACCTTGCCGATCATCGCCCCGGCGCTGGTGTCCGGCTGGCTGCTGGCCTTCACCCTGTCGCTGGACGACGTGGTGATCGCCAACTTCGTCGCCGGACCCAACTCGACCACGCTGCCGATGACCGTGTTCTCCTCGGTGCGGATGGGCTTGAAGCCGAAGATCAACGCGCTGGCCACGCTGATGGTGCTGGCGGTGTCGATCGCCGCCTTCGTCGGCTGGTGGCTGATGGCGCGCAGCGAGAAGCGCCGCCAGCGCGACATCCAGCTGGCGCTGCAGCAGGGCGGTTAGCGGAGCGCTGCGTTTCTGTAGGAGCGGCTTCAGCCGCGACAGGCATTGTCGGTAAGGCCGGTCGCGGCTTAAGCCGCTCCTACAAAAGCTGCGGCCAGCGCGGAACGCTGTGGTCCATCGCGATCGCCGTGTCGCCACGCCAGCGCAACCTGCGCAGCGCTAGGCTGGCCGGACTTTTTCCAGGAGTTCGTCGCGATGCCCTACGACACCGTCAATCCCGCCACCGGCCAGGTCGACTACCGCCTGGAGCTGATGGATGCCGCCGCCGTCGAGCGGCGCCTGGCCGCGTCCGCGCAGGCGTTTCCCGCCTGGGCGGAAACGTCGCTTGCGCAGCGCGGCGCGCTGTTGCGGCAGGTCGGCGCGCAGTTGCGCGCGCGCCGCGAGCAGATCCAGCGGCTGATGACCGCGGAGATGGGCAAGCTGCGCCAGGAGGCGCTGGCCGAGATCGACAAGTGCGCCGATGCCTGCGACTACTACGCCGAACATGCGGCCGATTACCTGCGCGAGCAGCCGATCGCCACCGATGCGCAGCGCAGCTACGTGCGCTACGAGCCGCTGGGCTGCGTGCTGGCGGTGATGCCGTGGAATTTCCCGCTCTGGCAGGTGTTCCGCTTCCTGGCACCGGCGCTGATGGCCGGCAACGTGGCGCTGCTCAAGCACGCCAGCAACGTGCCGCGCTGCGCCGATGCGATCCACGCCGCGCTGGCCGCCGCCGGCGTGCCGGCCGGCGTGTTCGATGTGCTGCACATCGACAACGAGCAGGCCGCCGCGGTGCTGCGCGACGCGCGCATCGCCGCGGTGACGCTGACCGGCAGCGAGCGTGCCGGCCGCTCGATCGCCGCCAACGCCGGCGATCAGCTGAAGAAGTGCGTGATGGAACTCGGCGGCAGCGACGCCTTCGTGGTGCTTGACGACGCCGATCTGGACATCACCGTGGCGGCGGCGGTGAAGTCGCGCTTCGACAATGCCGGGCAGACCTGCATCGCGGCCAAGCGCTTCGTAGTGGTCGATGCCATCGCCGACGACTTCGTGCGCCGCTTCGTCGCCGCGGCGGCCGAGCGCCGGCTCGGCGATCCGCAGGACGCAGCGACCACGCTGGCGCCGATGGCGCGGCAGGACCTGCGCGACGAGCTGCACAAGCAGGTGCAGGCCAGCATCGCCAAGGGCGCGGTGGCCTTGCTAGGCGGCGCGCGGGACACCGCCACCCACGCCGGCTATCCGGCCTCGATCCTGGACCACGTGGTGCCGGGCATGCCGGCCTACGACGAAGAGCTGTTCGGCCCGGTCGCCGCGATCCTGCGCGTGGCCGACGAGGCCGAGGCGGTGCGCGTGGCCAACGACACCAGCTTCGGCCTGGGCGGCAGCGTGTGGAGCGCCGACCGCGCCCGCGGCGAGCGCGTCGCCCGCCAGTTGCAGTGCGGCGCTGCCTTCGTCAACGCCATCGTCAAGAGCGACGTACGCCTGCCGTTCGGCGGCATCAAGCGCTCCGGCTTCGGTCGCGAACTGGCCGAGCACGGGATTCATGAGTTCATGAATATCAAGTCGGTGTATGTGGGGTGAGGCCGGGACCGGGGACCCGGAACGGCAAAAGCCAAGGCAAAAGCAGGTGGCTACCGCGTTACGCGCAGAGTTTCAGCCATCGCAAGCCCCGCTTTTCTGGGTCCCGGGTCCCCGGTCCCCGGTCCCGGCTTCAAAGCCACCTGGCCCGCTTGAACGCCACATACAGCCCCAGACACACCGCGGCCACACCGCCGACCATCAGCGGGTAGGCCCAGGGCCATTCCAGTTCCGGCATCTGTTTGAAATTCATGCCGTACCAGCTGGTGATCAGGGTTGGCGCGGCCAATAGCGCGGCCCAGGCGCCGAGGCGCTTGACCGTCTCGCCCTGGGCCAGGGTCACCAGCGACAGGTTCACGCTCAGCGCGGTGCCGAGCATCTCGCGCAAGGTGTCGATCGCTTCGTTGGTGCGCACCGCGTGGTCGAGCACGTCGCGCACGTAGAGCCGCACTTCGTCGGGGATCAGCGGGCCGGGGTTGCGCTTGAGGTGGGACAGCACGTCTTGCAGCGGCGCCACGCCCAGGCGCATCTGGTTGAGTTCGCGCTTGAGTTCGTACAGGCGGATCGCGGTGTCGCGCCGGTAGGCCTCGGCGAAGATGTCCTTCTCCAGGCGCTCCAGGCTCTGCCGGAACTCGTCCAGGATCGGCTGGTAGTTGTCCACGATGTAGTCCAGCACCGCGTACAGCGCGTAGGACGGGCCGAGTTGCATCAGCGCCGCCTCGCGCTCCAGGCGTTCGCGCACCGGCGCGTACGGCAGCGAGGCGCCGTGGCGTACGGTCAGCAGGAAGCGCGCGCCGAGGAAGGCGTGGGTCTCGCCGTAGACGATGCGTTCGTCGATCACCTGCGCGGTGTGCACGGCCAGGAACAGCGAATTGCCGTAGGCCTCGACCTTGGGCCGCTGGTGCGCCTTGCGCGTGTCCTCGATCGCCAGGTCGTGCAGCTGGAATTCTTCCTGCAGCTGCTGCAGCACATGGTCGGCGGGTTCGTACATGCCGACCCAGACGAAGCCGTCGCCGCCGGCCAGCACGTCGCTGATCTGCTCCAGAGCGATGTCGTGGCGGCGACCGTCGCCGTCGTAGTGCACGCAGTTGATGACGCAGGCGGGATTTGCGGGGATGGTAGCCATGGGCGGGAATCGTGTGCCGGCAGGATCAGCGCTGCAAGCGGCGCCGGGTGAACGCCCAGGCCAGCGCGGCGTGCACCGGCAGCAGCAGGGCGATCCACTGCAGGTTGAATTGCGGCTGCAGCATCGACAGCCAATGGATCAGCAAGGCCGCGCCGGCCAATGCCACCACCGTCCACAGCACGATGCCGAACCAGCGTCCGGGCTGGCGGCCGCGCAGCTGCGCGATAGCGCCGCCGACCAGCAGCAGGCACAGCGGGTCGAGCAGCAGCAGGTTGCGATTGGCCCAGGCCGCACGGTGGTCGCTGCAGCCCCACAGATACAGCAGCACGCCGCCGCCGAGCGCACACAGCAGCCAGAACGGCAACGCCAGTGCCGCCAGCCAGCGCGGCCGCCGTGCCAGCGCGATCACGCCGGTGGCGACCACCAGCCCGGCCAGCAGCCACGGCCACCAGTGCCGCGCCTGTTCGGTCGGTTCCGGCGCCAGCCGCTGCGGCAGCACCTGCTGGCGCGTCTGCACCAGCGGGCGCCCGGCGCGGTTGCGCACTTCGCCCAGGCTCTCGGCCAGGCGCATCGGCACGAACGCCTCTTCCCAACGCGACAGCGGCTTGTCGGCGAACGGCCCCAGGCCCAGGTCGAAGCCCAGCCACATCCATGGCGCCGGCGAGGCCAGGCGGACCGATTCGCTGCGGTAGGTGTTGCCGCGCGAACGCCCGGACAGCTGCGCGTGCAGCGTGCCGCCCAGCGCCCGGTCCAGTGCGTCGCGCACCATCGTGGCGCAGTTGGCGGTGTAGTAGTCGTAGCGGTAGCGCGCATTCTCCGGCCGTGCGCGCCAGGCCAGCGCCTGATGCAGCGCGCGCGCCTGCGCCGGTTCCATGTCCAGCCACTGGATGTCCACGCCGCGGCCGGCGTCGCGGTACTGCGCCAAGTCTTCCTGCAACGGCAGCGCGACCAGGTAATACCGCATGTCGCCGGCGGCGAAGCGGCTCACGAAGTCCGGTTCGCCGGGATCGAAGAAGCCGAAGTTGTACGAAGTGGCCTGGCCGCTGCGCGGATCCATCACCACGATCGCATCGTGGCCGAAGCGCTCGAAGAACACCTCGCCCGGCTGCATCGTGGCCACGCCGATGCGCGGCGCCGGTGCCGACGCGTCGTCGCCGGGCGGACCGGCGCCGGGCGCCGC
>NZ_CAPJ01000349.1 GCF_000331775.1 Xanthomonas translucens pv. translucens DSM 18974
GCCGCCGCAGCGCTGGTGGGAGGCGCTGCAGGATCCGCAATTGAACGGTCTGGTCGAGCAGGCGTTGCAGAACAGCCCGAACCTGCGCGCCGCGCAGGCCAAGTTGCGCGCCTCGCGCGCGCTGGTGCAGCAGCGCCATGCCGAGCGACTGCCCAGCGTCGGCGCCAATGCCGCCTATCTCAACGCCAGGGCGCCGGACGCGCTGGCCGACGGCCTGGGCAGCGTCGCCGCCGGCAGCGGCCAGCCACTGTCCATCGATCCGCATGCGCAGCTGTACAACGTCGGCTTCGATGCGAGCTGGGAACTGGATTTCTTCGGCCGCCGCCGCCGCGCCAGCGAAGGCGCACTGGCCGATGCGCAGGCCGACGAGGCCGAGCTGGCCGACACCCAGGTGCAGCTGGCCGCCGAAGTGGGGCAGGCCTATCTGGGTTATCGCGGCACCCGCGAGCGCATCGCCATCGCCCAGCGCAACCTGGAAGCGGCGCGGCAGACCCTGCAATTGACCCGGCAGCGCCGCGAGCGCGGCGCCGACGCCGACCTGCAAGTGGAACGCGCGCAGGCGCAGCTGCAGCAGCAGGAAGCGGTGTTGCCCGATCTGCAGGCACAGGCGAAGGAGGCGCTGGACCAACTGGCGCTGATGATCGGCCGCGAGCCGGGTGCACTCGACGCCGCGCTGGCCGCCGACCGGCCGCTGCCGACGCTGCCGGCGGTGGTGCCGGTGGACGATGCGGGTGCCTTGATCCGCCGCCGCCCGGACGTGCGCCGCGCAGAGCGCCAGCTGGCGTCTTCTTCGGCGCAAATCGGGCAGGCGCTGAGCGCGTACTTCCCGCAGGTGACCCTGCTCGGCAACATCGGCATGGCCGCGACCTCGCTGAGCGGCTTGGGCAGCGATGCGATCAACAGCGTAGTGGCGCCGTTCCTGCGCTGGTCGCTCTTCGATTTCGGCGCGACCAAGGCCAAGGTCGCGCAGGCGCGTGCCGGCAACGACGCACGCCTGGCCGCCTACGAAAGCACCGTGCTGGCGGCATTGCAGGACGCCAACAGCGCGCTGGCGCGGTTCGGCGCCGCGCGCCAGCAGGCCTTGGCCGCGGCCAAGGCCGAAGCGTCGGCCGACCGTTCCGCGGCGCTGCTGCAGCAGCGCTACGCGGCCGGCGCTTCGTCGCTGATCGATGCGCTGGACGTGCAGCGCCAGCAGACCTCCGCGCAGGACAGCGCGGTGCAGGCGCGCACCCAGGTGCTGCTGCGCTACGTGGCCCTGCAGAAGAGTCTGGGCCTGGGCTGGGCGCCGCCGCCTGCGCCGCCGCCGACACAGACGCGATAAACGCCTGCGCCGCGGTATCGTCGATGCGGCGGCTACACTGGGCCGCAACGACACGGGAATCGGCCGCGCAATCCCGGCAGCATCGGCGAACGCGCGCCGCGGTGTCTTCCATGGGGAGCAACAGATGGCGTTGAGCGCAGCGAGACCCGATCTTCCGCCGGCCGCGATCGCGGCCGCCGCGGCGCCGCCGGAAAAGGGCAGCGGTTACCTGTCCATCGCCGGCTTGCGCAAGGAATTCGATGGCTTCGTCGCGCTCGACGACGTCGATCTGGATATCCGCCAGGGCGAGATCTTCGCCCTGCTCGGCGGCTCGGGCAGCGGTAAGTCCACGCTGCTGCGCTGCCTGGGCGGGTTCGAACAACCCAGTCGCGGCCGCATCGTGCTCGATGGCCAGCCGCTGGACGATCTGCCGCCGTACGAGCGCCCGCTCAACATGATGTTCCAGTCCTACGCGCTGTTCCCGCACATGACCGTGGAGCAGAACATCGCCTTCGGCCTGAAGCAGGACGGCTTGTCGCGCGCGGCCATCGCCAGGCGCGTCGGCGAGATGCTGGAGCTGGTGCAACTGGGCAAGCTCGGCAAGCGCAAGCCGCATCAGCTCTCCGGCGGCCAGCAGCAGCGCGTAGCCTTGGCGCGCTCGCTGGCCAAGGGACCGAAACTGCTGCTGCTGGACGAGCCGATGGGCGCGCTGGACAAGAAACTGCGCTCGCAGATGCAGCTGGAACTGGTCGGCATCATCGAAACCTCCGGGGTGACCTGCGTGATGGTCACCCACGACCAGGAGGAGGCGATGACCATGGCCACCCGCATCGCACTGATGGATGCCGGCTGGATCCAGCAGGTCGGCACCCCGGACGAGATCTACGAGCAGCCGGCCAACCGCTTCGCCGCCGAGTTCATCGGCTCGGTCAATCTGATCGAGGCGGTCATCGACCAAGACCTGCCGGACTACGTGACCCTGCGCAGCGGCGCGTTCTCCGACAGCATCTACGTCGGCCACGGCATCACCGGTATCAGCGGGCAGCCGGTGTCGTTCGCGGTGCGCCCGGAGAAGCTGGGCATCGGCAAGGATGCGCCGGACCAGGCGCACAACAAGGCGCAGGGCACGATCGAGGACATCGCCTACTTCGGCAGCCATTCGGTCTACCACGTGCGCCTGCCCAGCGGGGTCAAGCTGATGGCCAACTTCGCCAACCGGCAGCGCTGGGCCAGCGACAACCTGACCTGGGGCGATGCGGTGTGGGTGTGGTGGGGCGACAACGACGGCGTGGTGCTGACCGCATGAGCGTGCCCGCCGCTGCCGCCGCACCTGCCG
>NZ_CAPJ01000348.1 GCF_000331775.1 Xanthomonas translucens pv. translucens DSM 18974
ACCCAGTCCCTTTTTCGTAAATTTGGCGCGTGGAATTCTATTTGAGTCTCAGTCCGTGAGATTGCCGGATTCGACGCTGCGAGTCGTTTCCACGCAGCAAGTCGGAGCGATCGGTCGATGTGGCGGCATGCCGTGGCCTTGCTTTTGTTGCATGTAAAGTTTGGTTTATACGGCTTGAATGCCTGTTTCGTGGAGACGCAGGAGGGGCTTGGCCAGGCGCGTCTGGCGATGGCCCAGGCTGGTTTTTTTTGCCGCCAGAACGGATGCGACGCAGCGCGGTTTCCCGGCATGTGGCTTGGGAAATACTCCGATTTTTCTTGTCGTATTTATAGCGAGGTAGTGTGATGATTGTTGAGAAGATTTTGGCATTGCGTACGTGCGCCAATAACATGGCCGACCACTGTGGGTTGATCTGGCCGATGGCCGGTCCCGTGGAATGCAAGTTCTGGAAACCGTCGGGACTGCACGAAAATGGTCTTACCGGCCTGTTGTGGGGCAAGGGCGTCGGGGCGTATCTGAGTGCGCACGCCGATGCGCGCTGGGTCGTGTGCGAAGTCGCCGTCGACGAGATGCTGCAGTTGGCCGAAGAGGGGATGATCAAGTTCCCGCGCGCAACTGTGCTTTTCGTCGGAAATCGCAGCCAGGCGCTGGACTATATTGCAGCCAACATGCCGCTCTACGGCGCCGCTCCACAGCCGGCGGCACCCGCTGCGCCGGCGTATGTCCACACGCCCGCAGCGGAGCCGTCCGCGCAGGCAACGCAGGCGACCTCTGCAACCCTGCCGACCCCAGCCACCCCTTCCACCCAGGCCACCCCTTCCACTCAGTCAACCCAGTCAACCCAGTCAACCGAGGCGACCCAGTCAACCGAGCCGACCCCGGTTGCCACGGTCGCCGCAGCGCCGCCTCCTCCGGGACAGCAGCATGACGTGATGGCGAAGAAGACCGAAACCGGTGTCTATGGCAGCACGCTCACAGGCGCCGACCAGAGCCGGCTCGTCGCAGGCTACGGCAGTACCGAAACCGCCGGCGATCACAGCGATCTGATCGCGGGCTATGGCAGCACCGGGACTGCCGGATCCGACAGCTCCATCCTGGCAGGGTATGGCAGCACGCAGACTGCCGCGGGCAGGAGCACGCTCACCGCCGGCTACGGCAGCACGCAGACGGCGCAGGAAGGCAGCCGTCTCACCTCCGGCTACGGCAGCACGGCGACCAGCGGTTCTGACAGCGCGGTGATCTCCGGCTACGGCAGCACCCAGACCGCCGGCAGCGAGAGTTCCTTGACCGCCGGCTACGGCAGCACGCAGACCGCGCGCAAGGGCAGCGACATCACCGCCGGCTATGGCAGTACCGGCACGGCCGGGTCGGACAGCGCGTTGATCGCCGGCTACGGCAGCACCCAGACCGCCGGCAGCGAGAGTTCCTTGACCGCCGGCTACGGCAGCACGCAGACCGCACGCAAGGGCAGCGACGTCACCGCCGGCTACGGCAGTACCGGCACGGCGGGTGCCGACAGCACCTTGATCGCCGGCTACGGCAGCACGCAGACCGCTGGCGGCGAAAGCTCTCTCACCGCCGGCTACGGCAGCACGCAGACGGCGCGGCAAGGCAGCGACATCACCGCCGGTTACGGCAGTACCGGCACCGCCGGTGCGGACAGTACGCTGATCGCCGGTTACGGCAGCACGCAAACCTCGGGCAGCGACAGCTCGCTGACGGCCGGTTATGGCAGCACGCAGACCGCGCGCAAGGGCAGCGACATCACCGCCGGTTACGGCAGCACCGGCACCGCCGGATCCGACAGTTCGTTGATCGCCGGCTATGGCAGCACGCAGACCGCTGGCAGCGAAAGTTCGCTGACGGCCGGCTACGGCAGCACCCAGACCGCCCAGCAAGACAGCTCGCTCACCACCGGCTACGGCAGTACCTCGACAGCGGGTCACGACAGCTCGCTGATCGCCGGCTATGGCAGCACCCAGACCGCCGGCTACGACAGCACCCTGACCGCCGGTTACGGCAGTACGCAGACCGCGCAGCAAGACAGTTCGCTCACCACCGGTTACGGCAGTACCTCCACCGCTGGTGCCGACAGTACGCTGATCGCCGGCTACGGCAGTACGCAGACCGCTGGCAGCGACAGTTCGCTGACCGCCGGTTACGGCAGCACGCAGACCGCACGCGAAGGCAGCGATGTCACCGCCGGCTACGGCAGCACCGGCACGGCTGGTGCGGACAGCACCTTGATCGCCGGCTACGGCAGCACGCAGACCTCCGGTAGCGACAGTTCGCTGACGGCCGGCTACGGCAGTACGCAGACCGCGCGCAAGGGCAGCGACGTCACCGCCGGCTATGGCAGCACCGGCACGGCGGGTGCGGACAGCACGCTGATCGCCGGTTACGGCAGCACGCAGACCTCCGGTAGCGACAGTTCGCTGACGGCCGGCTATGGCAGTACGCAGACCGCGCGCAAGGGCAGCGATGTCACCGCCGGCTACGGCAGCACCGGCACGGCGGGTGCGGACAGCACGCTGATCGCCGGCTACGGCAGCACGCAGACCTCGGGTAGCGACAGTTCGCTGACGGCCGGCTACGGCAGTACGCAGACCGCGCGCAAGGGCAGCGACGTCACCGCCGGCTACGGCAGCACCGGCACGGCGGGTGCGGACAGCACGCTGATCGCAGGTTACGGCAGCACGCAAACCTCGGGCAGCGACAGTTCGCTGACGGCCGGTTATGGCAGTACGCAGACCGCACGCAAGGGTAGCGACATTACCGCCGGCTACGGCAGCACCGGCACCGCGGGCGCGGACAGCACCTTGATCGCGGGCTATGGCAGCACGCAGACCTCCGGCAGCGACAGTTCGCTGACCGCCGGTTACGGCAGCACGCAGACCGCACGCGAAGGCAGCGACGTCACCGCCGGTTACGGCAGCACCGGCACGGCGGGCGCGGACAGCACCCTGATCTCCGGCTACGGCAGCACGCAAACGGCCGGCAGCGACAGTTCGCTGACCGCCGGTTACGGCAGCACCCAGACCGCGCGCAAGGGCAGCGACGTCACCGCCGGCTACGGCAGCACCGGCACCGCGGGTGCGGACAGCACCTTGATCGCGGGCTACGGCAGCACGCAGACCTCCGGCAGCGACAGTTCGCTGACCGCCGGTTACGGCAGCACCCAGACCGCGCGCAAGGGCAGCGACATTACCGCCGGCTACGGCAGTACCGGTACCGCGGGTGCGGACAGCACCTTGATCGCGGGCTACGGCAGCACGCAGACGTCCGGCAGCGACAGCTCGCTGACGGCCGGTTACGGCAGCACGCAGACCGCACGCGAAGGCAGCGACGTCACCGCCGGTTACGGCAGCACCGGCACGGCGGGTGCGGACAGCACCCTGATCGCCGGCTACGGCAGCACGCAAACGGCCGGCAGCGACAGTTCGCTGACCGCCGGCTATGGCAGCACGCAGACGGCACGGCAGGGCAGCGACGTCACCGCCGGCTACGGCAGTACCGGTACCGCGGGCGCGGACAGCACCCTGATCGCCGGCTACGGCAGCACGCAAACGGCCGGCAGCGACAGTTCGCTGACCGCCGGCTATGGCAGCACGCAGACGGCACGGCAGGGTAGCGACATCACCGCCGGCTACGGCAGTACCGGGACCGCGGGCGCCGACAGTTCGTTGATCGCCGGCTACGGCAGCACGCAGACCGCCGGCTACGACAGCAACCTCACTGCCGGTTACGGCAGCACGCAGACGGCACGCGAGGACAGCTCGCTCACTGCCGGCTACGGCAGTACCTCCACCGCCGGCCATGACAGTTCGCTGATCGCCGGCTATGGTAGTACCCAGACCGCCGGCTACAACAGCATCCTGACCACCGGCTATGGCAGCACCCAGACCGCACAGGAGAGCAGTTCTCTCACCGCCGGCTACGGTAGTACCTCCACGGCCGGCTACGACAGCACGCTGACCGCCGGCTATGGCAGTACCCAAACCGCCGGCTACAAAAGCACGCTGACCGCGGGTTATGGCAGCAACTCGACCGCCGGCCACGAGAGCTCGTTGATCGCCGGCTACGGCAGCACCCAGATCGCTGGATACGAGAGCACCTTGACCGCGGGCTACGGCAGTTCGCTGACCACGCAGCAGAACAGTTCGCTGACTGCCGGCTACGGCAGCACCGAGATCGCCGGCTATGCCAGTACGCTGATGGCCGGCTACGGCAGTTCCCAGACCGCCGGTTACGAGAGCACGCTGACCGCCGGCTATGGCAGCACCCAGATGGCCGAGCACAGCAGTTCGCTCACTGCCGGTTATGGAAGCACCGGCATCGCCGGGCAGGACAGTTCGCTGATCGCCGGCTACGGCAGCAGTCTGACCAGCGGGGTACGCAGCTTTCTGACCGCCGGCTACGGCAGCAACATGATCGCCAGCTACGGAAGCTCGCTGATCGCCGGCCATGAGTGCACCCAGATCGCCGGCCACAAAAGCATGCTGATCGCGGGCAAGGGCAGTTTCCAGACCGCGGGGGCTCGCAGCACGCTCATTGGCGGTGCCGCCAGCGTGCAGACCGCCGGCGACCGCAGCAAGCTGATCGCGGGCGCCGACAGCACCCAGACCGCCGGCGACCGCAGCAAACTATTGGCCGGACGCAACAGCTATCTCACCGCCGGCGACAGAAGCAAGCTGACCGCCGGCGACGACAGTACGTTGATGGCTGGCGATCGCAGCAAGCTGACCGCCGGCAAGAACAGCGTGCTCACCGCCGGCGCCAACAGCAGGCTGATCGGCAGTCTGGGTTCGACGCTGAGCGGTGGGGAGAATTCGACGCTCATTTTCCGTTGCTGGGACGGCGAGCGCTACACCAATCTCGTGGTCAGGACAGGGGAGCAGGGCGTGGAATCGGACATCCCCTATCAGGTCGACGACGAAGGAAATCTGGTCGGAAAAGCGGATGACGATCTGGTGCTGGATTACGACCCGAGCATGATCCTGGATGGGCAATGCAGTCCCGGCACTGGCGAGGAACTGCGCGATGTCTGAGCGGCGCGGTGGCCGCGCAATCGGCGCTCGCCGCAGGACGCGGGGCGCATCGGTGACGATATGGCTGTGCCGATAGAGTTCGGCTAGCGCGTTGCCGTGGCTTCTGGATGTGCTCGTGCGCGTCGCGCATGGGCACATCCGCAGGCCGTTGCGGCCATGCTCGTGGCGTCGCTTGTGCGGCGTCGCGCGTGTTGCATGGCTGGCGCGGTATCGGCGGTGTTGCATTGCCGGCAATCGAGATCCCACGCACGCAATGGCGCATGGGCGCTTTCGCGTGTGGGCAACTGTGCGAAGCATGCGCCACACATGCTGGGCCGATCTGCCAGAATCGGCTGGTTTCCCGCCGACACCCAATCCATGACTGCTGCCACGCTTCCCGCTTCGCCCATCAATTCGTCGCGCCGCGTGCTGCTGGCCAGCCTGGTCGGCACCACCATCGAGTTCTTCGACTTCTACATCTACGCCACCGCCGCGGTGCTGGTGTTCCCGACCCTGTTCTTCCCGGCCGGCGACGCCGACGCGGCGCGGCTGCAGTCGCTGGCCACGTTCGCGGTGGCGTTCGTGGCGCGGCCGGTCGGCTCGGCGCTGTTCGGCCATTTCGGCGACCGCATCGGGCGCAAGGCAACGCTGGTGGCCGCGCTGCTGACCATGGGCCTGTCCACGGTGGTGATCGGGTTGCTGCCCGGTTATGCCAGCATCGGCGTGTGGGCGCCGGCGCTGCTGACGCTGTGCCGCTTCGGCCAGGGCCTGGGCCTGGGCGGGGAATGGGGCGGTGCGGTGTTGCTGGCCACCGAGAACGCGCAGCCGGGCAGGCGCGCCTGGTACGGCATGTTCCCGCAACTGGGCGCGCCGCTGGGCTTCCTGCTGTCCTCCGGGATCTTCCTGCTGCTCGATGCGGTGCTCGACGATGCGCAGTTCATGCGCTGGGGCTGGCGCATCCCGTTCGTGGCCAGTGCGTTGCTGGTGGTGACCGGGCTGTGGGTGCGCCTGCGCATCCATGAAACCCCGGATTTCCGCAAGGTGCTGGAGCGCAACGCGCGGGTGGCCCTGCCGATGTGGACGGTGCTGTCGCGGCATGCCGGCGCGCTGCTGCTCGGCAGCTTCGGCGTGTTCGCGACCTTCATGCTGTTCTATCTGATCACGGTGTTCGCGCTGGGCTACGGCACCTCGGTGCTCGGCTACGGTCGTGAGCAGTTCCTGCTGCTGCAGATGGTCGGCATTGTGTTCTTAGCCGCCGGTATTCCGCTGTCGGCGCATTACGGCGACCGCTACGGCCCGAACCGGGTGATGATCGCCGCTTCCCTGCTCATCATCCTGTTCGGGCTGGGCTTCGCGCCGCTGTTCGGCGCCGCGCATCCGTGGCAGCTGCTGGCGTTCCTGTCGCTGGGTTCGTTGTTCATCGGCCTGATCTACGGGCCCTGCGGCGCCATGCTGGCCGAGCTGTACCCGGTGCAGGTGCGTTACACCGGCGCCTCGCTGTCGTTCAATCTGGCCGGCATCATCGGTGCGGCACCTGCGCCTTACGTGGCCAGCTGGCTGGCCAAGCACTACGGCCTGCCATGGGTCGGCTACTACCTCAGTGCCGGCGCGGCGCTGAGCCTGCTGGCGCTGCTGGCGATCGGCGCCAGGCGCCGCTGAGGCCGGCGCCGCCGTTCAGCGCGCGTGCTCAACCCGGTTGCGGCCGCCGGCCTTGGCCAGGTACAGGTGCTTGTCGGCTTCGGCCAGCAGCGGATGCAGCGCATCGCACTGCGCGTCGCTGCGGCATACGCCTATGCTGATGGTGATGCGCAGCGTCTGCTCGCCCACTTGCACCTGCAGCGCATCGATGCGCTCGCGCAGGGTCTCGAAATAGGCGCTGGCCGCCGGCGCATCCAGGCCCGGCACCAGCATGCAGAATTCCTCGCCGCCGAAGCGCGCTACCAGGTCCTGCGGGCGCGCATGCGCGGCCACCGTCATCGCTACCGCGCGCAGCGCGTCGTCGCCTGCCTCGTGGCCCCAGCGGTCGTTGATGTGCTTGAAGTGGTCGATGTCGAGCATCGCCACGCTGACCGTGTCGTTGCGCGCCAGCCATTGCGGCAGCAGGCGCTCGCTCTGCTCCAGGAAATGCCGGCGGTTGGGCAGGCCGGTGAGGAAGTCGCGCGTGGCCAGGTCCTGCAGCGTGCCGATCAGTTCCAGCTGGTCCACGTTCTGGGACACGCGGCAGAAGAACTCTTCGCGCGAAAAGGGTTTGCGCAGGAAATCATTGGCGCCGTTCTTGAGGAAGCGCGGCACCAGCGACGGGTCGCCGTTGCCGGACAGGACGATCACCGCCAGCTTGTCGCGGGCGCGGATCGCACGCAGCCGGCGGGTGAATTCCACCCCTTCCATCCCCGGCATTTCCTGGTTCACCACCGCCAGGCGGATCGCCGGATTGGTCTCCACCGCCTTCAGCCCGGCGGCGCCGTCGGCTGCTTGTACCACCTGGTAGCCGTACATCGCCAGCAGGCTCGCGGCGTAGGCGCGCGCCGAGCGCGAATCGTCCACCACCAGCGCGGCGATGCTGCGATTGCGCGCCAGCCGCTGCACCAGCCAGGCCAGGTAATCGATGCTGCCTGGCGTGTTCTTCAGTACGAAGTCGATGATCTGCTGGGTCAGCACGCGCTTGCGCAGGCTTTCGTCGTAGACCCCGCTGACCACCACCGTGGGCAGGCCGCGGGCGACGAAGAAGTCCACCACCGTGTCGCGGTCGCCGTCGGCCAGCACCAGCCCGGTCAGGGCCAGGAACCAGGAGCCGCCGCCGTCCAGCGCGTCCGCCGCTTCGGCCAGGGTCGAGACCACGGTGACCGGCAGTTCCACCCGCTGCTCGATCGCCTCGCGCAGCAGTCCGGTGAACGTGCGCGAATTCTCCACCAGCAGGATGCGCTGCTGGGCAGCCCCGCTTTCGCTGGCGATCGGGTAGGCCGGCAACGGTTGCAGCATGCGAGCCGCGCAAGGCGTCCTTTGGGGGGTAGACCTCAGGTAGCGGCCGCGGCGACGGCAACTTTAGCCGTCGCCGCCTGCGCGCGGCGCACTCACCACAGCGCGTCGCGCAGCTTGTACCAGGACATCGCCGCCACCAGCAGTGGCGTGCGCAGCAGGCGCCCGCCGGGAAACGGCGCGTGCGCAATCCTGGCGAACAGGTCCAGGCGCTGCGACTGCCCGGCGATGGCGGCGGCGATGACCTCGCCGGCCAGGCCGGTGGCGGCCACGCCATGGCCGGAAAAGCCCTGCGCGAAGTACACGTTCGGGGTCAGCCGGCCCCAGTGCGGGGCGCGGTTGCGGGTGATGTCGACATAGCCGCCCCACACGTAGTCCAGTTCGACCTCGCGCAGTTGCGGAAACACCTGGCGCATGCGCCGGGTCATCACCCCGCGCAGGCCCGGCGGCGGCAGCGACGAATAGCTGGCGCGGCCGCCGAACAGCAGGCGGTGGTCGCGGCTGAGGCGGAAATAGTCCAGCGCCCAGTTCACGTCGGCCACCGCCATGTCGTTGCCGATCAGTTCGCGCGCCAGCGCTGCGCCCAGCGGCGCGCTGGCGCCGATGTAGGTGCCGACCGGCATGATCCGCGATTCCAGTTCCGGCGCGATGCCGCGCAGCCAGGCGTTGCCGGCCAGCACCGCGAAGTCGGCCTGGACCTCGCCATGCGCGCAGCGCAGGATCGGCCGCGCGCCGCGCATCAGCGCGGTCACCGGCGAGTGCTCGTAGATGCGCACACCGGCGGCCAGCGCCGCGCGCGCCAGACCGTGCGCGTATTCGAGCGGGTGCAGGTGGCCGCTGGCCGGGTCGTACATCGCGCCCAGGTAGCGCTCGCTGCGCAGGTGTTCGCGCAACTGCGCGCGGTCCCACCACTGCAGCGGATAGTCGTAGCGCTGCGCCATCTCGGCGATGCCGGCCTGCAACGCACGCACCTGGCGCGGCTTGATCGCCACGTGCGCATGGCCGTCGCGCCAGTCGCAGGCGATGGCGTGGCGCTGGATGCGCTCGCGCAGCAGCTGCATGCCGTCGCGCGAGAAATCGAACAGCAGCCGCGCCTCGGCGTGGCCGAGCAGCGTTTCCAGCGTGTGCTGCTCGCAGCCGTAGCCGACGATCGCCTGGCCGCCGTTACGCCCGGACGCGCCCCAGCCGACGCGCTGCGCTTCCACGATCGCGACCTGGTAGCCGGCCTCGGCCAGCGCCAACGCCGCGCTCAGCCCGGTATAGCCGGCGCCGAGGATGCACACGTCGGCCTGCACCTGGCCGCGCAGTGGCGGCTGCAGTGGGAAGGGTGTGGCGCTGGCGGTGTACCAGGAGGTGTCGGGACTCGGGACGCGGGACTCGGGACTCGTTGGAGAGCGGGTCATGGCAACGCGTTGCTGGAGAGGAGAAACATCGGGTCAGCCTCCGGATGCTTGGCTTTTGCTTTCCGAGTCCTGGCTCCCGGCTCCCGGCTCCACTCACACTGTCCGCAAATACCATCGGTAATCCAGATCGCTCACCTGCGCATGGAAATCCAGCATCTCGCGGCGTTTCTGCTGGCCGTAGACGTGGCGGAAGCGGCTGCCGAACCGCTCGGCGACGAAGTCGCTGGCGAGGAAGTCGGCGATCGCGCCGCGCCAGTCCGGATGGCGGATCTGGGTCTGTGCGTAGGCGTTGCCCTGCACCGGCGGGCCGGGGTCGAAGCCATGCTGCAGGCCGTGCTCGATGCCGGCCAGCACCGCCGCGGCGACCAGGTAGGGATTGGCGTCGGCGCCGGCGATGCGGTGCTCGATGCGGGTGTTGGACGGATCGCTGTACGGCACCCGCATCGCCACGGTGCGGTTGTTGAAGCCCCAGCTGTCGTTGAGCGGCACGAACGCGTTGGGCACGAAGCGGCGGTAACTGTTGGCATGCGGGGCGAACAGCAGCAGGCAGTCGTCGGCGCTGCGCTGCAGGCCGCCGATGGCATGGCGCAACGCGTCGGCCGGCGCCTGCGCGGTGCCGGCGAAGACGTTGTCGCCGGCCGCGTCGAGCAGGCTCACGTGCAGGTGCAGGCCGCTGCCCGACTGCGCGGCGAACGGCTTGGCCATGAAGCTGGCGAGCAAGCCCTGCTGCTGCGCGATCGCCTTGATCGCGCGCTTTAGCATCAGCGCGTCGTCGCAGGCGGCGAGCGCGTCGCCGCGGTGCTTGAGGTTGATCTCGAACTGGCCGGGCGCGTATTCGGCGACCGCAGTATCGGCGGGGATGCCCTGCGCGCGGCAGGCCTGCGCGACCGCGTCGGTGAAGCCGCGCTGGTCGTCCAGTTCCTGCATGTAGTAGACCTGGGTGCTGTCGTTGCGCAGCCCGGTGTGCGCCTGCAGCGGCGGTTGCGGCCGGCCGTCGGCGTCGGCGCGCGGATCGAACAGGTAGAACTCCAGTTCCACCGCGATCACCGGGGTCAGCCCGCGCGCGCGCAGCCGCGCCAGCACCCGCGCCAGCACTTCGCGCGGCGCGATGTCGAGCGGGTCGCCGGCTTCATCGCGCATCGTCAGCAGCAACTGCGCCGACGGCACCGGCGCCCACGGCACCGGCTGCAGCGTGCCAGGGATCGGGAAGCACAGCCGGTCCTCGTCGCCGATGGCATAGCCCAGGCCGGTTTCCTCGACCGTATTGCCGGTGATGTCGGTGGCGATCAGCGACATCGGCAGGCACACCCCGTCGCGATAGATCTTGTCCAGCGCGTCGCGGGTGATGCGCTTGCCGCGCAGCAGGCCATTGCTGTCCGGCAGCAGCAGGTCGATCTGTTCGCAGCCGGGGATGCGTTGCAGGGCCTGGGCGGCGTCCGGAGGCAGGGGCGGAGCGTCGTGCGTGCGGGTCATGATGGCGGCCTGCGGGAGTGCGACGAGCTTAGCAGAGCCGGGTCCGCGTCAAGAATACTCAACAGGCGCCTGCGTTCGACGACGAAACGCGCGCCGCGCGCCGCGTCGGCCTGCCTGCCACTGCGTCCTGTAATAGCGCACGCTCCCTGCTGCGGGCATGGCCGGCAGGCGTGCGCCGGCCGCTTCGCACCGCTGCAGCGTGTTGTAAAAATAAAACGCCCGGGGTAAGTTGCGGCCACGCCACACGAGCTTTTCGCATGGCTGTATCGCCTCTGGTCGGCCTGTCGACCGATCGCAAGCCCATCGGCCAGCATCCGTTCCTGGCCGCCGGGGAAAAGTATCTGCGGGCCGCGGTCGATGGTGCCGGGGTGACGCCGGTATTGCTGCCGTCGCTGCAGCCGCCGGTCGCGGCGTGCGACTGGTTGGCGCGGCTGGACGGCCTGTTGCTGACCGGTGCGGTCAGCAATATCGAGCCGTACCACTACGGCGACGAACCCAGCTGGCCGGGCAATCCGCACGATCCGGCACGCGATGCCACCACCCTGGACCTGATCCCGCAGGCGATCGCGCTCGGCCTGCCGATCCTGGCGATCTGCCGCGGTTTCCAGGAGGTCAACGTGGCCCTGGGCGGCACCTTGCACCAGAAGCTGCATGCGCTGCCCGGGCTGTCCGATCATCGCGAGGACCCCAACGCGCCGCTGGACCAGCAGTACGCGCCGGTGCACGAGGTGACCCTGAGCGAGGGCGGCTGGCTGGCCGACATCGCCGGCAAGCAGCGGGTGCGGGTCAATTCGCTGCATGGGCAGGGCGTGGCGCAACTCGGCGGCGACCTCATCGTGGAGGCGCTGGCGCCGGATGGACTGATCGAAGCGTTTCGCGGCATCGGTCCTGGCTTCCTGCTAGGCGTACAGTGGCACCCGGAATGGCGCGTGCTCGACGACCCGTTCTATCTCGGCATCTTCCAGGCCTTCGGCGACGCCTGTCGCCATTACGCGGCTCGCCGCACGCACTGAATCGACTCTCCCATGGCCAGCCGACCGCGCTCCCGCAAGAACACCCCCGAACAGCAGGAAAGCTCGCTGCGCCGTTGGCTGAAGGACCGCCACATCACCGAGGTCGAGTGCCTGGTGCCGGACATCACCGGCAACGCGCGCGGCAAGATCATTCCTGCGGCCAAATTCTCCCACGACTACGGCACGCGCCTGCCCGAAGGCATCTTCGCCACCACCGTCACCGGCGAGTACCCCGACGACTATTACGACCTGACCTCGCCGTCGGACTCGGACATGCAACTGCGCCCGGACCCGGACACGGTGCGGATGGTGCCGTGGGCCACCGACCCGACCGCGCAGGTGATCCACGACTGCTACACCAAGGACGGCCAGCCGCACGAGCTGGCGCCGCGCAACGTGTTGCGCGGGGTGCTGCAGGCGTATGCGGCGATCGGCTTCAAGCCGGTGGTGGCGCCGGAGCTGGAGTTCTTCCTGGTGCAGAAGAACACCGACCCTGACTTCCCGTTGCTGCCGCCGGCCGGGCGCTCGGGGCGGCCGGAGACGGCGCGGCAGTCGTACTCGATCGACGCGGTCAACGAGTTCGATCCGATCCTGGATCTGATGTACGACTATTGCGACGCGATGGAACTGGACGTGGACACCTTGATCCATGAATCCGGCGCGGCGCAGCTGGAGGTCAACTTCACCCATTCCGATGCGCTCTCGCGCGCCGATCAGGTGTTCCTGTTCAAGCGTACGATGCGCGAGGCGGCGATGCGCCACGGCGTCTACGCCACGTTCCTGGCCAAGCCGATGGAGAACGAGCCGGGCAGTGCGATGCACATCCACCAGAGTCTGGTCGACAAGCACGGCAAGAACGTGTTCAGCGGCCGCCGCGCGGGCGAGTACAGCCGCACCTTCGGGCATTACCTGGCCGGCCTGCAGAAGTACGTGCCGATGGCGATGGCGGTGCTGGCGCCGAACGTCAATTCCTACCGTCGGCTGATGTTCGGCGAGGTGTCGCCGAGCAACGTGCTGTGGGGCTTCGACAACCGTACCTGCGGGCTGCGGGTGCCGATCGACACGATCGAGAACATGCGCGTGGAGAGCCGCTTCGCCGGCTCCGACGCCAATCCTTATCTGGCGATGGCGGCGACGCTGGCCTGCGGGTTGCTGGGCATCCGCGAGAAGCTGGAGCCGACTGCGCCGATCAGCGGCAACGGCAAGGAGATGGGCTATCAGTTGCCGCGTTCGCTGGGCGAGGCGCTGGACGAGCTGGAGCGGTGTACGCCGTTGCAGGAGATGCTGGGGCCGCGTTTCGTTCGCGCCTATATTTCGGTCAAGCGCAAGGAGTACGAGACGTTCTTCCGGGTGATCAGTTCGTGGGAGCGGGAGTTCTTGTTGTTGAACGTGTGAGTCCGCCCTTGCTTGCGATGGTGGATCGAGAAAGCTGCAATCGCAAGCTGTTGCTGTTGCTGTTGCTTTGCTTTTGATCTGCCGGGCCCCCTCAGCGCGGCAGACCCGGCGGGCGAATACCCGAAGGGCGGCGCGCAGGATGCGCGACGTTTTTCGCTGGCACATGGATGTGCCATTGAAAAATGCCCGTTGGGGCTGCGGACCTGGAGCGCGTAGCGCGGAGGGCGCGCTGCGGGGTGTGCTTTCTTTTGGTTACTTTTCTTTGCACAAGCAAAGAAAAGTGACCCGCGTCAGCGGAAGCTGTTGCTCTTGCTTCAAAGCTTCAAAATCCCAGTACAAGAACCAAAACAACGGCAAAAGCTTTCGCCTTGCGGCGAGTCACTTTTCTTTGCTCGCGCAAAGAAAAGTAACCAAAAGAAACGCTTTACCACAGCCGAAGGCTGGTCAAGCGCGCCCTGCCTCGCGCCCTCCGCGCTGCGCGCTCCGGGTCCGCGTCCATGTCGGGGATTCGCGGAAGGGGCATCCTGCCCCTGCCGCGAACGGCGCACATCCATGTGCGCCGCCCCTGCGGGGTTTTTCCCCGCCATGGCCGCCGCTGCGGAAGGGAACCCGGTAAGTCAACAGCAACAGCAACGGCCACGGCCACGGCCACGGCCACGGCCAAAGCAACGGCCAAAGCAACGGCCAAAGCAACGGCCAAAGCAACGGCAAAGAGCCAGTGCGACAGCGAAAGCAGCAGCAACGGCCAAAACAACAGCGGCAGCAACGAGCATGGAGTGGACATGGATCGGATAGAGACGCGAGCCCTGCAGGATCTGGATGCGGCGCATCACCTGCACCCGTTCAACGACAACGCCGCACTGGCCGAAAAGGGCACGCGCATTTTGACCCGCGGCGACGGCGCCTACGTCTGGGATGCCGACGGCAACAAGCTGCTCGACGCCTTCGCCGGGCTGTGGTGCGTCAACCTCGGCTACGGCCGCAAGGAACTCGGCCAGGCCGCCGCGCGACAGATGGAACAGCTGGCGTACTACAACAGCTTCTTCCAGTGCACCACCGAGCCCACCATCCGCCTCGCCGCCAAGCTCGCCGAACTCACCCCCGGCGACCTCGACCATGCCTTCTTCACCAACTCCGGCTCCGAGGCCAACGACACCATCGTGCGCCTGGTGCGGCACTTCTGGGCGGTGCAGGACCAGCCGCAGAAGAACATCTTCATCGGCCGCCACGACGGCTACCACGGCACCACCATGGCCGGCGCCAGCCTCGGCGGGATGAAGGGGATGCACCGCCAGGGCGGGCTGCCGATCCCCGACATCCACCATATCGACCCGCCATACCCGTTCGGCGACGGCGGCGACCTGGACCCGGAGGAATACGGTCTGCTGGCCGCGCGCAGGCTCGAGGACAAGATCCTGGAATTGGGGCCGCAGCGCGTGGCCGCGTTCATCGGCGAGCCGATCATGGGCGCGATCGGCGTGTACATCCCGCCGCGCAGCTACTGGCCGGAAATCGAGCGCATCTGCCGCCGCTACGACGTGCTGCTGGTCGCCGACGAGGTGATCTGCGGTTTCGGCCGCACCGGCGAATGGTTCGGCGCGCAGCACTTCGGGTTCCAGCCGGACGTGATGACCATCGCCAAGGGCATCACCTCCGGCTACATCCCGCTCGGCGCGGCGATGTTCGGCAAGCGCGTGGCCACGGTGCTGAAGGAGCAGGGCGGCGAGCTGGCGCACGGTTGCACCTATTCGGGGCATCCGGTGTGCGCGGCGGTGGCGCTGGAGAACCTGCGCCTGCTGCAGGACGAGGGCATCGTCGCGCGCGCACGCGACGAGATCGCGCCGTACTTGGCGCAGCGCTGGGCCGAACTGGGCGAGCACCGGCTGGTCGGGCAGGCGCGCATCGTCGGCATGATCGGCGCGCTGGAACTGGTCCCGGACAAGCCGCGTCGGCATTACTTCCCCGACCGCGGCAAGGTCGGCGCGCTGTGCCGCGACCATGCGCTGCGCCGCGGCCTGATCCTGCGCGCGACCAACGATGCGATGCTGCTGTCGCCGCCGTTGATCCTGAGCCGCGTCCAGGTCGACGAGTTGTTCGACAAGGCCTGGCTGGCGCTGCAGGACACCGCGCAGGCGCTGGGCAAATAGCACGGCGCTGGTTAGTCTGGATGGGTCGTCTCGCGTCGGCCGCGCGACACCGCGGCGTGTATCTTCCGATCTTCCCCATGGACCTGCGGAGACCTGCAATGAAGCTGCGACTGCTCACCCTTTTCCTCTCTGCGGCGCTGCTCGCCTCCTGTGGCGGTTCCGGTGGCGGCGAGGGCGGCAAGCCCGCGGCGGGCGAGGACCAGGTCCTCAACGTGTACAACTATTCGGACTACATCGCCGAGAACACCGTGCCCACGTTCGAGAAGGCCAGCGGGGTCACTGTCACCTACGACGTGTTCGACAGCGACGAGATGGTCGAGACCAAGTTGCTGGCCGGCGGCAGCGGCTACGACGTGGTGGTGCCGACGCTGAACTTCTTCGGCCGGCAGATCCAGGCCGGCGTGTTCCTGCCGCTGGACAAGCGCCAGATCCCGAACCTGGCCAACCTGGATCCGGAAATCATGCGGCGCATCGCGCAGCAGGATCCGGGCAACACGTACGGCGTGCCTTACATGGTCGGCACCACCGGCATCGGCTACAACGTGGACAAGGTCAAGGCCGCGTTCGGCAGCACCGACATCGCCAACAGCTGGGACCTGGTGTTCAAGCCGGAAAACATCGCCAAGCTCAAGGACTGCGGCGTCACCATCCTCGACACGCCATCGGACCTGATCCCGATCGTGCTGCACTACCAGGGCGAGGATCCGCACACCACCGATACCGCCAAGATCGAGCAGGCCGCCGCGCTGATCAAGCGCATCCGCCCGTACGTGCAGAACTTCCACTCCTCGCAGTACGTGACCTCGCTGGCCAACGGCAACACCTGCCTGGCGGTGGGCTGGTCGGGCGACATCATCCAGGCGCGCGACCGTGCCGAGGAAGCCAAGGACGGCGTGCACGTGGCCTATTCGATTCCCAAGGAAGGCGCGCCGCAGTGGTTCGACATGCTGGCGATCCCGAAGGATGCCAAGCATCCGCAGAACGCCTACAAGTTCATCAACTACCTGCTGACGCCGGAGGTGGCCGCGGCCAATAGCAACTTCATCCACTACGCCAATCCGGTGCCGAAGGCGACGCCGCTGGTGGATGCGGCGATCCGCAACGACCCGACCATCTATCCGCCGCCAGAGGTGGCGGCGAAGATGTTCACTTATTCGATCAACCCGCCCGAGGTGGACAAGCTGTACACCCGCCTGTGGACGGAGATCAAGACCGGCCGCTGAGCCGGTCGTGTCCGTGGTCCATGGCGTGGCGCTTCGGCGCGGCGCCTGCATGCAGTACGGCCGCGCCGCGCGCGGCCGCCGAAGAGGAGGACCACCGGGACGCGCGCCAGCGCCGCGTCCCGCCAACCGCTGCCCGCACGGGCGGCATGGAGACGACGATGAAGCGGCGCGCGATAGCCGGGATGGTGGCGGTGCTGTGTCTGGCAGGCTGCGGTGAATCTGGCCACGGGAATGGCGCGACGCAGGCGGATGCTGCCGGCGAGGCGAAGCAGTTGAACGTCTACAACTGGTCGGACTACATCGCCGAAGGCACCGTGCCCGGCTTCGAGCGGCATAGCGGTATCCACGTCACCTACGACGTGTTCGACAGCAACGAGGTGTTGGAGGCCAAGCTGCTGGCGGGCGGCAGCGGCTACGACGTGGTGGTGCCGTCGCTGAGTTTTCTCGGCCGGCAGATCCAGGCCGGCGTGTTCCTGCCGCTGGACAAGCGCAAGATCCCCAACCTGGCCAATCTGGACCCGGCGATGATGCAGCGCATCGCGCAGCAGGACCCGGGCAACAGCTACGCGGTACCGTACCTGTGGGGCACCACCGGCATCGGCTACAACGTCGACAAGATCCAGGCCGCGTTCGGCAGCACCGAGGTGGTCGACAGCTGGGACCTGGTGTTCAAACCGGAGAATCTGGCCAGGCTCAAGGACTGCGGGGTGACCTTCCTCGACACCGCCTCGGAGATCGTGCCGACGGTGCTGCACTACCTGGGCGAGGACCCGAACAGCACCGACCCGAAGGTGATCGAGAAGGCCGCGGCCAAGCTCAAGGAAATCCGCCCCTACATCCAGAACTTCCACTCCTCGCAGTACATCGACGCGCTGGCCAAGGGCAGCACCTGTCTGGTGGTGGGCTGGTCCGGCGACATCCTGCAGGCGCGCGACCGCGCCGAGGAAGCCAGGAACGGCGTGCGCATCGCCTATTCGATCCCGAAGGAAGGCGCGTTGCAGTTCTTCGACATGCTGGCCATTCCCAAGGACGCCAAGCATCCGGAGAACGCCTACCAGTTCATCAACTACCTGCTGACCCCGGAAGTGGCCGCGGCCAACACCAACTTCGTCAGCTATCCGAACGCGGTGCCCAAGTCGCTGCCGCTGATCGATGCGGCGATCAGCGGCGACCGCACCCTCTACCCGCCGGCGGACGTGCAGGCCAAGCTGTTCGCGCTGGCGGTGATGCCGCCGGAGGTGGACCGCCAGTACACGCGGCTGTGGACGGAGTTGAAGACGGGGCGCTGAGGGGATTGCGCGTGGGGAAGGTGTAGGCCGCGGTGGGCGCAGTTTGTGACATGCATTCAGTTTCGAGATTGGATAGACCGCTTGTCCCGGACCCTCATCCGCCCTTCGGGCACCTTCTCCCGACGGGAGAAGGAGGGGTAGGGGTGAGGGGACGGCGCAAGCGGAAGGCCTGCAGCAGGCTGCACTCGATGCGCCTGACCACACACCATGGGCCATCGCCGTGGTGGACAAGCATCGGGTGAGGAAATCGCAGCAGGGCGCCTGAACGCCGCCGCCAGGCGCATTCACACAATCTGGACCCACTGGTAGAAATACTTGTAAAGTTTTCCGTACGCCCCCGTCTGGTGGGCGCGTCGCCCGGCAGTGCATCGCTGTTCCTGCACCGTCAAGCGCACCGGCGAGGATGGTCCCCACCCCAAGGAACCTGCGACTTTGAGTACTCACGACCCAGATCCCACGCAGACGCAACGGCAGGCCACTTCGGACGAAGCGCGCGCCGCGCCGGCCCAGGACGACGCCAGGCAGCCCGACAAGCCGTCGCCGCTGAAGAATCCCAAGGTGAAATGGACGCTGCTGCTGATCGGCCTGGTCGTGCTGATCGCCCTGCTGGCGTGGCTGGTCTATTACCTGACCACCGGCCGCTACCTGCAGGAAACCAACAACGCCTATCTGCAGGCCGATGCGGTGGCGGTGGCGCCGCGGGTCAACGGCTACGTGACCGGCGTGTTCGTCGGCGACAACCAGACGGTCAAGGCCGGGCAGCCGCTGCTGCAGATCGACGCGCGCAGCTACCGCGCCACCCAGCAGCAGGCGCAGGCGGTGGTCGCGGTACGCCAGGCCGATATCGCCGCCGCCGAGGCCGGCCTGCAGGCGCAACGCGCGACCCTGCTGCAGGCGCGCACCCAGATCACTGCCGCTGCCGCCAGCCTGCGCTTCGCCCAGGCCGAGGCCAAGCGCTTCGCGCCGCTGGCCGCGTCCGGCGCCGACACCCACGAGCACTACGAGAGCATCGTCCACGACCGCGACCGCGCGCAGGCCCAGTACGACGCGGCCAAGGCCCAGGTCGCCGCCGCCGAGAGTCAGGTGCAGGGCGCGGGCGCGCAGTTGGACCAGGCCCGCGCCGGTCTGCAGCAGGCGCAGGCCGACGCCGACCAGGCGCAGGTGGCGATGGAGGACACGCGGCTGACCGCGCGCATCGACGGCCGTATCGGCGACAAGACCGTGCAGGTCGGCCAGTTCGTCGCCGCCGGTACGCGGCTGATGAGCGTGGTGCCGGTCGATGCGCTGTATCTGAGCGCCAATTTCAAGGAAACCCAGGTCGGACTGATGCGGCCCGGGCAGCCGGCGCGGATCGAGGTCGATGCGCTGTCGGGCGTCGAGCTGGACGGTGTGGTCGAAAGCATCGCGCCGGGCACCGGCTCGCAGTTCGCGCTGCTGCCACCGGAGAACGCCACCGGCAACTTCACCAAGGTGGTGCAGCGGGTGCCGGTGCGGATCCGGCTCAAGGCCGGCGCGGAGGCGCGCAAGGTGCTGGTGCCGGGCATGTCGGCGACGGTCACGGTGGATACGCGCGCGGCCAAGGACGCCAAGGAGCGGGTCGAGCAGGAAGGCAAGCAGGGCGAGGGCGGGCCGTGAGCGAGGCCGCCGCTGCGCCGGCGGCGGGTGCCGGCGCACAGCAGAAGGCCGATGTCGGCGCGTGGCTGGCGGTGGCCGCCGGCACCATCGGGTCGTTCATGGCGACGCTGGATATTTCCATCGTCAACGCCGCGTTGCCGACCATCCAGGGCGAGGTCGGCGCCAGCGGCACAGAGGGCACCTGGATCTCCACCGCCTATCTGGTCGCCGAGATCGTGATGATCCCGCTCACCGGCTGGTTCGTGCGCACCCTGGGATTGCGCAACTTCCTGCTGATCTGCGCGCTGCTGTTCACGTTCTTCTCGGTGGTGTGCGGCCTGTCCAACAGCCTGCCGATGATGATCCTCGGCCGCATCGGCCAGGGCTTCGCCGGCGGCGCGCTGATCCCCACCGCGCTGACCATCGTCGCCACGCGGCTGCCGCCGGCGCAGCAGCCAATGGGCACCGCGCTTTTCGGCATGACCGTGATCCTGGGGCCGGTGATCGGGCCGCTGCTCGGCGGTTGGCTGACCGAGAACGTCAGCTGGCACTACGCGTTCTTCATCAACGTGCCGATCTGCGCCGGGCTGGTGGCGTTGCTGCTGCTCGGCCTGCCGCACGAGCGCATGCACCTGCGCGGGCTGCTCGACGCCGACTGGCTCGGCATCTTCGGGCTCACCGCCGGGCTCGGTGCGCTGACCGTGGTGCTGGAGGAGGGCCAGCGCGAGCGCTGGTTCGAGTCCTCCGAGATCGTGCTGCTGAGCCTGCTCTCGCTGCTCGGCTTGGGCGCGCTGGTCGCCTCGCAGTTCCTCAGCCGGCAGCCGGTGATCCGCCTGTCGATCCTGCTGCAGCGCAGTTTCGGCGCGGTGTTCGTGATAATGCTCGCAGTGGGCATGATCCTGTTCGGGATCATGTACATGATCCCGCAATTCCTGGCCACGATCTCCGGCTACAACGCCGAGCAGGCCGGCTACGTGGTGCTGCTGTCCGGCGTGCCGACGGTGCTGCTGATGCCGTTGATGCCGAAGATGCTGATGTGCGTGGATGTGCGCATCCTGGTGATCGGCGGGCTCAGCTGTTTCGCCGTCGCCTGCTTCGTCGACATGAACCTCAGCGCCGATTCGGTCGGCATGCATTTCGTGATCGGCCAGTTGCTGCGGGGCTGCGGCCTGGCGCTGGCGATGATGTCGCTGAACCAGGCCGCCATCTCGTCGGTCCCGCCGGAACTGGCCGGCGACGCGTCCGGGCTGTTCAACGCCGCACGCAACATGGGCGGCTCGATCGGCCTGGCGCTGATCTCCACCTTCCAGGAGCGGCGCATGGTGTTCCACACGCAGATGATCGGCAGCGGCACCAGCGCCAATTCGCCGCTGGCGCAGGATGACCTGCATGGCCTGGCCGCGCAGCTGCAGTCCGCTTCCGGCGCCGGTGCGGCGCTGCAGTCGGTGGCGCAGCTGGCGCGCATGGTGCAGCAGCAGGCGCTGGTGATGACCTACAACGACCTGTTCTGGATCTTCGGGTGGATCGTGGTGTGCACGATTCCGCTGGGGTTGTTGCTCAAACCGCTGCCCAAGGGCGGCGCTCCGCTTGCGATGCATTGAGGATTCCATGGCTCAGCGTTTTTCCCGTGTGCTCGTCCCCGCCGCGTTGCCGCTGCTGCTGTCGGCCTGCGTGCTCGGCCCGAACTACGTGAAGCCGCCGCCGGTGGCCGCGGCGGCGCAGGCGCAGCCGCAACTGCATCGCGCCG
>NZ_CAPJ01000347.1 GCF_000331775.1 Xanthomonas translucens pv. translucens DSM 18974
GATCGCGCCCGCGGCGCTGGCGCGGGCCTTGCGCGAGCTGCGCCAGCAGCAACCGCTCAACGCGATCACCGGCGCCACCCACGCCGCCGGATGGGCCGACGCGGACGGGTGCGTGCAACTGGCGCGCGAGGACGTCGGCCGGCACAACGCACTGGACAAGCTGATCGGCGCACTGGCTACTGTCGGCCTGGACCCGGCCAGCGGCTTCGCCGTGGTCACCAGCCGCGCCAGCTACGAGATGGCGATGAAGGCCGCGCAGGCCGGCATCCCGTTGCTGGCGGCCATTTCCGCACCCACCGCGCTGGCGGTCGCGCTGGCCGACAGCGCCGGCCTGACCCTGATCGGGTTCGCCCGCGACCACGATTACGTCGTCTATAGCCATCCGCAGCGCCTGCACCAGGCCGAACACGCCGGAGAGCCCGCATGAGCAAGAAAACCATCCAACCCTATACGCAGCCGGCCGGCGGCTGGGGCGCGTTGCGCGCCGTCGCCACCCACCTGCTGCAGCAGGACGTGGCGGTGCAGGGGGCCAAGACCCTGTTGCACGCCAACCAGCCCGACGGCTTCGACTGCCCCGGCTGCGCCTGGCCCGACCGCGACCACACCTCGACTTTCGAGTTCTGCGAGAACGGCGCCAAGGCGGTGGCCGCCGAAGCCACCGCGCGCCGCGCCACGCCGGAGCTGTTCGCCCAGCACAGCGTGACGCAACTGGCCAAGTACAGCGACTACTGGCTGGAAGGGCAGGGCCGGCTGACCCATCCGCTGCGCTACGACAGCGCCAGCGACCACTACGTGCCGGTGAACTGGGACGCCGCGTTCGCGCTGATCGCCATGCACCTCAACGGCCTGGCCTCGCCGGACGAGGCGATCTTCTACACCTCCGGGCGCACCAGCAACGAGGCCGCGTTCCTGTACCAGCTGTTCGTGCGCGAGTTCGGCACCAACAACTTCCCCGATTGTTCGAACATGTGCCACGAGCCGTCGGGCACCGCGCTCAAGTCGCAGATCGGCGTGGGCAAGGGTACGGTGTCGTTGCAGGATTTCGAACTGGCCGACGCGATCTTCATCTTCGGCCAGAACCCCGGCACCAACCATCCGCGCATGCTCGGCGAGCTGCGCCAGGCGGCCAAGCGCGGCGCGGCGATCGTGTCGTTCAATCCGCTGCGCGAGCGCGGCCTGGAGAAGTTTGCCGATCCGCAGGACAAGCTGCAGATGCTGCACAACGGTTCGACGCGGATTTCCTCGGACTATTTCCAGCTGAAGATCGGCGGTGACCTGGCCGCGGTCAAGGGCATCATCAAGCACGTGCTGGAGCGCGATGCCGAGGCCGCGCGCGCGGCGCAACCGCGGCTGCTGGATCTGCAGTTCATCACCCAGCATACCGCCAACTTCGATGCCTTCGCTGCAGAGGTGATCGCCGAGCCGTGGGCGACCATCGTCGAGGAATCCGGGCTGAGCGAGGCCGAGCTGCGCCATGCCGGCGAGATCTACCTGAAATCCGAACGGCTGATCGCCTGCTGGGGCATGGGCATCACCCAGCACAAGCATTCGGTGGCGACGATCCACATGATCGCCAACCTGCTGCTGCTGCGCGGCCATCTGGGCCGCCCCGGCGCCGGCGCCTGCCCGGTGCGCGGCCACAGCAACGTGCAGGGCGATCGCACGATGATGATCTACGAGAAGCCGCCGGCCGCGTTCCTGGACCGGCTACAGCAGGTGTTCGGTTTCGATCCGCCGCGCGCCTCCGGTTTCGATACGGTCGGCGCGATCGAGGCGATGGGCGACGGCCGCGCCCGGACCTTCTTCGGCATGGGCGGCAACTTCGCCACCGCCACTCCCGACACCGAGGCCACGCATCGCGCGCTGCGCCGCTGCGACCTGACCGTGCACGTGACCACCAAGCTCAACCGCAGCCACCTGGTGCACGGCCGCGACGCGCTGATCCTGCCGTGCCTGGGCCGCACCGAGATCGACATCCAGGAAGGCGGGCCGCAGAGCGTCAGCGTCGAGGATTCGATGAGCATGGTGCACCTGTCGGCCGGCATCAATCCGCCGGCGTCGCCGGAACTGCTGTCGGAGCCGGCGATCGTCGCGCGCCTGGCCGAGGCCACGCTCGGCGCGCGCAGCGCGATCCGCTGGCGCTGGCTGGTGGCCGACTACGACCGCATCCGCGAGCTGATCGCGCAGGTGTTCGAGGACTTCGCCGACTTCAATACGCGGGTACGCGTGCCCGGCGGCTTCCGTCTGTCCAACACCGCGCGCGACCGCGTGTGGGACACGCCGGAAGGCCGCGCAGTGTTCAAGGTGCACGCGGTGCCGACCGACAACCCGATCCACCGCGCGCGCCGCCAGCACCCGCAGCAGCCGGTGTTCACCCTGGCCACCACGCGCTCGCACGACCAGTACAACACCACCATCTACGGCCTGGACGACCGCTACCGCGGCGTGTTCGGCGAGCGCCGGGTGCTGTTCATCAACGCCGCCGACATCGCCGACCTGGGCTTGCAGCCCGGCGCCTGGGTGGACCTGGAAAGCCTCGGCGAGGATGGCGTGCAGCGCCATGCCCGGCGCTTCCTGCTGGTCGCGTACAACATCCCGCGCGGCTGCCTGGCCGCGTACTACCCGGAAACCAATGGCCTGGTGCCGCTGTCCAGCTTCGCCGACGAGGCGCGCACGCCGACCTCCAAGTCGATCCCGGTGCTGGTGACCCCGCACCTGGCCGAGGCCGCCGACGCGGTGCCGCGCGACATCGGCGTGGCGCTTGTCCGCTGATCCGGCGCTGACCCGGGCGCTGCTCGACGCGTTGGCGCCGGAGCCGGAAGGCGTCGCCCTGGCGCGGTTGTGCAAGCGCCTGGGCGTGCGCATGAGCGTGCTGCTGCGGACCCTGGCCTGGCTGGGCGAAGCCACCCTGGATGGGCGTGCGGGGCCGGGCTGGATCCGGGTGGAGACGCGCGGCGAACGCGAGGTGGCGGTGCTGACCGCGGCCGGGCGGGCGCACCTGGCGCGCTGAGCGCAAAACGGCCGCCATCCGACGCGACATCGCAGCGCCTGCCCGTTGCGATTCCGCGGCCTCGCCGAGCGCCTCGCGATGCGCGCTCGACGCGAGCGAACGCATCTTCCGTGACATCTTGGCGGCGCTCGCCAGCGCAGCTGCGTGCGCATCCGCTGCCGCGTGGTGCAGCGGTCTTGCATCGCCTTGGGCGCGTGACGTCCAGTCGCTTTTTGCGTGACGGCAATCGGTTTTTCCGGATAACGGATGATTCCGACGTTTCTTGCGAGAACTGCTGCGCGATAAAAAGGCGTATCAATTCTCGGTATGAATAAATGTAATCCCAATGATTTTAAATGGGTAAGTGACCCAGT
>NZ_CAPJ01000346.1 GCF_000331775.1 Xanthomonas translucens pv. translucens DSM 18974
CGGCGGCCACCGCCATGTCGACCGCATGCGCATCGCCCAGCGGCACGCGCCGCGCCACCGCGCCGCTGGCCGGGTCGAACACCTCGGCGTAGTCGCCGTTGCGGAAATCGACGCGGCGGCCGCCGATGTAGTGGGACAAGGAGTCGGTCATGGTCGGTGTTCCTCGAAGCAAAGGCTCAGCCCAGCGCGTCCAGCGGCCGCACGAACTCCGCGCCCAGCGCCTGCGCCACCGCGCGGTGGGTGAGCTTGCCGGCGTGCACGTTCAGGCCGTTGCGCAGGTCCTGGTCGTCGCGCAGCGCCTGCAGGCCGTGCTCGGCCAACTGCAGCACGAACGGCAAGGTGGCGTTGGTCAGGGCGAAGGTGGAGGTGCGCGCCACGCCGCCGGGCATGTTGGCCACGCAGTAGTGGACGATGCCATCGACCTCGTAGGTCGGCTGCTGGTGGGTGGTGGCGCGGCTGGTCTCGAAGCAGCCGCCCTGGTCGATCGCCACGTCCACCAGCACCGAACCCGGCCGCAGCAGCGCCAACTGCGCGCGCGACACCAGCTTGGGCGCGGCGGCGCCGGGGATCAGCACCGCGCCGATCACCAGGTCGGTGTGCGGCAGGCAGTGCTCGATCGCATCGCGGGTGGAATACAGCGTGGTGAGCTGGTGGCCGTACAGTTCGTCCAGGTACTTGAGCCGTTCCAGCGAACGGTCCAGCACCGTCACCCGCGCATGCAGGCCCATCGCCATGCGCGCAGCGTTGATCCCGACCACGCCGCCGCCGATCACCAGCACTTCCGCCGGCTTGACCCCGGGCACGCCGCCGAGCAGCACGCCGCAGCCGCCCTGCGCCTTTTCCAGCGCATGCGCGCCGGCCTGGATCGCCATGCGCCCGGCCACCTCGCTCATCGGCGCCAGCAGCGGCAAGCCGCCGTGGCCGTCGGTGACGGTTTCGTAGGCGATGGCGGTGCAGCCTGACTGCAGCAACGCGTTCGCCTGCGCCGGGTCTGGCGCCAGGTGCAGGTAGGTGAATAGCAGTTGCTCCGGGCGCAGCAGCGCGCATTCGTCCGGCTGCGGTTCCTTGACCTTGACGATCATGTCGGCCTGCGCGAACACGCTGGCCGCGTCGTCGGCCAGGCGCGCGCCGGCGCGTTCGTAGTCCGCGTCGGTCAGGCCGATGGCCTGGCCGCCGTCGCGCTGCACCAGCACCTGATGCCCGTGCAGCACCAGTTCGCGGACCCCGGCCGGGGTCAGCCCGATCCGGTATTCGTGGTTCTTGATCTCTTTCGGGACGCCGACCAGCATGAGCGGTTCTCCAGGCATGCGGCGCGCGTGGGGAGCGCGGAGCGGGTTGAGGTGAGGGCGGGGATCAGGGCGTGCTGCGGATCATGTCGGCGAGCACCGCGAAGATGCGCTCGATGTGCTCGCGCTCCACGATCAGCGGCGGCGACAGCGCGATGGTGTCGCCGGTGACGCGGATCAGCAGGTCGGCTTCGTGGAAGCAGCGCTCGAAGATCTCGTAGGCGCGCGCGCCGGGCGCGCCGTGCCGCGGCGCCAGTTCGATCGCGCCGATCAGGCCGAAGTTGCGGATATCGATCACGTGCGGCAAGTCCTTCAGCGCGTGGATCGCCTGCTGCCAGTCCTCGCCCAGCACGATGGCCTGTTCGAACAGCTGTTCTTCGGCATAGGTGTCCAGCGTCGCCAGCGCCGCGGCGCAGGCCAGCGGGTGGCCGGAATAGGTGTAGCCGTGGAACAGGTCGATGGCGCCTGCCGGGCCGTGCGCGAAGGCATCGTGGATAGCGCGCGAGACGAACACCGCGCCCATCGGCACGCAGCCGTTGGTCAGGCCCTTGGCGGTCGTCATCAGGTCCGGGGTGACGCCGAAGCGCTGCGCGGCGAAGGCCTTGCCGACGCGGCCGAAGCCGGTGATCACCTCGTCGAAGATCAGCACGATACCGTGCTTGTCGCACAGCTGGCGGATGCGCTGCAGGTAGCCGTGCGGCGGCAGCACCACCCCGGCCGAGCCGGAGATCGGTTCGATGATCACCGCGGCGATGGTGGAGGCGTCGTGCAGCGTGACCAACCGTTCCAGATCTTCGGCCAGCTCTACGCCGTGTTCGGGCAGGCCTTGCGAGAACGCGTTGCGCTCCAGGTCCAGGGTATGCCGCAGATGGTCCACGCCGGGCAGCAGCGGCCCGAACCCCTTGCGGTTGTTGGGCAGCCCGCCGACCGAGATGCCGCCGAAGCCGACCCCGTGATAGCCCTTCTCGCGGCCGAGGAAGCGGGTGCGCTGGCCCTCGCCGCGCGCGCGGTGGTAGGCCAGCGCGATCTTCATCGCGGTGTCCACCGATTCGGAGCCGGAGTTGGTATAGAACACGTGATCCAGACCGGGCGGGGCGAGTTCGACCAGGCGTTCGGCGAGCACGAACGGCAGCGGCGACCCCATCTGGAAGCTCGGTGCGAAATCCAGCGTGGCGATCTGCCGGGACACCGCCTCGACGATGCGCGGCCGCGCGTGTCCGGCATTGCAGCACCACAACCCGGCGGTGCCGTCGAGAATCCGGCGCCCGTCCACGCTGCGGTAGTACATGCCCTCGGCCGAGGCCAGCAGCCGCGGCCGTGCCTTGAACTGGCGGTTGGCGGTGAACGGCATCCAGAACGCGTCCATGTTCTCGGGCGCCTGCGTGGCCTGGGCGGCGTAGTGATCGGCCAGCGCCTGGGAGGAGGAGGGCGGCTCGGGGCGCATCACAGGCTCCACGCGGAAGGGGTGTTGAAAAAACTTTACACCAACCGGGCCTGCGGTGTCGGGGTCGGCACCCGCGTTGCGCCGCCGCCGTGTCCGGGTGGCCGCGCCGCCGGCTCTGCGATGCCCCATCAGGCGAAAAGGGCGGGGCCGCGCACCGGTTCAGGCGGCGACGCCGACCCCGGCGCACGGCGCCTGGCAAATTGACCGCGCGGACCGGCTGTGTAAAGTATCCGGCAACACCTTCAAGGCTGTCCTCATCACGCGATGGATATCGGCGCCCGTCTGCACCGGGTTCGTACCGCCCACCGGCTGAGCCAGCGTGAGCTGGCCAAGCGGGTGGGCGTGACCAACAGCACCATCTCGCTGATCGAGCAGAACAAGGTCAGCCCGTCGGTAAGTTCGCTGAAGAAGGTGCTGGACGGCATCCCGATCTCGCTGGCCGATTTCTTCACCCAGGATCTGCAGATCGGCCCGGCCGATGCGCCGTTCTATGCCGCCGACGAACTGCCCGACGTGGGCAGCGACGGCATCCACTACTACCTGGTCGGGCAACATCGCCCGCAGCGGCAGATGTGCATCCTGCGCGAGGTGATGCCGCCGGGCAGCGACACCGGCAGCGCGATGCTGGTGCACCAGGGCGAGGAAGGCGGGGTGGTGGTGGCCGGCGAAGTGGAGATCACCGTCGGCGCGCAGGTGCGGGTGCTGCATGCCGGCGAGGGGTATTATTTCGAGAGCCGGGTGCCGCACCGGTTCCGCAACGTCGGCAGCGAGGCGGTGGTGATCGTCAGCGCCAACACCCCGGCCACGTTCTGAGCGCCGCCTGCGCCGCGGTGCGCGCTCCCGCCTTGCCGCGACCGCACGCCGCGCAGATCCGTTCCTTCCTCCCGACCCGGAGCTTCCGATGAACGCACCCCGCACCCGCGACGCATGGCAGGCGATGGCCGCCGCGCTGCACTTGCGCACCCAGGCCTTCATCGACGGCCGCTACGTCGACGCGGCCAGCGGCAAGACCTTCGATTGCATCAGCCCGATCGACGGCCGCGTGCTCGGCCAGGTCGCCGCGGGCGAGGCCGAGGACATCGCCCGCGCGGTCGCCGCGGCGCGGCGCAGTTTCGATGCCGGGCACTGGTCGCAGGCCAGGCCGGCGCAGCGCAAGAAGATCCTGATCAAGCTGGCGCAGCTGGTCGAACAGCATGCCGACGAGCTGGCGCTGCTGGAGTCGCTGGACATGGGCAAGCCGGTGCGCGACGCGCGCAGCGTGGACGTGGCGGCCACGGTGCGCTGCCTGGCCTGGACCGGCGAGGCGCTGGACAAGGTTTACGGCGAGGTGGCGCCGACCGGGCAGGACGAACTGGGCCTGATCACCCGCGAACCGCTGGGCGTGGTCGGCGCGATCGTGCCGTGGAATTTCCCGCTGTTGATGGCCGCGTGGAAGATCGCCCCGGCGCTGGCGGCGGGCAATTCGGTGGTGCTCAAGCCCTCGGAGAAATCGCCGTTGAGCGCCCTGCGCCTGGCCGAGCTGGTGGCCGAAGCCGGCATCCCCGACGGCGTATTCAACGTGGTGCCCGGTTTCGGCAAGAGCGCCGGCGAACCGCTGGCGCTGCACATGGACGTGGACGGACTGGTGTTCACCGGGTCCACCGCGGTCGGCAAGCGCCTGCTGCAATGCGCCGGGCTGTCGAACATGAAACGCGCCTACATGGAATGCGGCGGCAAGAGCCCGAACCTGGTGTTCGCCGATGCGCCGGACCTGGAGCAGGCGGCGCAGGCCGCGGCCGGCGCGATCTTCTACAACCAGGGCGAGGTCTGCACCGCGGCCTCGCGGCTATTGGTGCAACGCTCGATCAAGGACGACTTCGTCGCCCGCGTGGTCGCCGCCGGGCGCGCGCTGCAGCCGCGGCATCCGTTCGACGACGACGCGGCGATGGGCGCGCTGGTGGACGAGGCGCAGACCCACCGCGTGCTCGATTACATCGCACGCGGCAACGATGAAGGCGCGCGGCTGCTGCTCGGCGGCAAGCGCGTGGAGGTGGTCGCCGGCGGCTGTTACGTGGAGCCGACCATCTTCGACGAGGTCGGCCACGAGCACACCATCGCCCGCGAGGAGATCTTCGGCCCGGTGCTGTCGGTGATCGCCTTCGACGACGAGGCGCATGCGTTGCGCATGGCCAACGACAGCGACTACGGCCTGGCCGCGGGCGTATGGACCCGCGACATCGGCCGCGCGCACCGCGTGGCGCGCAAGCTGCGCGCCGGTAGCGTGTGGGTGAACTACTGGGACGGCGGCGACATGACCGCGCCGTTCGGCGGCTACAAGCAATCGGGCAACGGTCGCGACAAGTCGCTGCATGCGTTCGACAAGTACACGGAGATGAAGGCGACTTGGATCAATTTGGCGGTTTAGTTCGGGACTCGGGACTCGGGACTCGGGACTTTCGCAAGTTCGGCGCATTTCTGCTTTTCTGTAGGAGGGGCTTCAGCCCCGACGCCTTACCGGTAACGCGTCGGGGCTGAAGCCCCTCCTACAAAAAAAGCAGCTGCGCCGGAGCTGCAAAAAAAGCCGCTTTTTTTTAAAAAAATCGGCCCTTTTTGCATCAAATCGCTTGACATCGATTTGCCCCGGGACATCATCCTGCCGTCCCGAGTCCCGAATTCAAACCCGCTCCACGCGGCAGGCGAAACAGCCCTGGCGCGCATTGTGCAGATGCAGGTAGCGCACGCGCGGATCGGCGAAGGCCTGCGCGATCGCCGCCGCGACCGTTTCGCCGGGATGCACGTCGGCGGCAAGCAGCATGTCGTCGGCAGCGTAGCCGCGCAGCGAGATCAAGCGCCTGCGGATCGCGTCGGGCACGTGGCCCGGTGCCACCATCGCGGTCTGCACGTGGCGGCGCACGTAGATCGGCCCGGCGGCGCGGTATGGCGTGTCGGCCGGCTGGTGCAGGTAGTGCAGCAGCAAGAGTTCCTCGCCGGGTTGCGCGTCTTCCAGGCTGATCCGGCACGGGAAGCCCGGTGTCTGGTCGGCGCGCACGCGGCGCGCGCCACGCGCGTGCAACTGCGCATCGTCGAGTGCGAACAGCGGTGCGAACGGCGCGGCCGGCAGGCCGATGCAGACGAAGCTGGACATGTGCGCTCCAAGAGAAGATCGAGCGCATAGCATGCCCGCCGCTGCGGCGCCGCGCTGGCCGGATTCGGACGCGGCAGCCGCCGCCGGGCGGGGCGAAAGACCCCGGACGGCGGCCGCAAGCGAGCACCTCGATCTGGCACGCTGCCGGTTGCAGCCAAAGCCTTCGCTACGTCCGGCTCAGTTGCAGGGCGTGCGCGCCGGTTGCGCGCGGACTCAGTCCGGCACGTACTCGGCAAAGGTGAGCGGATGCTTCGGATCGGCTGCATCCACCTTGTCCGCTGTCTTCTTCAACGCATCGGCGCCCGGCGCCGGATCCGGGTTCAGCTGCCAGCTCTGGCGGATGCGCTTGTGGAACAGCCAGGTCTTGCGTTCTGGTTCGTAGCGGAAGGTGATGAAGTAGGTCCAGTGCTGGCCGCAGGAGACGCCGTTCTGCACGGTGAAATAGCGGCCCTTGGCCGCGAACGGATCGTCGCTGTCGGTGAACGGATCGCACTGGCCGCCGTCGTCGCGCTTGAGCACCACGTGGTCGTTGCGCGCGGCCAGCCGGTAGTGGCCGTCGGCCTGCTGCACGAAGATCAGCAGCGGCCGTGCCGGCGCCGGTTCGCGCTCGGCTTCGCCGCGTTGCTGCAGCGCCAGCAGGTAGTCGGCGCGGCCGTCTCCGTCCAGGTCGGTGCGCAACTGTTCCAGCGGCAGGTAGCCGGCCGGCAGCTGGTGCAGCACGTCGGCGGGCAAGTCGGCGGCGCGTGCGCCATGCGTGGCGAGCAACAGGAAGCCGGCGGCGGCGACGCGAAGCGACATGGGCATTGGCATGGGAACGTTTCGGATGCGCAAGGGCGCAAAGCCTAACCGACCCTGCTCGCAAATGGCGCAATTGCGCTGCTGGCGTGCCGGTGTGCGTTGCCTTCCTCCTTGCGAATTTGCCAGAGCGTCCTGGTTCCGAACAGGCGTAGCCGGTAACAGCGTCGGGACTGAAGTCCCTCCCACGCGCAGTACGGAAGCGTCAAAGCGCAAGCGCCTCGGCGCCCGATTCCGAATCCCCAATCCCCAATCCCGCCTCCCGCCTCCCGCCAACCCGGCAACCCGGCAACCCGGCAAACGCCTGCGCCAGCGCCTGCCCCCCTCGCAGTCGTGCGCGTCATAGCCGGGCAGCAGGCCGAGTTCGTGCTGGAAGCTATCGCTGCGCAGCGAATCCACGATCGGGGGGGGGCAGGTGGCCGCTGTCCAGCGCCGCGCGACGGCACAGCAGGAAATAGCGCTCGCTGACGATCGGGATGAACGCCATGCCATAGCGCAGCGCCGGCGGTTCCAGGCCGAAGCCGGCATCGGCCAGACCGCTGGCGACGTAGGCGGCGACCGCGGCGTGGGTCAGTTCCTCCATGTCGGTGCCATGTAGGCCACGCAGCGGCAGGCTCTGCTGCGCCACCAGGCATTCCAGCAACAGGCGCGTGCCCGAGCGGAGCTGGCGATGGATGAAGCGCACGTCGGCGCGCAGCAGCGGCTGCCCGAACAGGCGCCGCGCCTCGCGCAGCGTGCCCCAGGCATAGCGGTAGGACAGCCCGGTCTGGCGGCAGGCCGCGGCCAGCGAGCCGGTGTCGCGGATCGCCAGCAGCAGTTCCGCCAACCGCGGCGGCAGGCGCTGCACATCCTCGGTGTGCAGTTCCCACTGCGGCTGGATGGTCACCTTGTACACGCGGGTTGCGGCTCGCAATCGGCTTTCTACAGCCGATTATTAGACCATCCGACGCTCGGCGCCATCGTGCTTTTGTACTAGGCTCGCTACGCGTCGTTGTGTCTGCAATATGCGCTTCATCCCATAAAAAGCCGATGCGCTGTGAGGGGAACCCAATGAGCAACTCGAACGGCGCGGCGACTGCCACGCACATCGCCCAGGCCGGCCTGCTGTCGAAGGAACGTATCGTCGCCGGGCCGGGCTTCAATCGCTGGCTGGTGCCGCCGGCGGCGCTGGCGATCCATCTGTGCATCGGCATGGCCTACGGCTTCAGCGTGTTCTGGTTGCCCTTGTCCAAGGCGCTGGGGGTCACCGACGTGGTGGCGTGCCCGGCGGACATGGGCTTCCTGGCGCGCATCGTGTCGGCCAGCTGCGACTGGAAGATCAGCGAACTGCAGTGGATGTACACGCTGTTCTTCGTGCTGCTGGGCTGCTCGGCGGCGCTGTGGGGCGGATGGCTGGAACGCGCCGGGCCGCGCAAGGCCGGCGTGGTCTCGGCGCTGTGCTGGTGCGGCGGGTTGGTGATCTCGGCGCTGGGCATCCATCTGCACCAGATCTGGCTGCTGTGGCTGGGTTCGGGCGTGATCGGCGGCATCGGCCTGGGGTTGGGTTACATCTCGCCGGTGTCGACCCTGATCAAGTGGTTCCCGGACCGCCGCGGCATGGCCACCGGCATGGCGATCATGGGCTTCGGCGGCGGCGCGATGATCGGCAGCCCGCTGGCCGATGCGCTGATGCGCCATTTCGCCGGCCCAGCCTCGGTGGGGGTGATGGAAACCTTCCTGGTGATGGCCGCGCTGTATTTCGTGTTCATGATGGCCGGCGCGTTCGGCTACCGGGTGCCGCCGAGCGGTTGGACGCCGGCCGGCTGGAGCGCGCCGACGGCCAGCGCCAACGCCATGATCACCGCCCACCACGTGCACGTGAACAAGGTCTGGGGCATCCCGCAGTTCTGGCTGCTGTGGGGCGTGCTGTGCCTGAACGTGTCGGCCGGCATCGGCGTGATCGGTATGGCCTCGCCGATGCTGCAGGAAGTGTTCGGCGGCCGCCTGATCGGCGTGGACGCCGGCTTCGGCAGCCTGGACACCGCGCAGCTGGCGGCCATCGCCGCCATTGCCGCCGGCTTCACCGGCCTGCTCAGCCTGTTCAACATCGGCGGGCGCTTCTTCTGGGCCAGCATGTCCGACAAGCTCGGCCGCAAGAACACCTACAGCGTTTTCTTCGTGCTCGGCATCGCCCTGTACGCGGCCGCGCCGTGGGCCGGCAAGGTCGGCGGCAGCGCGCTGTTCGTCGGCATCTTCTGCGTGATCGTGTCGATGTACGGCGGCGGTTTCGCCACCATCCCGGCTTACCTGGCCGACCTGTTCGGCACGCAGATGGTCGGCGCGATCCATGGCCGGCTGCTGACCGCCTGGGCCACCGCCGGCATCCTCGGCCCGGTGGTGGTCGGCTACATGCGCGAATACCAGCTGGGCCTGGGCGTGCCGCCGTCACAGGTGTACAACACCACCATGTACATCCTGGCCGGGATGCTGGTGCTGGGCCTGCTCTGCAACCTGCTGGTGCGGCCGGTGGCAGCCAGGCACTTCATGACCGCGCAGGAACTGGCTGCGGAGAAGCAGCTGGCGCACGAGAAGGTCGGCAGCAACGGCGGCGCGGCGCTGGATGCGGCGCAGCTGGCGCAAGTCGGCCACGGCGGCAATCCGCTGCTGGTGGCGCTGGCCTGGCTGGCGGTCGCGGTGCCGATGCTGTGGGGCATCTGGGTCACCTTGCAGAAGGCGTTCGTGCTGTTCCACTGAAGTTGCGGGAGGGAGGCGTCATCATGGACTCGCGTGCGTCTTCCCGGCCCGGCGCCGTCGCGCGCGGCGTGCGCCGCCATCGCGACGGGCGCACCGCGCTCACCGAGGACCTGGTGGCGGCCGAGGTGCCGGTGGCGTTCGCCTACAACGGCGAACCGTTCGTGGTGATGATGGCCACTCCGGAAGACCTGCACGATTTCGCATTGGGCTTCTCGCTCAGCGAAGGCATCGTCGAGGAGCCGGCGCAGTTGCGGATCGCCAGCGTGGAGACCTTCCTGGAAGGGGTGTCGCTGCAATTGCAGATCCCGCCCGCGCATGCCGCGGCGCTGCAGGCGCGGCGCCGCAACCTGCACGGCCGCAGCGGTTGCGGGGTGTGCGGCAGCGAATCGATCGAGGCGGTGCTGCGCGCGCCGCAAC
>NZ_CAPJ01000345.1 GCF_000331775.1 Xanthomonas translucens pv. translucens DSM 18974
CGCTCGCGCCGTCCGCGCCGGCCGGCGCATCGGCCCAGGGCGCGGCATCGTCGTGCGCATCGGTTGCCGCGGCATCGGTGCCGTCGGCGGATTGCGTAGGCGGCGCGGCGGCACGGCGGCGGCGTTCGGCCAGGATTTCGCGCTTGCGCAGCGCCAGCACGCCGCGCTGGAAATCGGACACGCTGCGCCGGCCCAGGTGCTGGTCGATCATCCACAGATGCACGTCCTGCAGCGACTGGAAGCGGGTGTTCTGCACGGTCTGGAACGGCAAGCCGTGCTTCTGGCAGATGCCGTAGCGGTTGTGCCCGTCCACCAGGATCTCGCCCCACAGCACCAACGCATCGCGGCAACCTTCGGCGAGCAGGCTGCGCTCCAGCGCCGCGTACTCCTCGGCGGTGAGCGGATCGATGTAGGCCTTGAGGTCTTCTTTGACGACGATGTTCATTGGGGGAAGGGCACGGCGTTGCGGCGGGGGCGGCATTGTAGGAGAACGGGACTCGGGACTGGGGACTCGGGACTCGGAAAAGCGCGGCTCGTTTAGACGACGCGCGTAGTGTGCTTTGCTGTTCGAGTCCCGAGTCCCGAGTCCCGAGTCCCGCGGCGCACGCGGCGCACGCGCCGCGCGCCTCAGCCGACCACCACCTCGCTGATCTGCATCACCGGCGTCAGATCGGTGTAATTCTTGATGTCGCCTAGGATTTCGTCGGCGTGCGGGCCGAAGCCGGCCTGGAACGCTTCCACCGAGTCGCTGAAGATGTGGCACATGCCGACATAGGTCGGGTCGCTGCCGGGGGCGCCGCCGGACAGGCCCTTGTCCACGGTGTAGCGCTTGCAGGCCGCGCCCATCCGCGCCTGCAGCAGCGGCAGGTGCGTGTCGCGGTAGTAGGCGTGGTCGAACCGGGCGCCGGGCGTATACGGGTACATCACGCTGACCTTGATCATGGAGCCACTCCTGTGGTTACGGCGGTAGGGCCGGGGGTCGCGCAAGGCTACACCGCCGCGGCGCCGCGCCCGTGCTGCGTTGCGGCGCTGCGCGGCTCAGCGCATCGTCGGCATCGCGAACTCGGCATCGCGCGCCGCCGCCGGCCAGCGCGCGGTGACGGTTTTTAGCCGGGTGTAGAAGCGCACGCCGTCGGGGCCGTGCACGTGCAGCGGGCCGAACAGCGAGCGCTTCCAGCCGCCGAAGCTGTGGAACGCCATCGGCACCGGGATCGGCACGTTGATGCCGACCATGCCGGCCTGCACGCGCCGGGCGAAGGCGCGCGCGGCGCCGCCGTCGCGGGTGAACACCGCCGCGCCGTTGCCGTAGTCGTGCGCGTCGATCAGCTGCAGCGCGGCCTCGGCGTCGGCCACGCGCACCACGCACAGCACCGGGCCGAAGATCTCCTCGCGGTAGATGCGCATGTCGGTGCGGACGTGGTCGAACAGGCTGCCGCCGAGGAAGAAGCCAGCCGCCTGCGCCGCCGGCTGCGCGGCGCGGCCATCCACCACCAGCGTGGCGCCGTCGGCCACGCCGCTGTCGATGTAGCCGCGCACGCGCTCGCGGTGCGCGGCGCTGATCAGTGGGCCCATGTCCGGCTCGTCGGTGCCGGCGCCGAGGGTCAGCGCGGCCACGCGCGGGGCCAGTTTGGCGACCAGCGCGTCGGCCAGCGCATCGCCCACGCACACCGCCACCGAGATCGCCATGCAGCGTTCGCCGGCCGAGCCGTAGCCGGCGCCGAGCAGGGCGGACACCACGTCGTCCAGGTCGGCGTCGGGCAGCACCACCAAGTGGTTCTTGGCCCCGCCCAGCGCCTGCACGCGTTTGCCCAGCGCACCGCCGCGCGCATACAGCTCGGCGGCGACCGGCGTGGAGCCGACGAAGCTCAGCGCCTGCACCTGCGGGTGCGCGAGCAGCGCGTCCACCGCCGGCTTGGCACCGTGCACGACGTTGAACACGCCGTCCGGCAGGCCGGCCGCGTGCAGCCAGTCGGCCAGCAGCAGCGAGGCCGACGGAGCGCGCTCGGAGGGCTTGAGCACGAAGCTGTTGCCGCAGGCCAGCGCCACCGGCAGCATCCACAGCGGCACCATCGCCGGGAAGTTGAACGGGGTGACGCCGGCGACCACGCCCAGCGGCGCGTACTCGCTCCAGGAGTCCACGCCGCGGCCGACATCGACCGAATGCTCGCCCTTGAGCAGGTGCGGGATGCCGCAGGCGAATTCCACCACCTCCATGCCGCGGGTGACCTCGCCGCGCGCATCGGACACCACCTTGCCGTGCTCGGCGCTGATGCAGCGGGCCAGGGTATCGGCATGCCGTTCGAGCAGGTCGCGGAAGCGGAACAGCACCCGCGCGCGCTGCAGCGGCGGGGTCGCCGCCCAGG
>NZ_CAPJ01000344.1 GCF_000331775.1 Xanthomonas translucens pv. translucens DSM 18974
CTGCGCCGGTGCGTCGCCGAGCCGTTCCTCCAGCGCGGCGCTGGCCGCGACCAGCGCCGGCAGCGCCAGCGAGCCGGCCGAGCCGCGCAGCTTGTGCACATAGGAGATCGCCGCCGCCGGTGCCTGCTGATCCAGCAACGCCTGCAGCGTCGCCACCGGATCTGGCGTGTCCTGCAGCAATTTCAGCAGGTAGCGCTGGTAGGGCGCGCGTTCGCTCCACAGGCGCTGCGCCTGCTCGGCGTCGAGCAGGTGCGGATCGGCATTGGGCCAGACCTCGGCCGCGGCGGCCGGCAGCGGCTCCAGCGCCGGCGGCAGCCGCAGCGGCAGGAACTGGCGGATGATCGCGATCAGTTCCTCGACCTGGAACGGTTTGGCGATGAAGCCGTTCATGCCGCTGGCCAGTGCCAGTTCCTGTTGCTGGCGGTAGGCACCGGCGGTCAGTGCGATCACCGGCAGGCCGGCCAGGCGCGGGTCTTCGCGCAGCAGGCGGGTGGCCTCGTAGCCGTCCAGGGTCGGCATCTGCACGTCCATCAGCACCAGTTGGAAGCGGCTGGGATCGCGCCGCAGCCGTTGCAGCGCCTGCTCGCCGTCGTGGGCCAGTTCCACCAGCGCGCCTTCGCCTTCGAGGATGCGCTGCGCGACCTCGCAATTGATCTCGCTGTCGTCGACCACCAGCAGCCGCGCGCCGGCCAGGCGCGGGGTGCCGTCGCCGCTGAGCAAGGGCGGCGGGCCGTCGCCGCGGCGGCGCGCCAGCAGCGTGGCGATGGTGCGGTACAGCGCCGAGGCGGTGACCGGCTTGGTCATCACCGCGTCCACGTCACTGGGCGCGTGGTGCTGCTCTTCCAGCAGGCGGCGCTCGTAGGCGGTGACCATGACGATGATCGGCTGCCGGTCCGCCGCCGATTGCGCGCGGATGCGCTGCGCCACGCTTAGCCCGTCCAGGTCGGGCATGCGCCAGTCGAGCAGGATCACGTCGAAGCCCTCGCGTTCCGGGCAGGCCGCGGCGATCGCATCGGTGCCGTTGGCCACCGCTTCCACCTGCCAGCCGAAGCCACTGGCGATGCTGCTCAGGTTGCTGCGCACCAGGTCGTGGTCGTCGGCGATCAGCACCCGCCGCGCCTCGGGATGCTCGGCCTCGGCGGCCGGCGCCGGCAGCACCGGGAAGCTGATCGCGAAATAGAAATCGCTGCCGCGTCCCGGCGTGCTCTGCACTTCCAGCTGGCCGCCCATCAGTTCCACCAAGCGCCGGCTGATGGTCAGGCCCAGGCCGCTGCCGCCGTAGCGGCGGCTGGTGGAGGTGTCGGCCTGCAGAAACGGCGAGAAGATCAGACTCTGCTTGTCGCGGGCGATGCCGATGCCGGTGTCGCGCACCGAGAAGAACAGCTTGATCTTGCCGGGTTCGCCGCTGGGGAAGCTGCGCACCGACAACGCCACTTCGCCCTGTTCGGTGAACTTGATGGCGTTACCGACCAGGTTGATCAGCACCTGGTTCAGGCGCAGCGCATCGCCGCGCAGCCAGCGGCAGCCGGCCGGCAGCGGTTCGACGATCATCTCCACCGGCTTGGCGCTGATCGCCGAGGTCATCAGCGCGGCGATGTTCTCCAGCAGCTGATTCAGGTCGAACGGTTCCGATTCCAGGTCGATGCGCCCAGATTCGATCTTGGAGAAGTCGAGGATGTCGTTGATGATCTCCAGCAGCGCGCGCGCCGACGCGTCGCTCTTCTGGATCATGTCCTTGGCCGCCTGCGGCAGTTCGCTGTGCTGCAGCAGGTACAGCATGCCCAGGATCGCGTTCATCGGCGTGCGGATCTCGTGGCTCATGTTGGCCAGGAAATCGCTCTTGGACTGGTTGGCGGTTTCCGCCGCGTCGATCGCAAGGCGCAGTTCGCGCTCGCGGCGCTTCTGCTCGGTCAGATCGACGGCGATGCCGAGATAGCCGATCACCTGGTCGTTTTCGTCGCGCAGCGTGCTCAGCGTCAGCAGCACCGGGAACGGGCGGCCGTCCTTGCTGACGTAGGTCCATTCGCGGGTGTCGCTGCGCCCCAGCGTGGACAGCGCGGCCACCGACTCGAACGCCGGCGCCACCGCCATGCCCGATTGCGCGGCCATGTGTTCTGCGCGCCTGGCCAGTTGCTCCGGATCCAGGAACAGGCCGGTGGCTTTGCGCCCGATCATCTCGTGCGCGGGATAGCCGAGCATGGTCTCGGCGGCGGGGTTGAACAGGGTGATGGTGCCGTCCGGGTCGGTGGCCACGATCGCGTAGCCGGCGTTGGCCAGGATCGCGCGCTGCAGTGCCGAATAGGTGACCAGTTCGCTGGTGCGCTGCGCCACTTGTTGTTCCAGCGTCGCGTTGAGTTCCAGCACCCGCGCCTCGGCACGCACCCGCTCGGAGACGTCGTGCAGCAGGTGCGAATGGCCGACGACATCGCCGTCGTTGTCCGCGATCGGCGAGGCGCTGGCCAGCACGTTGAGCATATGGCCGTCGCGATGCCGCAGCTTGCGCAGCTGTGTGCCGTTGCCGCTGGCGTCGCGCACCTGCGCGCCGAGCAACTCCTGCAGTGGCTGGCCGATGGCCTGCGCAGCGGCGTAACCGAAGATGCGTTCGGCGGCTGGATTCCAGTGGGTAATGCGGCCGTGCACGTCCTCGGCGATGATCGCCTCGCTGGAGCTGCCGACCAGCGCGGCCAGTTGGCTCTGCTCGCGCAGGATCAGGTCGCGACGGTGGCGGCCGGTCAGGTACAGGTACAGCAGCGCGGCGAGCAGCGCTGAAATGCCGCTGGCCAGGCCGCCGGCCAGCAGCGGCGAGGTCTGGTTGAGCGAGCGCACGAAGCTCGGCGTCGCCTGCCCGCTGAGCAGCCAGCGGCGGCCGTAGACCGGCAGGCTGCGTTCTGCGTGCAACTGTGTTGCCGGGGCCTGCGCGGCGGCGCCGCCGCGGCGATAGAAGGGTTGGGTGCCGTTCTCGCTGTCGGCCAGGGTCAGCTGCAATTCGTGGGCGTGGTTGGGCGAGGCCGCCAGCACCTCGTCGATGTTCAACGGTGCATAGGCCCAGCCGGTGGTGGCCTGCCAGCGCTGCTCCGGGGTCTGCAGCGGCACGCCTTCGCGGTAGACCGGCAGCAGCAGCAGGAAGCCGCTGTTGCCGCCCCCGGGATGCTGTACCAGGCGGATCGGCGCGGTGATGGTCGGCTGCCCCGAGCGTGCCGCGGCGAGTGCCGCCGCGCGCCGCGCGGGCTCGGAGGCGATGTCGACGCCTTGCGCAGGATTGTTGAGCCGCAGCGGCTGGATATACAGGATCACGAAGCGCTCGCCGTCGTGCGGCGTCAGCTGACGGATCTGCAGCGACGGCGCACCGTCGCTGCGCGCCTGCTGCAAGAAGCCGGCTTCGTCGGCCTGGGTCACCCGGCGGATATAGCCGAAGCCGCGCACTCCGGGAAATTCACGCCGGTATTCGCGCGAGTTGCTGTAGCGCTCGAAGCGTTCGCGGCTGATGTGGTCGCCGCCAGCGGCGATGACGGCACCGCGCGCGCCGCGCAGGCCGTGTTCGTAGACGTTGAGGCGTTGCTGCAGTTCGCCGGTGACGTGCGTGGCGAGCTGCTGAAAGCGGTCGCGGGCTTCTTGCAGATTGCGTTGCTGCAGGCCTCGCACGATCAGCGCCGCCGCCAGCAGGCCGAGCACCAGCACCGCCAGCGCGGCGCCGAGCGCCGACCGTGCGGGGCCGGCGGCAGGTGTCCAGCGGTTCTTCGGCATGCGCCCCTTTCCTTTGGCGAAGGCAGGCGATGCGCAGGCATCGGCGTCCTTTCGGTCCGTACGGGATGGCTTTCACGATTGAAGCGACGGCCCTGCAGGCGCCTTGCAACGCACGCTAGCGCGATCGTCGCTGCCTTACCAGCACCAGCGGCGCACAGCAGGGATACCCGTCTAAAACCTTCATGGAATCAGCGTGACGGCTGCGTGCAGCACGACCCCGATCAGGCCGCCGACCAGGGTGCCGTTGAAACGGATGTACTGCAGGTCGCGGCCGACGCTCAGCTCCAGCTGCTCCACCAGATGACGTTCGTCCCAGCCTTTCACGGTCTGCGCGATGTGCTCGGTGACGCCGCTGCGCAGACGTTGGGTCAGCTTCTCCGCACCGCCGAGCAAGTGCTGGTTGAGCGCGTCGCGCAAGGCGCGGTCCTGGGACAAGGACTCCCCGAGCGCGCCCAGCGAGCGTTGCAGATGCTGCACCAGCACCCCGTCGCTGCGCGACAGGTCCCCGCGCAGGCTGGCGTGGATCTGCTCCCACAGGCCTTGCACGTAGTCCTGCACGCCAGGATGTTCGATCAGCCGCTGCTTCATCGCCTGCAGCTTGTCGGCGGTGGCCGGGTCGTCGCGCAGGCGTTGCACGTAGCCGCCAAGCCAGCGCTCGTAGTCCTGGCGCAGCGGGTGCTGCGGCTGCGACAGCACGTCCTGCAGTTCGTCCAGCAGCGCATGCGCCAGGCGTTCGGCCAGGGTGTCGGCGATGCCTTCCACCGGCTTGACCCATTCCACCGTGCCGACCAGCTTGGGCCATTCGCGGCGCGCGTACTTGACGATCATCGCCGACACGCGCTGCTTCACCGTCGCATCGTCCAGATGCCGGCCGAGCCGGGTCAATGCTTCGTCGAGCAGCGCCTGGTGGCGGCCATCGGCGGTGAGCAGGCCGAGGATCTCGCCGGCGGTCGCGGCCGCGTTCCATTCGTGCAGGCGCGCCACCACGAAGCCGTGGATGCGGCGCCGTACCGCAGCCTCGTCGAGCAGGTCCAGCGCCTGCAGCGCCCAGCCGCGGGCGAGGTCGGCCAGCTTGCCGGCCTGCGCCGGTTCGGCCAGCCACTGGCCCAGCCGCTTGGCCGGATCGAACGCGCTGAGCTTGGCCAGCAGCGCCGTCGGCTCAAGGAAATGGTCCCGCACGAACAGCGCCAGGCTGTCGGCGATGCGCGCCTTGCCGTGCGGGATGATCGCGGTGTGCGGGATCGGCAGCCCCAGCGGATGGCGGAACAGCGCCACCACCGCGAACCAGTCGGCCAGCGCGCCGACCGTGGCCGCCTCGCAGAACGCGCCGATCCAGGCCCAGGTGCCGTGCATGCCCATGACGTGGCTGAGCAGGAAGCCGGCCAGCATGGCCAGCAGCAACAGCGCCGCCAGCAGTTTCATGCGCCGCAGCTGCGCGCGGCGCGGATCGGGCAGCATCGATGGGGAAGACACGCTCATGCCGGCCAGTGTACGCAGCGCGGGGTTAGGTGGATTTCATTGTGTGGGCAAGGCGGGCCGCGTGTCGCGCGGCAAGCGCCTGCGAACGATGGCCTTTGCACGTGTCATCGCGGTGCGTGGCCTCCCCCGTGGCACGCGGGCAGCGTCCCTGTGGGAGGGACGTTAGTCCCGACGCGGCATTGCCGGGAACGCCCCCGGGACGGAAGTCCCTGCTGCACGTACGGCGCATCGGACCGATGCGTGGCGGGCCGATGCCGGATCACTCCTGCAACTGCGCGCGCAATGCCGCCACTTCCTCGCGCAGCGCCCGATTCTCGGCGTCGAGCTCGGCCACGCGCTGGCGCAGTGCGGCCAGTTCGCTGCCGCCGTGCGCTGCATCGGACTCGCTCTCCGGTCCGGGGGCCGCGATTTCGCGCGGCTTGCGCCTGGACTCGCGGGCGCGCTTGGCGGCCTGCTTGAGTTCGTCCTTGCCGGCGATGGCCGCGGCGCGCTGCTCGTCCTCGGGCAGGCTGGCCACGGCGGCGGCGGCGTTGATCGAGATCGTGCCGGACTTCACCGCTTCCACCACTTCGGCGGCGGCCTGCTTCTGGATCTTC
>NZ_CAPJ01000343.1 GCF_000331775.1 Xanthomonas translucens pv. translucens DSM 18974
GGCGGCGATGCGCAGGTGGCAGGCCATGGCCAGTTCCAGCCCGCCGCCGAGCGCGAACCCGTTGACCATCGCCAGCACCGGCTTGGACAGGCGCTCGATGCGGCGCATCAGGCGCTGGCCCAGTTGCGAGAAATCGCGGCCCTGAACCGGTGTGAGTTCGTTCATCTCGGCGATGTCGGCACCGGCCACGAAGGCCTTCTCGCCGGCGCCGGTCAGTACCACCACGCGGATCGCGGGGTCGGTTTCGGCCTCGGCGAAGGCCGCGTCCAGCGCCTGTAATGTTTGCCGATTCAACGCGTTGAGCTTGTCGGCGCGGTTCACGGTGATGATGCGGATTGCATCCTGGGTCGCAGTGACGACCGGCGTGCCGGACATGGCCATTCCTAAAAATGTAAAAAAAGAGTGAAGGGAACTCCGGCAGCGCAAGGTTGTCAGAGTTGCGTCGTCGGTAGCGGATATGCGCCGCGGCGGCTATCCTAACGCGTCATCTCAGGCGGCACAGGCCGCCCTGTGCCACCACCCTGGAGAATTGTTTGATGAAGTTGCGTTCTATTGCGGTCGCCGTGGCGGCCCTTGCCCTGAGCGGCAATGCGTTCGCCCAGGACACCTCGTCCGAGAAGGGCAAGCTGAGCTATTACTTCGGTTACGACTACGGCAACAACCTTGCCGAACTGTCGGGCCGTGGCGAGCAGCTCGATATCAATGCGGTGGTGAAGGGCTTGCAGGATGCCTACGCCAAGAAGCAGCCGGCGGTCGCCGCCGACCAGCTGAAGCCGGCGGTCGAAGCGTTCCAGAAGCGCGAGCAGGGCCGTGCCCAGCAGGCCAAGGCCGACTACGAGAAGGCCGCTGCCGAGAACAAGACCAAGAGCGAGCAGTTCATCGCGCAGAACAAGGCCAAGGCCGGCGTGCAGACGCTGCCCAGCGGCGTGCAGTACCGCGTGATCGAAGCCGGCAAGGGCGCCAAGCCGACCCAGGCCAGCACCGTGCAGCTGGAAGTGGCCGGTCCGTACCCGTTCGGGCAGCGCCCGGCGCAGGCGCGTCCGGCGCAGCAGATCCCGTCGATCAAGGTCAGCGAAGTCGAGATGCAGGCCATGCGCGACACGCTGCTGCAGATGCCGGCCGGTTCCAAGTGGGAAGTGACCCTGCCGCCGGACAAGGCCTATGGCGCCGACCCGCGCACGCCGTTCCCGCCGAACGTGGCGGTGCAGTTCGAGATCAAGCTGATCAGCGTCAAGTAAGCGCGCTGCGTAGTGCATCACGATTGCGCCGGCGGCAACGCCGGCGCAATTTTTTTGCGTCAAGGGAAGTGCCGCTGCCGGCGAATCGCGCTAGTCTGATCAGGTGTCGAACCCGATGGATCCCGTCCCCCATGCACTGCTCACGCCCTGCATCGGCATCTGCGCCCTTGACGCGCACGGTTACTGCGCGGGCTGCCTGCGCAACGGCGACGAGATCGCGCGTTGGCGCGGCATGAGCGACGCCGAGCGCCAGCGCTACATGCAGGAGATATTGCCGCAGCGCGGCTGGTCGCCCACGCCAGGCCAGCGCCTGGCCGAGCGCACGCGCCTGCTGCGCGCGCTGCATCCGCTGCAACTGCCGCCCGGCGGCCCCGGCTGGAACCACCACGAACTGCACGATCTGCTGCCCGACGGCGCACCGGCCGAGGCGGCGGTGCTGGTCGGGCTGTTGCCGCGCGCCGACGGCACCCACGTGCTGCTCACCCGCCGCACCGACAGCCTGCGCCACCACGGTGGCCAGGTCAGTTTTCCCGGTGGCCGCATCGAAGCCGACGACGCCGATGCGGTGGCCGCGGCGATCCGCGAGAGCGAGGAAGAAATCGCGCTGTCCGCAACGCAGGTGGAAGCGTTGGGCTATCTCGATCCATTCGTGACCATCAGCGGTTTCCGGGTGATGCCGGTGGTGGCCGCGCTGGATCCAGCGTTCGTGCCGCAGCCGCATCCCGGCGAAGTGGCCGAAGTGTTCGAAGTGCCGCTGGCCTATCTGATGGCACCGCACAACCTGCGCAGCATCGAGACCGACTATCGCGGGCGGCCGCGGGTGGTGCTGGAATACGGCTGGCCGGGGCAGCGGATCTGGGGCGCGACCGCGGCGATCCTGCTCAACCTGCGCCGACGACTGGAGCAAACCGCATGAGCGCACCGTCACCCGACTGGCAACGGCTGGTCGATGCGCCGACGCTGGCCGCGGCACTCGGCCACCCGGACCTGCGCATCGTGGATGCGCGTTTCGCTGCCGCCGCGCTTGCCGATCCGCAGGCCGCGCAGCTCGCGCGCCAGGCCTACACGCAGTCGCATCTGCCCGCTGCGGTGTACGCCGATCTCAACACGGATCTGTCCGACCTTGGCCGTCCGGGCCTCGGCCGGCATCCCTTGCCCGAGGCCGATGCGTTCGCGCAGACGCTGGGGCGCTGGGGTATCGCGCCGCACACCCAGGTGGTCATCTACGACGCCGGCGACGGCAGCATGGCCGCGGCGCGGCTGTGGTGGATGCTGACCCTGCTCGGGCATCGCCGCGTCGCCGTGCTCGACGGCGGCCTGGCCGAATGGCGCCGGCATGGCTTGCCGGAAACCGAAGCCGCCGCAACGCCGTCGCCGCTGCCGCCGTATCCGCAACGCTTCGATGCCAGCCGTATCGTCGCTGCCGACGAGATCGCCGCGCGCCTGCACGAGGCGCCGGGCTGGTTGCTGGATGCACGCGCCGCTGAGCGCTTCCGCGGCGAGGTCGAACCGATCGATCCGATCGCCGGACACGTGCCTGGCGCGATCAACCGCCCGCTGGGCCAGAACCTGCGCGATGGGCGCCTGCGCCCGCCGCAGGAATTGCGCGCGGAACTGGAGCCGCTGCTGCACGGGCGCGATCCGCGCGAGGTGGTGCTGATGTGCGGATCGGGCGTGACCGCCTGCCATCTGCTGTTGGCGCTGGAGCATGCCGGCCTGCACGGTGCGCGCGTGTATGCCGGATCGTGGAGCGGCTGGATCGCCGATCCGGCGCGGCCGCGTGCCAGCGGCTAGTCGCTGCGGGTGCGCGTCGGTGTTGGCGTGGAGGAGGCATGGGTGGCAAGTACAGGGGCTGAGGCGATGCGCTGGCGTGGGATGTGGATGTGGATGTGGATGTGGATGCTGACGGTGGCGCTGAGCCTGGCCGCTTGCGGCGAACGTCCGCGCACGGCCGGCGCCGACGCCTCGCCGCGCTCGCAAGCCGACGCGCACTACCGGATGGCGGTGGAGCAGCACCGCGCGCAGCGGGTGGCGCGGCTGCGTGCAGCGAGCGGCTGGCTCAGCTATACCGGCTCCGGCCGCCTGTACAGCGGCGTGCACCAGGTGGGCAGCGCCGCAGACAACGACGTGCAACTGCCGGCCGGTCCCGCGCACCTGGGCAGCTTGCGCATCGATGCCGATGCCGGTGTGGTGTTCGAGGCTGCGGCGGACGCCGCGCCGACGGTGCGCGGGCAGCCGTTCCGGGCCGGTCGCCTCGGCACCGATGCGGCGCACGGCACCGAGACGCGGCTGGCGCTGGGCGAGCAGGAGTTCTACGTGGTGCGCACCGGCAACCTGTTCGGTTGGCGCTTCCGCGATCCGCACGCTGCCGCACGCAGCAGCTTCCACGGCATCGACTATTTTCCGATCGATCCGCGCTGGCGGGTGGTCGCCGACTGGCATCCGGCGGCGCTGCCGCGCGCGCTGGTGCTGCTCACCTCGATCGGCACGCCGCAGCCGCTGACGCTGGCGGGCAGCGCCGAATTCACCCTCGGCGGCCGCCGCTACCGGCTGCAGGCGCTGCGCGACGACGATGGCAAGCGGCTGTTCTTCCCGTTCACCGACCGTACCAGCGGCCGCGAGAGCTACGGCGGCGCGCGCTATCTGTTCGTCGAGCCGGCGCAGGGCAGGCGCATCGTGCTGGACTTCAACCTGGCGCAGAACCCGCCCTGCGCGTTCACCGCGCACGTGGTGTGCCCGCTGGCGCCGGTCGGCAATCGCCTGGAGCGGGCGGTGACCGCGGGCGAGAAGAACTATCTCGGTCTACGCTGAGTCTGCGGCGCCTGTGCGGCGCCTGTGCGGCGGCGTGGCGGATGCCGTTGTAGGAGCGGCTTCAGCCGCGACAACGTCCCAAGTCGGAAGGCGCGCCGCTGCGCTCGTCGCGACTGACGTCGCTCCCACAAGGATTCCAGCGGTGTCGCGGAGCGGCGAGGCCTTTTGTGGGAGGGACTTCAGTCCCGACTGCATGCCAGGTCGGAAAATCCACCACTTCGCTCGTCGCGGCTGAAGCCGCTCCTACAGGGAGCGGTGTCAGCGTTCGGAAGGCGCATATGGCGTCAGCGCAACCGCCTCCAGCACCTGTGCCCACGGAAAACGCGGGCCGGGATCGAGCTTGCGCTGCACCTGCAGCGCCGGGTCGTCGCTGGCGCTCTCGCGGCTGCGGTCCAGCGCGTCGTGGCCGGCGATACGGCGCAGCTGCGGCAGCTCGGCCTGCAACTGTTGCAGCAGCGCGATCAGCGCCTGGATCTGTGCCGGCGGGTAGCGTTCATGCATCGCCTGGTGGCGCGAATCCAGCCAGTGCGGATAGCGCCCGCGGTTGACCAGTTCGATGCCCAGCGACTGCGGGTTGTAGCCGCGCACGTGGTGCGCCACCCGCTGCAGCGGCACGTACTGGTGCACGCTGCCGTCGCGGTCGATGTAGAAGTGGCCGCTGTTGCCGGTGCCAGACGCATACAGCACGCGTTCGCCGTAGGCGCGCGCGGCTGCCAGGTCGGGCAGTTCGGTGCAATGGATCACCGCCAGGTCGATCGCGTCGAGGGTGCGTGCCTGCAACCGTTCGACGTAGGGCAGGGGGGCATCGTGGATCGGCAACGGCGGGATCTGCGGCATGCACGGATGCTAGCATTCGCCGATCACTGTGAATCCCGATGATGACTCTGAATCCCGATAGCCCGCTGGCGACGCTGCTCGCCACGTTGCCGCGCGCCGGACGCGTGGACTGGATAGGCCTGCGCCCGGCGCGCGATGTGCCGATGCTGGAAGTGGCGCAGGCGGTGGCGCATGCCGATGGCGGCCTGTTCGGCGACCGCTACGCCGGCCGCAACGGCAGGCGCGGGCTGACCCTGATCCAGGCTGAGCACCTGCCGGCGATCGCCGCGTTGGCCGGCCATGCGCAAGTGGGGCCGGCGACGTTGCGGCGCAACTTGGTCGTCTCCGGCATCCCACTGATCGCGTTGAAGGGGCGCCGTTTCCGCATCGGCGAGGTCGAGCTGGAAGGCATCGCGCCGTGCGATCCGTGCTCGCGGATGGAGGACGCGCTGGGTCCGGGCGGCTACAACGCGATGCGCGGCCATGGCGGCCTGTGTGCGCGGATCGTGCACGGCGGCACGCTGCGGCTCGGCGATGCGGTGCTGGCGCTGTGAGCCGCGGCCACTGCATCCTCGCGCACGGGTTCGAGAGCGGTCCGGACGCGATCAAGGTCACGGCATTGGCCGAGGTCGCGCAGCGCCTGGGCTGGAGCCATGAGCGCCCGGATTTCACCGACCTGGACGCGCGCCGCGAGTTCAGCCAGCTCGGCGACGTGCCGGCGCGGCTGCAGCGCCTGCTGGGGGTGGCGCAGGCCGCTGCGCAGCGCGGACCGGTGGTGCTGGCCGGGTCCAGCCTGGGCGCGTACATCGCCGCGCAGGTGTCGCTGCAAGTGCCGGTGCGCGGCCTGTTCCTGATGGTGCCGCCGACGCGGATGGGCTGGATGCCGGCGCTGGACGCGGCGCCGGTGCCGATCTCGATCGTGCACGCCTGGCACGACGAGCTGATTCCTGCCGCCGAGGTGATCGCCTGGGCGCAGGCGCGCGCGGCGCGGCTGCTGCTGGTCGACGACATGCATCGGCTGGGCGGCCATGTCGAAGCGTCGGCGCGCGCGTTCGCCGAACTGTTGGAAACGCTGTGAGCTTCGTGTTCCGCGCAGCAGACTGCATCAACCGGAGCCACCGATGGAACTGAACATCCGCGCCGAGACCCAAGCCGACCACGCCGCGATCGAGGCGCTGACCCTGGTCGCGTTCTTCCGCGTCGCGCACAGCCGCCACGACGAACAGCAGATCATCGAACGGCTGCGCGCGGACGGCGCGCTGACCCTGTCGCTGGTGGTCGAACACGATGGCTACATCGTCGGCCATGTGGCGGTGTCGCCGCTGCAACTGTCCGACGGCAGCCGCGGCTGGTACGCGCTGGGACCGCTGTCGGTGGGGCCGGGCCACCAGCGCCAGGGGCTGGGCACACGGCTGGTGCGCGAGGCGCTGGCGCAGCTGCAGGCGCTGGGCGCGGCCGGCTGCGTGGTGCTCGGCGAGCCGGCGTTCTACGCGCGCTTCGGCTTCGCGCCGGAACCGGGACTGGTGCTGCCGGGCGTGCCGGCCGGGGACTTCCAGGTGATCGGTTTCGGCGACCGCCTGCCGCCGGTGGCCGAGGCCGAGTACCACGACGCGTTCCTGGTCGGAGGCTGAGCGTCGCCGCTGTGGTTGTACCGCGGCCGCGGATACACGGGTTACCATCGTGCCTGCGATGAGCGAGCCGAGGATTTCTCCGAAACGATCCGGCCGACTTCGGCTCGCTCGGCGAGCGCTGGGACATCGCCCTGCGGCTGCGCGCCGCGGGCTCGGCCCTGTGACCGCGCAGCGGCCGGCGGCCGAACGCAGCGGCTGCGAAGCGATGCGCGTGCCGCTGCTCGGCGCCTGCCTGTCCAACGCCGATGTGCTGATCCCGGCCGAACCGAGCAACCATCTCGACCGTGCGCAGCGCCGGCAACCAGGCGTGGACCGCGCCCCGGGCTGGTAATGGTGGGCGCGATGGCCGACCATTCGCGTCTGTCCGTTGCCGCCGCCCGCCCGCCGTGGGCCGCGCTGCCGCGATACGCGCGGGGCGGGTCTGGCGCCCGCCCGCGCATCCCTTCTTCTTCGTGTGGTCCGCATTCCCGTGAAATTCTTCGTCTCCTGCGCCAAGGGCCTGGAATACCTGCTCGTCGACGAGCTGCTCGCGCTCGGCGTCGCCAAAGCCACCGCCACCGTGTCCGGGGTCAATAGCGAGGGCGAGCTGCGCGATGCGCAGCGTGCGGTGTTGTGGTCGCGCCTGGCCAGCCGCGTGCTGTGGCCGCTGGACGAGTTCGACTGTCCCGACGAGACCGCGCTGTATGCCGGCGTGGCGGCGTTGCCGTGGCGCCAGCACCTGACCTCGCAGCACACCCTGGCGGTGGACGCGCACGTGTCCGGTACCGCGATCACCCATGCGCGCTATGCCGCCCAGCGGGTCAAGGACGCGGTGGTGGACACGCTGCGCGGCGCAGGCCTGGAGCGGCCGTCGGTGGACGTGGAGGATCCGGATCTGCGCCTGAACCTGTCGCTGCGCAAGGGCCGCGCCACGCTGTCGGTGGACCTGGGCGGCGGCTCGCTGCACCGGCGCGGCTGGCGCCAGGTGCAGAACGCAGCGCCGCTGAAGGAGAACCTGGCCGCGGCGGTGCTGCTGCGCGGGCAATGGCCGCAGCTGTACGCGCAGGGCGGCGGTCTGCTGGATCCGATGTGCGGCAGCGGCACGCTGCTGATCGAAGGCGCGCTGATGGCCGCCGACGTGGCTCCCGGGCTGTTGCGCGGCGATCTGGCCGCCGCGCGCCGTGGCGATGCCGGCCCGCTGCAATTCAGCGCCGCGCCGAGCCGCTGGCTGGGCTTCGACCAGGAGGCCTGGCGCGTGCTGTTGACCGAGGCGCGGCAGCGCGAAGCGGCCGGCCGCGCCGCGCTGCAGCCGGTGATCCATGGCAGCGACATCGATCCGCATGCGATCCGCGCCGCGCGCGAGAACGCGCAGGCGGCCGGGGTTGCCGCGGCGATCGTGTTCGAGGTGCGCGATGTCGCCGATCTGCGCACGCCGGCGCAGTCGCTGGGCACGGTGGTGTGCAACCCGCCGTACGACGAACGCCTGGCCGCCGACACCGCGCTGTACCGGCGCCTGGGCGAGGCGCTCAAGCGCGCGGTGCCGCAGTGGCGCGCCAGCCTGCTGTGCGGCAATGCCGACCTGGCCTATGCCAGCGGCCTGCGCGCAGCGAAGAAATACCAGATGTTCAATGGCGCGCTGGAATGCCCGTTGATCGTCTGCGACCCGATCGCGGTGGCGCCGCGCGCACCGGCCGAGGCGCCGCGCGCGCTCAGCGGCGGCGCACAGATGGTCGCCAATCGCTTGCGCAAGAATCTGCGCAAGTTCAAGAGCTGGCGCGCACGCGAACGGGTCAGTTGTTTCCGCGCCTACGATGCCGACCTGCCCGAGTACGCGGCGGCGATCGACGTGTACCAGGAAGACGGCGGCCAGGCGCGTACTTACCTGCACGTGCAGGAATACGCCGCGCCGGAGGAAATCCCCGATGCCGACGTGCGCCGCCGCCGCAACGAGTTGCTGGCTGCCGTGCGCGAGGTGTTCGCCGTGCCGGCCGAGCGCGTGGCGCTGAAGTCGCGCGAGCGCGGCAAGGGCGGCAGCAAGTACGGGCGCTTCGAACAGCGCGGCGAGTTCCTGGTGGTGCGCGAACACGACGCGCTGCTGCGGGTGAACCTGTTCGATTACCTGGATACCGGCCTGTTCCTGGACCACCGCCCGCTGCGCGGGGCGATGGCGCAGCAGGCGCGCGGCAAGCGTTTCCTCAACCTGTTCTGCTACACCGGCGTGGCCAGCGTGCAGGCGGCGGTGGCCGGCGCCGATTCCACCACCAGCGTGGACCTGTCCGGCACCTACCTGCAGTGGTGCGCCGACAACCTGGGCTTCAACGGCAAGGGCGGCGCCCAGCACCGGCTGGTGCAGGCCGACGCGCTGATCTGGCTGGAGGCGGAGAAGAACCGCTACGACGTGATCTTCTGCGATCCGCCGACCTTCTCCAACTCCGCGCGCGCCGAGGATTTCGATCTGCAGCGCGAACACGTGCGGCTGCTGCGCGCGGCGGTGGCGCGGCTGATGCCGGAGGGCGTGCTGTACTTCTCCAACAATTTCCGCCGCTTCAAGCTGGACCAGGACGCGCTGGCCGAATTCGCGTCGTGCGAGGAGATCACCGCGCAGACCATCGCCCCGGATTTCGAGCGCAATCCGCGCATCCATCGCGCCTGGCGGTTGCAACGGCGCTGAGGACTGCGGGCGTCGCGACGTTTTCGTCTTGGTCTCGCTGTTGTAGGAGCGGCTTCAGCCGCGACAGGCGCTACGGAGAGAGCCTGTCGCGGCTGAAGCCGCTCCTACATCGGGTGTAGCGGCGGCCGCGCGGCTCAGCCGTCGCTGTGCCGCGCCGGGTCATGCGTGCTGGCGCGGTGCGGCACGTCGTTGCCCGGCTCGCGTTTGCTCCAGTAGTCCTGAATCTGCAGGATCTGCGGCAGGATCTCGGTGAACAGGCTGACCAGGCGCGGCTCGAACTGGGCGCCGGCCTGCTGCTGAAACAGCTCCATCACCTTCGCCAACGGCCATGCGTCCTTGTACGGACGCTGCGTGGTCAGCGCATCGAACACGTCGGCCACGGCCACGATCCGCGCCGACTCGGGAATGCACTCGCCGGCCAGGCCGGCCGGATAGCCTCTGCCGTCCCAGTGCTCGTGGTGGTACAGCGCGACCTCGGCGGCGAGCCGGAACAGCGGCGCGCTGCTGCGGCTGAGGATGTCGTAGCCGATCTGCGGATGCCGCTTCATCACCATCCATTCGTCCGCATCCAGCGGCCCGGGCTTCTGCAAGATCGCGTCGGGAATGCCGATCTTGCCGGTGTCGTGCATCGGCGCGGCCTGCTCGAGCAGCTTGGCGTCCTCGCCCGACCAGCCGGCGGCGATCGCCAGCGCGCGCGCATAGGCGGCCATCCGCCAGATATGGGTGCCGGTGTCCGAGTCGCTGTAGTGGCCGGCCATGCCCAGCATCTGGATCGCGTCGCGATGGCTGCTGGCCAGGCTGGCGGCGCTAACCAGCGACAGGTGGGTGCGCACCCGCGCGCGCAGGATGCTCGGCGAATACGGCTTGGTGATGTAGTCCACGCCGCCTGCTTCGAAGCCGATGCTCTCGTCGGCGTCCTTGTCCTTGGCGGTGAGGAAGATGATCGGGATCGCCGCGGTGCGCGGGTCCTGTTTCACGGTGCGGGCGATGGTGTAGCCGTCCAGGTCGGGCAGGTCGACGTCGAGCAGGATCAGCGCCGGGCGATGCTTGACCACCGCGCGTAGCGCCTCGGCGCCGTTCTTGGCGAAGGTCAGCGGGTAGTCCTCGCGCAGGATCTGGCGGATCAGCGCCAGGTTGCTGGCTTCGTCGTCTACGCACAGGATGGGGGACTGGACCATCGTCGTTCCTTGTCGTGTGCACCCAATGGCAGCTGGATTGGACCGGCGCTGCGAATGCTATTGAATCGCATCGGCCTGCCAGCGCCTGACTTTGGCCTCGGCCTCGCGGAACGAAAAACTCTCGACCAGCTGCGTCAGCTCGGTGGCCATCGCCACCGGCAGCGCTGGCGCCAAACCATGCAGCACGCGCTCGACGCGGTCCGGATCGTCGCTGTCCAGAGCCTGCAGCAGCTGCTGCAACTGCTGCTGCAGCGGCAGCGCCGACGCGGCAACGCCGCCCGCAGCGCCATCGCTGGCAGTGGGCGCGTCCAGCAAGGCCTGCGCCGCCTCGGCCTCGGCCGCGGCCACGAAGCGCT
>NZ_CAPJ01000342.1 GCF_000331775.1 Xanthomonas translucens pv. translucens DSM 18974
AGCCGCCGCCACCGCACTTGCCTTCGCCGCACTTGCCTTCGGCCATCGCCTTGTCGTCGTGCTTGGCTGCGGCGGCGGCCGACTTGTCCGGCTTGGCCGCCGCAGCGTCCTGCGCATGCGCATGCGCCGCGCCGCTGGCCTCGGTGGCCTTGCCGGCGCCTGCGGCATTGGCAGGCGTTGACCTGGACGTGGGCTGCGCCGGCAGCGTGCTCGCTGCCTTTTCGGCGCTCGGCGGCGCCGCGGCCTGTGCGCCGAGCGCATAGCCCTGGGCCAGTTCGGTCATCGCCAGTGCGGAGGCGGACAGGCCCAGGCCGCCGAGCAGGACGGCGCCGGCGAGGGCGGTGGACGGACGCGACGGGATGGACATGCGGACTCTCCAGGCAGGCGGGACAGGGCGCCGGCGTCGCCACGCCGACCGTGTTCGCCAAGCGTACCCGCTGGCGAACACGGCCGCATGCGGCGCTACGCCGTCGTCTACGAAAAGGCCCCGCCGAAGCGGGGCCAGCTGTGCGTCGCGGTCGATGGGGGTGGCCACGGATCGACCGCATCCATCACGTGTCCATGCCGCGTGAGGCGGCGCTCAGATACCGGAGGTGGTGCTGGTCTCGTCGCGTTTGTCGCGCGGCGGCAGCGGCTGGTCGCCGTGCACCAGGAACCACACGTTCTCGGCGATGTTGGTGGCGTGGTCGCCGATCCGTTCCAGGTTCTTGGCCATGAACAGCAGGTGCGTGCACGGGGTGATGTTGCGCGGGTCTTCCATCATGTAGGTCAGCAGTTCGCGGAACAGCGCGGTGTACTGCGCGTCCAGCAGCGCATCGCTCTGGCGTACCCGCAGCGCGGCGTCGGCGTCGTTGCTGCGGTAGGCGATCAGCGCTTCGCGCACCTGCTGCGCGGCCAGCTTGCCGAGCTGGCGCAGGCCCAGCGTCTGCGGCATCGGCGGCGAGGTGTTCAGCGCGATCGAGCGCTTGGCCACGTTCGCGGCGTAGTCGCCGATGCGCTCGATGTCGGCCGGGATGCGCAGGCCGGCGAGGATCTCGCGCAGGTCGCGGGCCATCGGTCCGCGCAGCGCCAGCCGCATCACGTCGCTGCTGATCGAATGCTCCAGCGCGTCGATCGCTTCGTCGTTGACGACGATACGCAGCGCGGCGTTGTCGTCGCGGCGCTCGACCACGTCCAGTGCCGCTTCCAGCTGCGCCACCGCGGTCTCGCCCATGCGCACGATCTCGGCGACAAGGCGCTGCTGTTCTTCGTCGTAGCTCTTCACGATGTGCTCGTTCGGCTGGGTGTTCATGTCGTAAGTACCTTGGATTCGTGAGTGTCGCCGCAGCCGTCCTGGCGGTGCGGGACTGGCATCGGAGCGTCTCAGCCGAAGCGACCCGTGATGTAGTCTTCGGTCTGCTGCTTGCTGGGCTGCGAGAAGATGATCTCGGTGCGGTCGTGTTCGATCAGGTCGCCCAGGTACATGAAGGCGGTGTAGTCGGACACGCGCGCGGCTTGCTGCATGTTGTGGGTGACGATGACGATGGTGTAGTCGGTCTTCAACTCTTCGACCAACTGCTCGATGCGGCTGGTGGAGATCGGGTCCAGCGCCGAGGTCGGCTCGTCGAGCAGCAGCACGTCCGGGCGCAGGGCCACCGCGCGGGCGATGCACAGGCGCTGCTGCTGGCCGCCGGACAGGCCCAGCGCGCTCTGCCCGAGCTTGTCCTTGACCTCGTCCCACAGCGCGCCCTGGCGCAGCGCCTGCTCGACGCGGTTGGTCATGTCCGCCTTGGACAGCTTCTCGTGGTGGCGGATGCCGTAGGCGACGTTCTCGAAGATGGTCATCGGGAACGGCACCGGCTTCTGGAACACCATGCCGACCTTGCTGCGCAGGCGGTTCATCGGGTACTTCGGCGACAGGATGTTCTCGCCGTCCAGCAGCACCTCGCCGCGCGCCTCCAGCTTCGGATACAGCGCATAGATGCGGTTGAAGATGCGCAGCAGGGTCGACTTGCCGCAGCCGGATGGGCCGATCAACGCGGTGACGCGCTTTTCCGGCACCTCGATGTTGATGCCCTTCAGCGCGTGGTACTTGTCGTAGTAGAAGTCCAGGCCGCGTGCGGCCACCTTGACCGGCGACGGCGCCAGCGCGGTGTGTCCGGCAGGCATGGCGATGCGGTGCATCGGTGCGGTGTTGTGCTGATCGTTCATGGCCGGTTCCATAGGGGACTCAATCGTTGGAAGTCTTGTAGCGGCGCAGCAGGCCGCGCGCGCCGAGGCTGACCAGCAGCACGAACACGGTGAGTACCAGCGCGCCGGACCAGGCCAGCTGCTGCCAGCTCGGGTAGGGGCTGCCGGCGAAGGAGTTCATCACCACCGGCACGCTCGCCATCGGCTGCATCACGTTGTTGTTCCAGTACTGGTTGCCGAATGCGGTGAACAGCAGCGGCGCGGTCTCGCCGCTGATCCGCGCCAGCGCCAGCAGCACGCCGGTGACGATGCCGGCCGAGGCGCTGCGGTACAGCACCTGCACCGTCACCTTCCACTGCGGAATGCCCAGCGACAGCGCCGCTTCGCGCATCTGCGACGGCACCAGGCGCAGCATTTCGTCGGTGGTGCGCACCACCACCGGCAGCACGATGAAGGCCAGCGACAGCGCGCCGGCCATCGCCGAGAAGCGCCCGCCGGTCTGCATCACGTACAACGTGTACACGAACAGGCCGAGCACGATCGACGGCGCCGACAGCAGGATGTCGTTGACGAAGCGCACCACCTGGCCGGTCTTGCGCGCGTTGCCGTATTCGGCCAGCCAGGTGCCGGCGGCCACGCCCAGCGGGGTGCCGATCAGCAGCGCCAGGCCGCACATCACCGCGCTGCCGAAGAACGCGTTGGCCAGGCCGCCTTCTTCGCCCGGCGGCGGGGTCATGCGGGTGAACAGGTCGATGTTGATGCCGGCGATGCCCTTGGACAGCAGGGTCCACAGGATCCAGCCCAGGAACGCCAGCCCGAACAGCGCGGTGAGGCAGGACAGCAGCAGCGCGAACACGTTGACCACGCGGCGGCGGTTGTACAGGCGGTCGGCGATGTCGGCGGCCATCAGTTGCCCTCCCGGCGCGACAGTTGCTGCAGCATCAGGCGGGCGATCGCCAGCACCACGAAGGTCACGATGAACAGCACGAAGCCCAGCAGCAGCAGCGCCGAGCGGTAGGTCTCGGTGGCCTCGCCGAAGTCGTTGGCGATCAGCGCGGCGATGGTGGTACCCGGTTCCAGCAGCGACGGCGACAGCCGCACCGTGTTGCCGACCACGAACGCCACCGCCATGGTCTCGCCGAGCGCGCGGCCCAGGCCCAGGAAGATGCCGCCGATCACCGCCGAACGGGTGTAGGGCAGCACGATGTCCCAGCTCACTTCCCACTTGGTCGAACCCAGCGCGTAGGCCGATTCCTTCAGCCGCGTCGGCACGGTCAGGAACACTTCGCGCATCACCGAGGAGATGAACGGGATCACCATGATCGCGAGCACGAAGCCGGCGGTGAGCAAGCCGATGCCCAGCGGCGGTCCCTGGAACATCGGCCCGATCACCGGCAACGTGCCGATGTGGTCGTTGAGCCACGGGGTGCCGTATTCGGTCATCACCGGCACCAGCACGAACAGGCCCCACATGCCGTAGATGATCGACGGGATGCCGGCCAGCAGCTCGATGGCGGTGCCGATCGGGCCGCGCAGCCAGCGCGGCGACACTTCGGTGAGGAAGAACGCGATGCCGTAGCTCACCGGGACCGCGATCAGCATCGCGATCATGGCGGTGACCAGGGTGCCGTAGATCGGCGCCAGCGCACCGTACTTGTTCTCGACCGGGTTCCATTCGCTGGAGTAGAAGAAGCTCAGGCCCTGCATCTGCAAGGCATGGCGGCCGCCCCACAGCATCGACAGCGCCGCGCTGGCCAGGGCGACGAGAACCAAGACGACGGTGGCGGTGAGCGTCCAGCGGAACAGACGGTCGGCACGGGCGTCGCGCAGGTCGCGTCCGCCGGGCGCCGATATCGCTTCGGGAATGACAGTGGCGTTCATGGGCTCGGTGTGTGCCGGAACGCGCGCTGGCGCGCGTCCGGTCGTTGCCGCGGCGGGAGTGGCCGCACGCGGTGGGTGGCTGCGTCGCTCCCGCGCAAGCGGGAACCCGAAAGTCCGGAATACGTGGTGCCGATCTGGCGCCCGCTGCCGACTGCAGCGGCGCCGGGCGCGATTCACCTGCGCGGCGCGTACCGCGTCCGCGCGCCTGCTTCCGCCAGCGAGGGCGGAAGCGCGCTTGCGCTTACTTGAACTCTTTGGCCCAGTACGCTTCGATCTGCTGCACCAGTTCCGGCGGCAGCGGCACGTAGTGCAGTTCGTTGGCCTGCGGCTGGCCCTTCTCGAACGCCCACTTGAAGAACGCCAGGGTCGCCTTGCTGCGCGCCGCATCCTTCGGCTGCTTGTGCATCAGCATGAAGTTGGTGGCGGTGATCGGCCACGCCTGCGCGCCGCTGGCGTTGGTGATGACCAAATTGAAGTCCTTGGCGTTGGCCCAGTCGGCCGACGCGGCGGCCGCGGCGAAGCTGTCGGCGTTGGGCTGCACCCAGTTGCCGGCCGCATTCTGCATCGAGGCGTACGGCATCTTGTTCTGCAGCGCGTAGGCCAGTTCGACGTAGCCGATCGAGCCCTTGATCTGCTGCACGTACGAGGCCACGCCTTCGTTGCCCTTGCCGCCGACGCCGCCCGGCCACTGCACCGAGGTGCCTTCGCCGACCTTGCTCTTCCACTCCTGGCTGACCTTGGACAGGTAGTTGGTGAAGTTGAAGCTGGTGCCCGAGCCGTCGGAGCGGTGCACCAGGTTGATCTTGGTGCTGGGCAGGGTGGTACCGGGGTTCAGCGCGACGATCGCCGGATCGTTCCAGGTAGTGACCTTGCCGAGGAAGATGTCGGCCAGCACCGCGCCGGTGAGCTTCAGCTTGCCCGCTTCCATGCCGTCCAGGTTGACCACCGGCACAACCCCCCCAATCGCCGAGGGGAACTGGCCGAGGCCGGCGGCGGCCAGCTCGGCGCTGTCCAGCGGCTTGTCGGAGGAACCGAAATCGACCGTGCCGGCCTTGATCTGGGCGATGCCGCCGCCGGAGCCGATCGACTGGTAGTTGATCTTGTTGCCGGTGGCGGTGTGGTAATCGGCCGACCACTTGGACACCAGCGGATAGATGAAGGACGCGCCGGCGCCGGAGATTTCCGCGGCGGTCTTGGCGCCGTCGGCCGCAGCGGCCGCGGGTGCACCACCTGCCGCATCGGCGGTACCCTGCGCCTTGTCGCCATTGCCCGGCTGGCAGGCAGTGACGGCGAAGGCGAGGGCCAGGGACAGAACGGCAAAGCGTGCCGGCTGCAGTTTCATGGGGTCACTCCGTAGCGAAGAGGGCCGGAAGCTCCGGCGGATGCTCGCTATGAAATGATGTTTTTGTTACAGCCTCATGACGCAGCTGCCCGTGCGTGAAATTGATCAAGGAAAACAGCAGCTTCGCTCCCCTCTCCCGTCGGGAGAGGGGCGGGGGTGAGGGGACGGGCGCAGCCTCGTGCGAATCGGCCGAATCGCTGCGCTGGTGCTCGCCTCCTGGGTATCTGGGCAGCTCTTGTGCGTCTGCGACTTCCGGCACCGCGTCGCGCTCCTGCATGTCCTGCGGTATCAGGTTCCTACGTCCTCACCAGGACACCGCTTCCCTCCTTTCCTCATCCGCCCTGCGTGCACCTTCGCCCGGAAAGGGGGCCATGGTCCCGATGGGAGAAGGGGACCATGTTGGTGGAGAAGGAATAAAAAACGCGGACCCCGTGAGGGGGCCGCGTCGGGTAACGATCGGCGGAGAGAGAGAACGCCGATCAATACTTCAGGTTGGCGCTCCAGTAAGCGTCGATCTGCTTGACCAGCGCGTCCGGCAGCGGCACGTAGTCCAGCTGCTTGGCCTGGGCGTCGCCGTTGGCGTAGACCCACTTGAAGAAGTCCTTGGTGGCCTTGGCGCTGGCCGGGTTCTTCGGCTGCTTGTGGACCAGGATGAAGTTGGTCGCGGTGATCGGCCACGAGGCCTCGCCCGGGGCGTTGGTCATCACCAGGTAGAAGTCCTTGGCGTTGGCCCAGTCGGCGCTGGCGGCCGCGGCGGCGAAGCTCTCGTCGCTGGGCTGCACGAACTTGCCGGCGGCGTTCTTCATCGCGGTGTAGGCCATCTTGTTCTGCAGCGCATACGACAGCTCGACGTAGCCGATGCCGCCCTTGATCTGCTTGACGTAGGCGGCAACGCCTTCGTTGCCCTTGCCGCCGATGCCGACCGGCCACTGCACCGCGGTGCCTTCGCCGACCTTGCTCTTCCAGTCCGGGTTGACCTTGGACAGGTAGTTGGTGAAGTTGAAGCTGGTGCCCGAGCCGTCGGAGCGGTGCACCACGGTGATCTTGGCGTCGGGCAGCTTCGCGCCCGGGTTCAGGGCGACGATCGCCGGGTCGTTCCAGGTCTTGACCTTGCCCAGGAAGATGTCGGCCAGGGTCTTGCCGTCGAGCTTCAGCGCGCCCGGGGCGATGCCCTGCACATTGACCACCGGCACTACGCCGCCAATCACCGACGGGAACTGGGCCAGGCCGGACGCGGCCAGCTCGTCCGGCTTGAGCGGCGCATCGGACGAACCGAAGTCGACCGTGGCGGCCTTGATCTGGGCGATGCCGCCGCCGGAACCGATCGACTGGTAGTTGACCTTCTTGCCGGTGGCGGTGTTGTAGTCGGCCGACCACTTGGACATGACCGGATAGATGAACGAGGCACCCGCGCCGGTGACATCGGCGGCATTGGCGGCAAACACGAACGAGGCGACGACGGCGGCAGCCGCGACGCGGGATTTGAGCGAGAGGATCACGGAGGAAGCTCCTGAAGGGGGGTATGCGGGGCACCGCATGCGGTCATTACATAACCGTTCGATGACGATGCCGGGGCTGGTACATGACGGAAACATGACGCTGCGATGGAGCATGGCGCCGCTGCAGCGCACGGCCTGCGCCGCGCACTGCAGCGGGCCGCGGCGATCACCAGTAGAACTGCGCGCGCGCTTCGAGGATGTTCGGCTTGTCGCTGACGTTGCCGCGGGTGGTGCTGCTGTACTTGCTGCTGTCCACCATCACGTAGTTCAGCGCCAGCTTGAAGTTGGAACGCCAGTACCAGTTGGCGCCGACCGTCCAGGTGCTCATCTTGCCGCCGAGCACGCCGTCGACCAGCGGTGCGCCGACCGGACGCGCGACCAGGTCGCCGTCGTTCAGATCGATGCTGTCGTAGCGCAGGCCCAGCTGCCACATGCCGCTGGCCGGCTCGTTCGGCAGCGGGGTGGTCGGCACCCCGGCCTTGTAGCCCCAGGTCTCGCCGGTGATGTTCCACACGCCGCTGAGATACCAGCCGTCGCTGCTGTAGTTGTCGCTGGCGCCGTAGCGCTCGACCTTGGCGTTGTAGTACTCGGCCTGCGTCTTGAACGGGCCGGTGACCCACATCGCTTCGCCGCCGATCACGCCGATGCGGTCGGTGTTGGTCAGGTTGCCGCTGTCGACCAGGCGCACCGAGGCCAGGTCCGCGTCCGGACGTGCGCGCAGGCGCAGCGTGTCGGCGTCGGTGTCGTAGTTCACGTAGCTCAGGCCGAAGTGCAGGATGTTGCCCGCCTCGTTGATCGGCGCGAAAGTGCCGCGCGCGCCGTAGCCGCTGCCGTGCGCCAGGTTGCGGGTCAGCTCGCGGCCGAACACGCTGCCGACCACGCTCCAGTTGCTGTCGCCGTAGCCGACCGCGCCGCCGAGGCGACGCGACACCGCGTAGGTGTTGGTGACCGAGGCCTTGGAGATGAAGTCGTTGTTCTTGGTGCTGGACAGTTCTTCCAGGCTGTTGGGCTGCTTGTACTGGCCGAGCTGCAGGAAGTTGTTGGCGTTGCCGCCGAACTTGTACTTGATGTTGTTGTCCAGGAACTTGCCGGTGCTGCGCACGGTGGTGCCGTTGTTGGCCGACTCGCGCAGGACGCTGGCGTCGTAGCCGACCACCCACTCGTAGTTGCCCGGGCCCTTGCCCTTGGCGACCAGCTCGGCGCGGCGGATGCCGAACTCGGCGTTCTTGCCGTTGTTGCCGGTGGTGCCGTTGAGGTCCTGGACGTCGTTGTCGTACCAGTTGCCGTCGGCCTGGACCAGGCCTTCGAAGGAGACTTCCGAACCGCCGATCACGTCGATGGCGATTTCGGCGTGCGCGGCAGGCGCGAACACGGCGGTGAGCACGGCTGCCGAGAGGAGGGTGCGAGACAGTTTCATGGGGTGCCTGGGCGGTTGGAAGATGCGCGCAGGCTAATATGTAAAGATTGCGTAAATATGACACTCGGCAGACATCTGCCGCGCACGCCAATGCACGCCATCGCGTCGTCTGCGCTATTGGACGCGCCGCATGTTGCGATCCGATGGCGCGCAGATGAAACGCCGCATGGCGGTTGTCGCCGACGACGGGCATCACAAAGCGGGACATCGTCTCGCGATCGCACCACCGATCGGTCTTTTTGTGCGCCGCACCACTTGTCGATGCCGAAAACGATGGGTAGCGTGGGGCCATGAATTCGCATGCCCGCAATCGGATGCCGATGCTGGCCGCCCTGCTGCTGACCGCGCTGCTGGCGCTGATCGCGGTGTCGCGCCCGGCAGCGACGACGCTGGCGCCTGCGCTGACCGACAGCGGCCTGCTGGCAGCGCCGGAATTGCCGGCAGCCGACGCGCAGGCCGAATTGCGCAACATCGCCGATCCGCTCGACGACTACGACAGCTCAGTCGTGCCGCCGGCGCCCTGGCGGCAGGCGCGCTTGACCACGTCCGGTTGGCCCGAGCCAGCCGCCTGGCGCGGTGCGGTCACCCATCCGCAGCCACGGTTGCGACCTCCCAGCGCCTGAGCCGCTGGATCCGGACTCGCCTGGCCCACGGCCGCGGCGAGCTCGATCATCTCGATCACCGTTCCGGCAGCGTCCGCACCCAGCGCTCGATGCGATGACGCGCTGGCGACGGCGCGGTCGCCGCCTTGCATCCCCGTTCCCCCGTTCTGCGGCATCCGCCGCGGCGACGTCGTTCCCTTGCCCCTTTGTTCCGAGGTATTCCCATGGACAGTCTTCTCGATGGTTTCCGCCACTTCCGCAAAGAGGTCTACCCGCGCCAGCGCGGCCTGTTCCGGCAACTGGCCGGCGGCCAGACCCCGCATACGCTGTTCATCACCTGCGCCGATTCGCGGGTGATGCCGGAACTGATGTTCGCCGCGCAGCCCGGTGAACTGTTCGTCTACCGCAACATCGGCAACGTGGTGCCGCCGTACTCGCAGCACGTCAGCGGCGTGGTCGCTGCTATCGAGTACGCGGTGGCGGTGCTGCAGGTGAAGCACATCGTGGTCTGCGGCCACACCGACTGCGGCGCGATGAAGGCGGTGCTCAATCCCGACTCGCTGCGCGAGGTGCCGAACGTGGCCGCGTGGCTCAAGCACACCGACAGCGCGCGCCAGGTCGCCGCGCAGCACGATCATGCCGGGCATCCCGAGGACGCGCTGCACTGCCTGACCGAGGAGAACGTGGTGGCGCAGCTGGACCACCTGCGCACCCAGCCGGTGGTGGCGGCGCGGCTGGCCCGCGGCGCGCTGCGCATCCATGGCTGGATCTACGACATCGCCCACGGCGAGATCCGCGCCTTCGACACCGAGCAGGGGCGTTTCCTGCCGCTGCTGCCGGAAGAGGGCAAGCGCGCGCCCGAAGCCACCCCGCGGCCGCGCCTGGTGCCGGTCCTGCGCAATGTCGCGGTCTGAAGGAGTCGACCATGCGAACCATGACAGAACCCTCACGCGCCGGTGCGTCGGCGCTCGCCGGCTATCTGCGCAACGGCGTGTTCGGCCGCGACCTGCTGGCCTCGGTGGTGGTGTTCCTGGTCGCGCTGCCGCTGTGCATGGGCATCGCCATCGCTTCGGGCATGCCGCCGGCCGCCGGCATGATCACCGGCATCGTCGGCGGCCTGGTGGTCGGCCTGATCGCCGGCTCGCCGCTGCAGGTCAGCGGCCCGGCCGCCGGCCTGGCCGTGCTGGTGTTCGAACTCGTGCGCCAACATGGCGTGGCCGCGTTGGGGCCGGTGATCCTGCTGGCTGGCGCGATCCAACTGGTCGCCGGGCTATGCCGGGCCGGGGTGTGGTTCCGCATGACCTCGCCGGCGGTGGTCGCCGGCATGCTGTCGGGCATCGGCATCCTGATCGTCGCCTCGCAATCGCACGTGCTGATGGATGTGGCACCGAAGGCGCGCGGGCTGGAGAATTTCGCCGCCTTGCCGGCGGTGCTGTGGCGGGCGCTGGATGCGGGCGTGGGCCGCGCCGCGCTGTTGGTCGGCCTGGGCACCATCGCGATCATGCTGGCCTGGGAGCGGCAGCACCCGCAGCGGCTGCGCTTCGTGCCCGGCGCGTTGCTGGCGGTGGTGGCGATGACCGCGCTGGTGCAGCTGCAGGGCATGGACGTACGCAAGGTCGACGTGCCGGCCAACCTGTTCTCGGCGATCCAGACCCCGACCCTGGCCGAGATGCTGGGTGTGTTCGACGCAACGCTGCTGTTGTCCGCCTTCACCTTCGCCTTCATCGCCAGCGCGGAGACCTTGCTGTCGGCCGCCGCGGTGGACCGCATGCACGACGGCCCGCGCACCGACTACGACCGCGAACTGGCCGCGCAGGGTGTGGGCAACATGCTGTGCGGGTTTCTCGGCGCGTTGCCGATGACCGGGGTGATCGTGCGCAGCGCGGCCAACGTGCAGGCCGGCGCCGCCACGCGCATGTCCACCATCCTGCACGCCGGCTGGCTGCTGGTGTTCGCGCTGCTGCTGCCGTGGCTGCTGCGGATGACCCCGGTGGCGTGCCTGGCCGGCATCCTGGTCTATACCGGGCTGAAGATGGTCAAGCTCGGGCAGATGCGCGATCTGGCCGTCTACGGCCGCGGCACCGCCGCGATCTACCTGGCGACCACCTTCGCCATCGTCGCCACCGACCTGCTCACCGGCGTGCTGATCGGTTTCGCGTTGTCGCTGCTGCGGCTGGCGCTGCAGCAGTCGCGGCTGAAGGTCGGCGTGCATGCGCACGAGGACGGCGCCGGCAGTGCGGCGGCGGGCACCGGCAAGCTGCGCCTGTCGCTGGAGGGCTCGGCCACCTTCCTGCGCGTGCCGACCATGGCGCGGACCCTGGAGCGGCTGCCGCCCAACACCGAACTGCACCTGGACGTGGCGCGGCTGCACCACGTCGACCATGCCTGCCTGGAACTGCTGCGCGACTGGAGCCGTAACGCCGCCGCTCGCGGCTGCGCGCTGGTGGTGGACTGGAAGGAACTGGACCGGCGCGTGGAGGGGCGGCGCGCGGCGTAGCGTGCCGCGTTGTTCTGATGCGCATCCCCGGCAATCGTGCAGGCATGGCTTCGGTCGCGACGAGCGCAGCGGCAGGCCTTCCGGCTTCGGAGTTTGTCGCGGCTGAAGCCGCTCCTACAGTGCACCCTGCCGGCTATTTGCAGGCTGTTGTAGGAGCGGCTTCAGCCGCGACGAGCGCGGTAGCGAATGTTCCGAACCTGCATGCAGTCGGGACTGAAGTCCCTCCAGTGCAGCTGAGCGCCGCTACGACGGCTGTCGTTCGAACGGCCTCACTCCGGCGTCTTGTCCTTGAACCGGCACAGGTCGCGGATCACGCAGCGCGGGCATTCCGGCTTGCGCGCCTTGCACACGTAGCGGCCGTGCAGGATCAGCCAATGATGCGCATCGTGCATGAACTGCGCCGGCACCCGCTTGAGCAGGCCGTCCTCGACCGTGCGTACGTCCTTGCCCGGGGCCAGGCCGGTGCGGTTGGCGACGCGGAAGATATGCGTGTCTACGGCGATGGTCGGCTCGCCGAAGGCGGTGTTGAGCACCACGTTGGCGGTCTTGCGGCCGACCCCGGGCAAGGCTTCCAGCGCGGCGCGCTCGCGCGGCACGTCGCCGGCATACTGTTCGACCAGGATGCGGCAGGTGGCGATCACGTTCTTGGCCTTCGCGTTGAACAGGCCGATGGTGGAGATGTAGCGCTTCAGGCCGTCCTCGCCCAGTGCCAGGATCGCCGTCGGCGTGTTCGCCACCGGATACAGACGACGCGTGGCCTTGTTGACCCCGACGTCGGTGGCCTGCGCCGACAGGATCACCGCGATCAGCAGCTCGAACGGGGTGCTGTAGTCCAGCTCGGTGGTCGGCGTTGGATTGAGTTCGGACAGGCGCGAGAACAGTTCGTGGATCTCGGCCTTGCGCAACGTGGGGCCACGCCGCGGCACGGCGACCGCTGCGCTCATTGCGGACCCCGCGCGGCGGCCTTGGCCTTGGCCCGGGCC
>NZ_CAPJ01000341.1 GCF_000331775.1 Xanthomonas translucens pv. translucens DSM 18974
CGACTACCCCGACCGATCGCCTGCACGAAGCCTGGTGGGCGCAGCGCCACCAGCAGGTGTTGGCGCAGGTGCGTGCGCATGCGGACACGCCGCTGTTGCTGATCGGCGACTCGATCACCCACAACTACGACAAGGCGAACGCGCCGGACCAGGATTTCCAGCCGACCTGGCAAACCTTCTACGGCAGCCGCGGCGCGCTCAACCTGGGGTTCAGCGGCGATGCCACCGAGCACGTGCTGTGGCGGCTGCAGCACGGCGAGGTGGACGGCCTGCAGCCCAAGGTGGCGGTGCTGCTGATCGGCACCAACAACACCGGGTACGAGCAGCACAGCGCCGCCGACACCGTGCTCGGCATCGACGCGGTGGTGGCGACGCTGGAACAGCGCCTGCCGACCACGCGCATCCTGCTGCTCGGGCTGCTGCCCAGCGCAGGCTCGGCGCAGAAGAACGCGCGCGACGCCGAGGTCAATCGCGCCCTGGCGGTGCGCTACGGCGACAATCCGCGCGTCGCCTATCTCGACATCGGCGCGGCGTTCCGCAAGGACGGCGCGCTCGACCAGCGCCTGTTCTACGATCCGATGCTGCAGCCGCCCGGCCACGCGCTGCATCCGGACGCGCGCGGCCAGCGGCGCATGGCCGAGGCGATCGAGCCGACCCTGGCGCGCCTGCTAGGCGAGCCGCCGCGGGTACCGCTGGCGGCGATGACCGCGGTCAATCCCGCGCTGATTCCGGTGCCGTGGCTGGAGCAGGATGCCTACGACTGGTACGCGCGTCACCACGCGGTGCTGGACGCGGCGCGCCGCGTGCAGCCGGAGGTGGTGATGCTCGGCGACTCGATCACCCATTTCTGGGGCGGGCCGCCGCAGGCCACCCGGGTCGGCGGTGCGCAGGCCTGGCAGCGCACCTTCGGCGCGCGCAAGGTGCTGAACCTGGGGTTCGGCTGGGACCGCACCCAGAACCTGCTGTGGCGGCTGCGCCAGGGCGAAGTGGATGGATTGGCGCCGCGCTGGGTGGTGATCAACATCGGCACCAACAACCTTACCGGCACCGAGCACGCCCGCGCGAGCACACCGCAGGAAGCCGCCGACGGCGTGGCCGCGGTGGTGGCCGAGGTGCGCCAGCGGCTGCCGCGCAGCAGGATCGTGCTGATGGGCATCCTGCCGCGCGGCTTCGCCGCCGACGCGCCGCTGCGCGCGCCGATCGCGCAGACCAACCGCCTGCTGGCCGCGCGCTTCGGCCACGATCCTGCGGTGCGCTGGCTGGACATCGGCGCGCGCTTCCTGCAGCCCGACGGCGGCCTGCCGCAGGCGCTGATGCCCGACAGCACCCATCCCAGCGAGGACGGCTACCGGATCTGGGGCGACGCGCTGCGCGAGATCGGCGTGGGCGGTTGAAACCGGCCCCCTGTAGGAGCGGCTTCAGCCGCGACAGGATCTCTCCGGTAACGCCCTGTCGCGGCTGAAGCCGCTCCTACAGGGAGCAGATGCGGCGCGCTCAGCCTTTGTCCGGCTTGAGCAGTTCCAGCACCGCTTCGCGGCGCCTTGCCGGCAGGTTGCGGTAACGGGTCAGCAGCGCCTGTTCGTGGGGGTCGTGCGCCTGCAGTGCGTAATCGGCCGGCATGTCCTGCAGGCGTGCGCTGCCCTGGCCGCAGATCAGCTCGTCCAGCGAGCGCTTGAGCGTGCCGCGCAGGTTGGGCAGCAGGCGGAAGCTGGGGGTTTCGCGATCGTTCTCCCATGCCGATACCGACGACTTGGTCACCCCCAGCGCGAAACCCAATTGTTCCTGGGTGAGCCCGGCGGCTTTCCTGGCCTCGCGCAATCGGTCGCCGAAGCTTTTCATCGCGGTGGGCCTTGCAGAGACGGGGCCTACCAAGATATGGAGCATCCGTAACCTTGTCGTACAGCAACGCTTGACTCTAGATGTTCTGGGATCCGATACTTTGGCGGTGCGGGCCACGCCGACACGTGAGGGCACGCACGCCGGACAAGGACGACCGAGGAGTGCATGGTGTTTGGCCGAGTTTTCATCGCCGTCGCCGCGACGGCGCAATGCAGCGTAGTGGCGTTGCGCCAGGCGGCCGCAGCGGTGGCCAGCGATCGCTGCACGGTTGCAGCACAGGGTGGGGCATGGCCACCTACGAAGTAAAACTCAGGCGCGTGGCGCAGCTGGAGCCGGCGCTGTACGTGCTGGTCCACGCCGCCAATGCGTATCTGGCCGCGCGCGCCGCCGAGCGCCACAACCCGGGCTACCGGGCGTACATGGTGGCGGTGTGGGTGGACGGCGTGCGCGTGGACATCGGCGCGTTCCGGCCGCCGGATCGCTAGGCGAGCGAACGCGGGACGCGCCCACGAGGGCATGCGCTGTGCGGTCCTTCTGCGGCACCGGTGGCGTACCGCCGAACCGCCGCAGCGCCGTGATTTGCGCCGCATGGCCGCGCGCAGCGCTTGCGGCGAACCTGCATCACCACTCGCTGCGGCAGCAGCATCGATGCGCACGTTCTTGCAGGCATCCGCCGTGGCGGCCGCGCCTGCACAACATCGGGATCGATTTCTTCCCCGCAAACGCCAGGCAAAAAAAATCCCGCCGAAGCGGGTTTTTCTTTTACTGCTTGCTGTATCTGGTGCCCAGGAGAGGACTCGAACCTCCACGAAGTTGCCCCCGCTAGCACCTGAAGCTAGTGCGTCTACCAATTCCGCCACCTGGGCGATACAGTCCGAGAATTCTGTCGGTTGCGCGCGCCGCTGTCAAGTGGCGTTTTGCATGCGCGCTTCGGCGGTGCGTGCGCCGTGGCTACAGCGCACGCACCGCCGCCGGCGCCTCAGCTAGCGGTGAAGCGCAGGCCCTGATTGATCGCGCAGCGATAGCCGAGCGTGGCGCCGTTTTGCTGGTAGCCGGGCAGGGCGAACACGGCCATGCTGAAGTCGACGCTGCTGTCCGGGTGCACCTGGTAGCGCAAGAACTGCTGGATCGGCTTGCCGTCGCGGCCCACGGTGAGGTGTTCGTCGGCGAAGGACAGGGTGCCGTCTGCGATCACCCGGTAGGCGCCGATGCGCAGGCCCCCGCGGGTTTGGGTCGGCGTGGCGCCGCCGTTAGTGGGCGTGCACTGGCTCAGGTCGACCGCGACCGCGACCGATGCGCCGCTGTCCAGCGCGCGTTCGATCTCGGCGAGCGAATCCAGTGGCGTGGCGGCGCCGCCAGGATGGGCGAAGGCGAGCGGCGTGGCGGCGAGCAGCGAAGCGGCGAGCAGCGACAGGGGCAGGGACTTCATGCGGAGCTCCGGAGCATGGGGGAAGGAGGGGCGGTTCGCCGCACGCACGCTAGAGTCCTTTGCGCTGCGCGGTCAACCGACAAAGTCGCGTTTTCTAGGCTGCGTCACAATGTTTGTCAGAAGCAGTTCCGATTGCTCTGGCGCAGCTTGCGCGTCGTATCCGGATCCGCATGAAAGATGCGGTTTTTTGCCGAATGCGCCGCGCCTGCGCAGATCGATCCGCCAGCAGGTGGCCGCTCGCGATCCGGTGCCGCCATGCGTTGCCGGTGGCGCCGTGGCCGAGCCATGCCGCAGCAGCAGGCGCGTCGCCCTGGCTGCCGGTTGGGCGATCTGCGCGCCGCGCACTGCGCGTTGTGCCGGGCGGCGCGTGCGCCGCCGGACGCCGCGTTGCGCGGAGGCATTGACAAGGCCGCGCGCTGCCCGCAGAATTCGCGGCCTTCAGCGCCCAGATGGCGGAATTGGTAGACGCACTAGCTTCAGGTGCTAGCGGGGGCAACTTCGTGGAGGTTCGAGTCCTCTTCTGGGCACCACATGCAAGACGCGGGAGCGCTGAACTCCCGCAACGACCGGCCCGCTGATGCGGGCCTCGTCGTTTCTGGGAACCGCCGCCGCACCTTGCGCTCGCCGGTTTGCCTGCGTTGACGACCCAGCGAGTACCATGGGCGGATGACCAATCGAAAAACCAAGTCCGGCAAGCCCGGCAAATCCGCATCCCACGACACGCCCGCCAGCAAGGCCGGCGCCCCGGTGGCTCCGCCTCCGCCGAAGAAATCCAGGATGCCGTCGTGGATGCCCAGCCTCCCCAGTTTCCTGCGGCGCAGCCCCAAGCCGCCGTTGCAGCCGCTGCCTCCGCCTGAGCCGGTGGCCGCCGCGTCCTCGCCCAAGAAGCCGGCCGCCGCGGTGGCCGATCCGTTCGCCGCCCGCGAGGCAGAGCGCTATGCCGAGCCGATCGCCAGCCGCGAAGCGATCCTGCAGTTGCTGGACCGCTGCGACGGCCCGCAGACGCTGGAAGAGCTGGCCGGGCAACTCGGCCTGACCGAGCCTTCGCGCAGGGAGGCGTTGAGCAAGCGCCTGGGCGCGATGCTGCGCGAGGCGCAACTGGTGCAGAACCGCCGCGGCGGCTACGCGCCGGTGCAGCAGACCAACCTGATCCCCGGCGTGGTGATCGCCAATCCCGACGGCTTCGGCTTCCTGCGTCCGGACGAAGGCGGCGACGACCTGTTCCTGCCGCCCTACGAAATGCGCAAGGTGCTGCATGGCGACCGCGCGCTGGCCAACGTCACCGGCATCGACCGCCGCGGCCGCCGCGAAGGCAGCATCGCGCGCGTGCTCGAGCGCGGCCTGAGCCGGCTGATCGGCCGCTTCAGCATGGAAGGCGGCATCGCCTACGTGGTGCCGGACGACAAGCGCATCCAGCGCAACATCCAGATCCCGACCGATGCGATCGGCGAGGCGCGCGACGGCCAGCTGGTGGTGTGCGAACTCACCTCCACCCCGGACGGGCGGCGCCCGCCGATCGGCAAGATCATCGCGGTGCTCGGCGACAAGCTGACCCCGTCGCTGGTGGTGGAAACCGCCATCCACGGCCGCGAGCTGCCCTACGAATTCCCGCAGGCGGTGCTCGACGAAGCCGCGGCGGTGCCGCTGACGGTGGAGCCGGCGGCGATCAAGGGCCGCGTGGACCTGCGGCAAACGCCGCTGGTGACCATCGACGGCGCCGACGCCAAGGACTTCGACGACGCGGTGTTCTGCGAACCGAACGCGGACGGCTTCCGCCTGGTGGTCGCCATCGCCGACGTATCGCATTACGTGCGCCCGGGCACCCCGCTGGACGTGGAAGCGATCCGCCGCGCGACCTCGGTGTACTTCCCCGGCTTCGTGGTGCCGATGCTGCCGGAGACGCTGTCCAACGGCATCTGCTCGCTCAATCCCAAGGTCGACCGCATGTGCTTCGTCTGCGACATGCAGATCGATCGCCAGGGCGAGGTGGCCGGCGCGCGCTTCTACGAGGCGGTGATGAATTCGCACGCGCGGCTCACCTACGACCAGGTGTGGCAGGCGGTGGGCGAGAAAGACGAGCAGGTGCGCAAGGACGTGGCCGCGGTGCTGCCGCAGATCGAGCGCCTGTACCAGCTGTTCCAGGTGCTGGCCAAGGCGCGCTCGCGCCGCGGCGCGATTGAGTTCGAGACCTCGGAAGTGCGTTTCGTGCTCGACAACACCGGCGAGGTGACCCAGGCCGGCATGCTGGTGCGCAACGACGCGCACAAGCTGATCGAGGAATGCATGATCGCCGCCAACGTGGCCGCGGCACGGCACCTGCTGGAGGCGCGCATCCCGGCGCCGTACCGCGTGCATGAGCGGCCGCCGGAGTCCAAGTATGCCGACCTGCTGGAGTTCCTGAAGGAATTCAAGTTGAGCCTGCCGCCATGGAGCAAGGTGGTGCCGGGCGACTACACCAAGCTACTGAAGAAGGTGCGCGAGCGCCCGGACGCGGCGTTGCTGGAGTCGGTGCTGCTGCGCAGCCAGAGCATGGCGGTGTACTCGCCTGACAACGCCGGCCACTTCGGCCTGGCGCTGGAGGCGTATGCGCACTTCACCTCCCCGATCCGCCGCTATCCGGACCTGCTGGTGCACCGCGCGATCAAGTACGCGCTGACCCGCGGCGCGCCGGACAAATACCTATATTCGCCGCGCGAGATGGCGGCGCTGGCGCTGCAGTGCTCCGAGCGCGAACGCCGTGCCGACGAGGCCGAGCGCGAGGTCGACGAGCGCTACCGCGCGGCGTGGATGGAAAAGCACGTCGGCGGCCAGTTCGACGGCGTGGTCAGCGGCGTCACCAGCTTCGGCCTGTTCGTAGAGCTGGACCAGTCCAAGGTCAACGGCCTGATCCACGTGACCCAGCTGCCGCAGGACTATTACCAGTTCGACGCGGTGCGCAAGACCCTGTCCGGCGAGCGCCGCGGCATGCAGTTCCGGCTTGGCGACCGGGTCCGCATCCTGGTGCTGAAGGCCAGCATGGAGGAGCGCAAGATCGACTTCCGCCTGGTGGTGGAAGGCGAGCCGATGACCGAGATGCCGCCGCCGCCGGAACGTGGGCAGCAGCCAGCCAAGCGCAAGAAAAAGAAGTACTGACGGCGCGGCGTCGCGGCGTGCCGCCTGGCGGCCGCCGCGATCGTTCGCCCCCTGCGCGCAGCGCACGGCGGCGCGGCCCGCGCACTGCGGTTCGCAGCGGAGGGCAGGCATGGAGCATGACGATTACAGCGGCGGTTGCCAGTGCGGCGCGGTGCGTTTTCGCGTGCGCGGCCGGCTCGACGACGCCTCGATCTGCCATTGCCGGATGTGCCATAAGGCGTTCGGCGCCTATTACGCGCCGCTGGTGTCCACGCGCGGTGCGCAATTGCTGTGGACGCGGGGGGCGCTGAAGCATTTTCAATCGTCCAATCTGGTGCGGCGCGGCTTCTGCGCCGACTGCGGCACGCCGCTGACCTACGAGGCGCCGGACGGCGTCGCCGTGGCCGCCGGCGCGTTCGACGACCCGGCGGCGCTGCCGCCGCGGATCCAGTACGGGCTGGAAGCCAGGCTGCCGTTCGTGGACGGCCTGCACCGCTTGCCGGCGATCCGCACCGAGAGCGATCCGGACGCGGCGCCGTTCCTGGCGCAACTGGTGTCGCACCAGCATCCGGACCACGACACCGAGCGCTGGCCGGCCTGAGTCGGCTGTCGCCGCACGCCGGTCCCGGTCCTGTTCGCAGGTGGCCTCGCCGAAGAGGCCTGTGCGCATGGCGCAGCGCGCCCCGCATGGGCGTTAGGGTGCGTTGCTGCGGCCGCGTCAGCCGGCCTGGGTTCGTGCCGGGCAAGCGGAATTTGCCGTGCGCGCTGCCTGCTCGGCGCCGCTGCGCGACAGCGGCTTGCTCGGACCCTGTGGTGCTACTGCGCATGGCGCCGATGCCCGGTCGGCGCGCTTGCGCGGCGCAGGCGATGTGACGCGAGCGCCGGCAACGCCTACCATTCCCGCTTTCCTTATCTTGCAGCCCCCGCCTCATGAGCAAGCAGAACCAGTGGATCGTCGGCGTCAACGCCGTGGCCTCGTCGATCGAGAACGATGCCGACAACGTGCGCGAAGTGCTGATCGAGGCGGGCAGCAAGAACCCGCGGCTGGTGGAGATCGAGGAGAACGCGCGGCGCAAGGGCATCGAGGTGCGGCGGGTCAACACCCAGGCGCTGGACGGCGTCGGCGGCTCGGTGCGGCATCAGGGCGTGGCTGCGCGCTATGCGGCCGCGCGCACCTGGGGCGAGAACGAACTGGAAGGCCTGGTTGCCGCCGCGGAAGGCCGCGCGCTGCTGCTGGTGCTCGACGGCGTGCAGGATCCGCACAACCTCGGCGCCTGCCTGCGCAGTGCGGCCGCGGCCGGCGCCACTGCGGTGGTGATCCCCAAGGACAAGTCGGCGCCGGTCAACGCCACCGTGCGCAAGACCTCGGCCGGCGCCGCCGACCGTATCCCGATCGTGGCGGTGACCAATCTGGCGCGCTGCCTGCGCGACCTGCAGAAGCAGGGCGTGTGGATCTACGGCCTGGTCGGCGAAGCCGAGACCTCCCTGTACGCGCAGGACCTGCGCGGCAACGTGGCGCTGGTGCTGGGCGGCGAATCCGACGGCCTGCGCCGGCTCACCCGCGAGCATTGCGACGGCCTGGTCAAGATCCCGATGCCGGGCGACATCGAGAGCCTCAACGTGTCGGTGGCCACCGGCGTGACCCTGTTCGAGGCGGTGCGGCAGCGCATGGGGTGAGGGCGGTGCGCAGGTACGTTGAGCGTGGGCGTTGCTAGGCTGCGCGGTCAGTGTGGAACGGGCGCGGGGCCGGTAGGTCCGCCCGCTTCGTTTGTCGCGACTGAAGTCGCTCCCACCGAGGGCTCCGGATACTTGTCGGGCGCACTGTGGCGGACTTCAGCCCCGACTGCACGGTGGCGGAAGAAGGTGGTCTCCACGGCCAGGCCCGGTGGCGAACACCGGCTCGGCGATGGGCTGCGCAGCCGGTTCCGGCTGCATACGAATAGCAGGTTGCGGGTCATGTCGCGCGCTGCCGGCGCGCGCGGCGCTACCAATGGCCGCGCGCGGGCGGCCGCAGCACGGCCTTGATGTGGGCGAACGGCGCGGGACAGCTAACGATCTCCCTGCCGCCGCCCAGGTCGCGCCTGCCAGTTCGTCGTTGCCGTAATGCAGTGGCCTCCGCGTTGGTTACGCCTGACCACTCCGCGCTGCGGGTTGCTCGCCGCTCTTCAGTTGCACTACCACCTGCAGCCATTGTTTTGCCATGCCGTATGCGCGGAATTTTCATTGTCGATTGTGCAATACATTATCTTGTCAAATGAATTAGAAGACATGATCGACGAGCGATACTTGGTGCTGGGGTCAGCGGCAGAGGTGCGTTCGTTGAAGAATCTGCTGGTGTCCGCATAGGTGTCCATGTTCTCCACCAGGCCACTGCCGATAGGATGAGCGCCGCGTTGCATAAGGTATGCATTGACCATTTCGGTTGATACCGGCGTCACATTGGCGTATGCGGAGACTGCTCTTGGATCTGGCTGGCTGCGAGGGGCGCGCTGTGCGAGCGGAGTGACGTTCGGACTCAGGTCGTTCGACTGTTCTAGCGTCGTCGCGGCCGGGTGCGTCACCCAGGCGTCCACGACGACGGTATCCTTTTCGCCCCAGGTGCGATCGCGAGGATCGCCGATCAGCACATAGGCATGATCCTGATTGCGGTCATTTACTCGGAGTAGCGGAGCATTCAGGGATTTCGCCGCCAGCAGGGTGTAGGCGACATTTGCATGTTCGCCGCAGTTACCTGCTTGATAAACGGCGGCTTTGCCTGCGTTCTGGATTGGATTTTCGTTATACTCGTTATCTCGAAGCATGGCCTGCCTTGCCCAGGATTCTCCTTGCGTGTAGCTGACATCAGTTTTCTGATTTCCAGCGCCATAAGGCAGTAGATATTTTGTTTTCATTACTGCCTCCTCTGCCAGCTTCAAGTTTTCTATGGTGGATGAGTTGACATTTACCTTTTTCGACCTGAAGGAACTCAGTCCGAGAAATTCGGGTGACGAATATTGGTGCAATTTAACGACGGGTTCCTGGCTGAAGCCGGTCAGGCCGTCATGAGCCGTAGATGGTTCGTAAGATTGGTTGGAACGATTGATTTTTGGCATGTCGATCATGAGGCATTGTAGTGTCGTACGAGCATGGCCTCATCACTGCGCCTGGCTTTCGCAATTGGCGAAGTTTAATTTTCTTTTGCGAATGCCTGCCGATTCCCTGCGCTGTGAGGAAACGCTTATACAGGTTGCTGCGCGGCAACCAAGCTGGTGGCTGCTGCTTCGAATTTCATCCTGTAGTCGCCGGGGTGGTGGTTTAGTCGGCTCTTGCGGTCATATCCGCGTCGCGACACGGTTATACCTACCGTATTCTTCTGACTGGCTAGTGCGACTGGGCCGAACTGAGGCGTGCCACCAGCCGACTTCGTCTTGGATGAGCGGTTGTCCTTCGGTTGTGAATGCGCCACCGCATCGGTCGGTGCATACCTCAACTAATCTGCGGCCCCGGCCAGGCGTTGGCGATCTTGCAGAACAGGCGCGCGGTCTGCTCGGTGTCGTAGACCGCGCTGTGCGCGTCGGCGGCATTCCAGTCGAAGCCGGCGGCCTGCACGGCGCGGGCCAGCACGGTCTGGCCGTAGGCGATGCCGGCCAGGGTCACGGTGTCGAACACGCTGAAGGGGTGGAACGGGTTGCGCTTGTGGCCGCAGCGGGCCACGGTGGCGTTGAGGAAGTTCAGGTCGAAGTGGGCGTTGTGGCCGACCAGGATCGCGCGCTGGCAGCCGTACTTCTTCACCGCCGCGCGCACCGGCGCGAACACGTGGTCCAGGGCTTCGCGTTCGGGCTTGGCGAAGCGGAACGGGTGGTCGAGGATGATGCCGGTGACTTCCAGCGACTTGGGGTCGATGGCGGTGCCGGGTGCCGGCACTACATGCGCGCTGGCGGTGGTGCCGGGATACAGTTGGCCGAAATCGTCCATCTCGATCGGCACCGCGGCGATCTCCAGCAGCGCGTGCCGGTTCCAGTCGAAACCACCGGTCTCCACATCCACCACCACCGGCAGATAGCCGCGGAAACGCCGCGACATTGGGGTGGCGGCGAGGGGCTGGGACGGGCTGTCGACGTGATCGTTCATCCGGCAAGGGTAGCAGAGCGCGGCTAAACCTCCGCCGCGACAGGGCGCGCGTGGGCTTGGCGAAGACGGATCGGGACAGGCGCGCGCCTTCGACACAGGCGCCGCAGCACGTGGCGAGACCAATTTCTGCAGATCGGTGACGCGACGTCCAGATCGAGTGGGGGGGGGGAGGGGCGCCGTCGGCGGGGTGTTGTGGGAGCGACTTCAGTCGCGACGGCTTTACCGTGAACGTCTGTCGCGACTGAAGTCGCTCCTACAGTGGCACATGACCGGTGAACCGAAATGCCACCGTGCTTGCCTATCGCGTTGCGCGCCTCAGGCCGGTAGGCGGATGCCGAGCACGCTGTCCTGTTCGCGCAGGCGCTCGAGCAACGCCGCGCCGTCGTGCAGCAGCACAGCAGGGTCCTGGCCGTGTTCGGCGGCCAGGCGCAGCAGCAGGGCGCGCCCGCTGTGCTCGCCCTCGCGCAGCCGCTCGATCACGGCATGGGCTAACGGCGCCAGTTCGGCGAAGCGCGCCTGGCCGTCGGCATCGCGCCGCGCCAGCAGGCAGGTCGGCTGTGCCGGCGCCTCGCGCGGTTGCCAGGCCGGGCCGATGCGTTGCACCGGCCAGCGATAGCGCAGCAGGCGCAGCCAGGGCGAGAGCTGCGGAACGCCGGCGAGCAGGTCGCCGTGCGGGTCGTGCGGCGGCAGCGGCGCGTCGTCGATCTGCACCTCCAGCTCGACCGTCTCGTAGTGCGCCAGTTCCGCCAGCCACGGCCGTTGCGCATCCACCGCGCGTTGCTGCAGGAAGCGCACGAACTCGCCGCCCACGCGCGGGAACAGGGGGGTGCGGGCGCGGTGTTCGGCGCAGAACGCGTGCAGCAGGGCCTGCCATGCGTCCGCGTCGAGGGTGGTGCGCAGCACCGGGAAATGCGCGGCGAGCAGGTGCGCGATGTTGTCGAAGAACAGTGCGCGGTATACCGCCAGCCGCCGCGGTTCGATGTCCGCCGGCGGCGCATGCCGCTGCGGATCGCGCAGGTGCAGGGCCAGCGCGAACTGCTGCGCGTGCAGCGACTCAGCCATGCGCCAACGGTGCCGCCTGCGTCGCCATGGCCCGCGCCTGCGCCTCGCGGATGCGTTGGACCTCGTGCAGCAGGTCGGATAGCGGCGGCAAGTGGCTGTCGCGCTCCAGCAGGGTCGGGCGCACGCCATGCAGGCGATAGGCGGCGTCGAGCAGATCCCACACCTCGGCCGCCACGGCCGCGCCATGGGTGTCGATCTTCAGCGCGCTGGCGGCGTCGTCGCGATGCCCGGCGATGTGGTACGAGGCGATGCGTGCGCTCGGCATCGCGGCGAGGAAGGCGAGGGCGTCGTAACCGTGGTTGGCGGCGTTGACGCAGACGTTGTTGACGTCCAGCAGCAGGTCGCAGTCGGCTTCGGCCAGCACCGCGGCGACGAACGCGGCTTCGCTCAGCGCCTGGCCGGGCGCGGCGTAGTAGGACACGTTCTCCACCGCGATGCGCCGGCCCAGCGCGTCTTGCGCCTGGGCGATGCGCGCGCCGACGTGGCGCACCGCCTCGTCGGTGAACGGCAGCGGCAGCAGTTCGTAGAGCTGGCCGTCGTCGGCGCTGTAGCTGAGGTGTTCGCTGTACAGCGCGACCTTGTGCCGATCCAGGAACTGCCGGGTCTGCCGCAGCAGCACCGCATCCAGCGGCGCGATGCCGCCCAGCGACAGCGACAGGCCATGGCAGCTCAGTGGATGGCGCGCGGCCAGCGTCTCCAGCATCGCGCCGAGGCGGCCGCCGACGCCGATCCAGTTGTCCGGCGCGCACTCCAGGAAATCGAACGCGGCCGGCGCTGCTTGCAGCAGTTCCGGCAGCAG
>NZ_CAPJ01000340.1 GCF_000331775.1 Xanthomonas translucens pv. translucens DSM 18974
ACTGCCGTCGGCGGCGGCATCGGGCAGCGTGCGCAGGTCGACCTGGCTGGCGTCGGGCAGCGTGGCGTCGCCGCGCGCCGGGGCGTCCAGCGCCGCGTCCCAACTGCTGCCGTCGTGACGCAGCAGCGCGAACAGCGGCGCCGGCAGGTGCTGCTGCAGCCGGTACAGCGACAGTTCGCGGCCGAGCTGGCGGCCTTGCAGGTCGAAATACATCGCGTCGCCGGCCAGCACCGAGTCCACCGGTTGCCAGTCGCGCGGCGCCTTGACCAGCAGCAGATAGGGCCACGGCCGCACCCGCAGCGCATGCAGGCCGCGATTGACACCAGCGCTGTAGGCCTGCAGCGCCGCGGCATGGCTGCCGCCGAAGCTGGCCAGTTGCGCGGCGGCGTGCGCGCGCAGGCGGTGCATGCGCCGCTGCTTGTCCACCCCGAGCGTGGCGTTGCCGACCAGCTCCGACAGTTCGCCGGCCGCGGCGCGGCGCATCAGGTCCATCTGGAAGTAGCGTTCCTGCGCATGCACGTAGCCGAGCGCGCGCATCGCATCGGCCTCGTTGCCGGCGTCGATGGTGACCGTGCCCAGCGCGTCGCGCTGGATATGCACCGGCGCCGCCAGCCCGTCCAGATCGACTTGGCCGTCGAGCGTGGCCAGACTGCCGCGCAGCAGCAGCCACATCGCCAGCAGCAGGCCGATCGCCAGCGCCGCCAGCCACAGCATCCTTCGTTTCCACTTGCGTTGCATCCAAGCATCTCCGCCGGCCAATCCTGGATTCTAGACGCGACTGCGTGTCGTTCTTGCGTACATCCGGCTGGCGCTCGCGTGCGGTTGGGGCGTGGTCAGCTTCGCCCGCACCGCTGCGCCGCTGCAATCGGGATGCTAATGATTCCGATTGGAACGTGGGTCGCGCGGCTCGTGCACTATGGTGGCCTCAGTCGAGACGGAGCCTGCCCCATGAAGGGACATCCTGAAGTTGTGCAATGCCTGATCGAGTTGCTGCGCGGCGAACTCGCCGCACGCGACCAGTATTTCATCCACTCGCGGCGCTACGAGGATCAGGGCCTGCAGGCGCTGTACACGCGGATCAACCACGAGATGGAAGAGGAGACCGAGCACGCCGACGCGCTGCTGCGGCGCATCCTGTTCCTGGAAGGCGACCCGGACATGCGCCCGCATGCGTTCGAACCCGGACGCACGGTCGAAGAGATGCTGGAAAAAGACCTGAAGGTCGAATACGAAGTGCGCGCGAACCTGGCCGCCGGCATGAAGCTGTGCGAGCAGCACGGCGACTACGTCAGCCGCGACATCCTGCTCAAGCAGCTGCAGGACACCGAAGAAGACCACGCCTGGTGGCTGGAACAGCAACTTGGCCTGATCAAGCGCCTGGGCATGGCGCTGTATCAGACGTCCAAGATCGGTGGCAGTGCGGTGGGAGAGTAACGGGACTCGGGACTCGGGACTCGGGACTCGGGACTCGGGACTCGGGACTCGGGAGAGCCTACCGCTGATTGCCGATGTATGGCGAGGCAAAAAAAATCGGCCCGAAAGGGCCGATTTGCTGTTCGCTGTTGCGAGTCCCGAGTCCCGAGTCCCGAGTCCCGAGTCCCGGCCCCACCTCACTCCACCGCCAGATCATCCACCTTCTGCCACCCGCGCGGCAGCAGTCCGCCGCGGCTGGCGCGCACGCCGAGGTAGGCGTCCAGATCCTTGAACGACAGCGACATGGTGCGCTGCCCGCTCTTCACCAGCAGCGTGTTGCCCGGCGCGACCGCGGCGATCGCCACCACCCGCTCGGTGCCGAGCTTGGCCTTGGGGATGTCGATGATCTTGTTGCCCTTGCCCTTGTCCAGCTCGGGCAGGTCGGCGATCGGGAACGCCAGCAGGTGGCCGGCGCTGGTCACCGCGACGATGCGGTCGGTCTGTGCGTTGCCGACCGAGGCCGGCGGCAGCACCTTCGCATTCGGGGTCAGGTTGAGCATCGCCTTGCCGGCCTTGTTGCGGCTGGTCAGGTTCTCGAAGCGGGTGACGAAGCCGTAGCCGTGCGAGGACGCCAGCACCAGCCGGCTGTCGTTCTCGCCGCTGGCCATGGCCTGAAACGAGGCGCCGGATGCGGGAGAGAAACGCCCGGTCAGCGGCTCGCCGTTGCCGCGCGCCGAGGGCAGCGAATGCGCCAGGGTGGAGTAGGCGCGGCCTTCCGAATCCAGGAACGCCACCTGCTGCGTGCTGCGCCCGCGCACCGCGGCCAATAAGCTGTCGCCGTCGCGGTAGGACAGGCCGGCCGGGTCCACGTCGTGGCCCTTGGCCGCGCGGATCCAGCCCTTCTCCGACATCACGATGGTCATCGGCTCGCTCGGCACCAGTTCGGTCTCGTCGATCGCCTGCGCCGCGCCACGCTGCACCAGCGGCGAGCGCCGCGCGTCGCCGAATTTCTTGGCGTCGGCGACCAGCTCGTCCTTGATCATCTTCTTCAGCCTGGTCTTGCTGGCCAGTACCGCCTGCAGCTGGTCGCGCTCCTTGGCCAGCGCGTCCTGCTCGCCGCGGATCTTCATTTCTTCCAGACGCGCCAGCTGGCGCAGGCGGGTTTCCAGGATGTAGTCGGCCTGTTCCTCGCTGAGCGCGAAGCGCGCGATCAGCGCCTGCTTCGGCTCGTCCTCGCTGCGGATGATGCGGATCACTTCATCCAGGTTGAGGAACGCGACCAGCAGGCCTTCCAACAGGTGCAGGCGGCGCTCGACCTTCTCCAGGCGATGGTTGAGCCGGCGCACCACCGTGTCGCTGCGGAAGCGCAGCCATTCTTCCAGCAGGCTCTTGAGGTTCTTGACCTGCGGGCGGCCGTCCAGGCCGATCACGTTGAGGTTGACCCGGTAGCTGCGCTCCAGGTCGGTGGTCACGAACAGGTGGCCCATCAGTTGCTCGGCGTCGACCCGGTTGGAGCGCGGCACCAGCACCACCCGCACCGGATTGGCGTGGTCGGATTCGTCGCGGATGTCTTCCAGCCACGGCAGCTTCTTGGCGCGCATCTGCTGCGCGATCTGCTCGATCACCTTCGACGGCGACACCTGGTAGGGCAGCGCGGTGATCACGATGTTGGCGTGTTCCTTCTGGAACGTGGCGCGCGCGCGCACGCTGCCGTGGCCGGTTTCGTAGATCGCGCGCAGGTCGGCGGCGGGAGTGATGATCTCGGCGCTGGTCGGGTAGTCCGGGCCGCGCACGTGTTCGCACAGGTCGGCGACGCTGGCGTCGGGATCGTCGAGCAGGCGGATCAGCGCGCTGACGATCTCGTTGAGGTTGTGCGGCGGCACGTCGGTGGCCATGCCCACGGCGATGCCGGTGGTGCCGTTGAGCAGCAGGTGCGGCAGCCGCGCCGGCATCCAGGTCGGCTCGTCCATGGTGCCGTCGAAGTTCGGCGACCAGTCCACCGTACCCTGGCCGAGTTCGCCGAGCAGCACCTCGGCGATCGGGGTCAGCTTGGATTCGGTGTAGCGCATCGCCGCGAACGACTTCGGGTCGTCGGTGGAGCCGAAGTTGCCCTGGCCTTCGATCAGCGGGTAGCGGTAGGAGAACGGCTGCGCCATCAGCACCAGCGCCTCGTAGCAGGCGCTGTCGCCATGCGGGTGGTACTTGCCGATCACGTCGCCGACGGTACGCGCGGACTTCTTCGGCTTGGCCCCGGCATTCAGGCCCAGCTCGCTCATGGCGTAGATGATGCGCCGCTGTACCGGTTTCAGGCCGTCGCCGAGGAACGGCAGGGCGCGGTCCAGCACCACGTACATGGAGTAGTCGAGGTAGGCGCGTTCGGCGTATTCGCGCAGCGGCAGCTGTTCGAAACCATGGAAGGCGGGGCGGGCGAGATCGGTCATGCGCGGGGAATACCTGTAGGGGAACGCGGCGGCGGGCGCCGCAGGTCAGCCGGTCGATTATCCGGATGCGGCCGGCGATGCCAAGCTGCGCGTCGCGCCTGCATCGCCGGCAGCGGCCGGATCGCGTGCCGGAGGATGGCCGCAATGGCTGCGCAAGTCGGTGACGAAGGCGTATAGCCGAGGTGGTGTATGGCATCGGCGGCGCTGGCGCCGTCATTCAGCTGGCGCAGCGTCTCGGCCAGCCGTGCCTGCTATTGGCAGCCGGCGAAGCTGAACTCGGTCTCCTCGCGCAAATGCCGGCTCAGGTTGCTCGAGGACAGTCCGGCCCACTTTGCCCACTGCGACAGGCAGCGGCCATCGGCAGGGGGCGAGCAATTGCGTGGTGATCCGCAGCAGGCGCCGGTCGCTGCGGTTCGGCGGGGGCAGGCGATCGAGCGGCGCCTGGCGCAGTGCGTCCAGCAGCACCGCGCAGATCCGCCGTGGTCCGCGTTCAGGGAGAGGGGCGACGCCAGCGTTGCGCGGCTGCAACACAGCATTTACTTATTTCCGCGATATTTTCTTGACATATATTTCCAAATGAAAATAATTGGCGTCCATGAACTGCGCTCCCACCCATCCCGGTCCGCCGTCGTTCGGCCTGCTGCTGCGGCAGGTCCGCGACGGGCTGATGCGCCGCCTGGACGATTCCATGGCCGAACTCGAGCTCGGCCTGGGCTTCAGCCACTACATCGGCATGAAGGCGCTGGCGTACATGTCGCCATGCACCGCCAACGAACTGGCCCAGGCCATCGACCAGAACCCCAGCGCGGTCACCCGCCTGCTGGACAAGCTCCAGGACCTGGGCTGGGTGCGCCGTGAAGTGCATGCGCAGGACCGCCGCGCGCTGCAGATCGTGCTGACCGACGAAGGCCGCGCGCTGTGGCAGCAGCTCAAGCGACGCGGCGACGACGCCATCGCCAGCGCCTTGCGCGATCTCTCCGCCGACGAGCGCGAGCACCTCACGTCGTTGTTGACCCGCGTCCGCGACTCCCTCAATTCGCCATGACTCCGCTTATGAACCTCTCCGCTTCGTCCCATCGCCTGCGCCCGTTCGCGGCCGCGGCCCTCACCCTGGCGCTGGCCGCCTGCGCCAGCAGCCGTGGCCTGGAACCGCAGGGCCGCCGGCTCGACGCCGACCGGCAACTGCAGGCGGGCAAGACCCTGGCCGCCGGCCAACTGGCGCCGGCCGCCTGGCCGCAGCAGGACTGGTGGAAGGCGCTGGGCGACCCGCAGCTCGACGCGTTGATCGCCGAGGCGCTGCAGGGCACGCCGAACCTGGACGTGGCCGACGCGCGGCTGCGCCTGGCCCAGGCCCAGGCCGGCGCGGCCAATGCCGACCGCGGCGCCAAGCTGTCGCTGTCGGCCGGCTATACCGGGCTGCAGCTGCCCAAGGGGCTGGCCGGCGACGAGATTGGCGGCAAATACATCCATGCCGAGCAGGCGGTGCTGGATTTCAGCTACGGCTTCGACCTGTGGGGCGGCAAGCGCGCGGCCTGGGAAGCGGCGGTGGACCAGGCGCATGCGGCGCAGGTCGATGCGCAGGCCGCGCGCCTGGATCTGTCGGCCGGTGTGGCCCGCGCCTATGCGCAGCTCGGCTACGCCTGGCGCCTGTACGACTTGGCCGGCGAAGAACTGGCGCGCTCGGACAACAGCCTGAAGCTGGTGCGGCAGCGCCGGGACGCCGGCATCGACAGCAACCTGCAACTGCGCCAGGCCGAGGCGCGGGTGCCGGCGGCACGCCAGCAGCAGCAGGCCGCGCAGCAGCAGATCGACGAGGCGCGGACCGCGTTGGCGGCCTTGCTCGGCCGCGGCCCGGATCGCGGCCTGCAGATCGAGCGGCCGCGGCCGTTGGACCCGGTGGCGGTGCAACTGCCGTCGGTGCTGCCCAGCGACCTGCTCGGGCGCCGCCCCGACGTGGTCGCCGCGCGCTGGCGGGTCGAGGCCGCCTCGCAACGTATCGGTGCGGCCAAGGCGCAGTTCTATCCGAGCATCAACCTGCTCGCGCTGGGCGGCGTGGCCGCGGCCAATCCCGCCGACCTGTTCAAGGGCGATGCGCTGCTCGGCCTGTTCGCGCCGAGCGTGAGCTTGCCGTTGTTCGACAGCGGCCGCCTGCGCAGCCAGCTGGCCGAGCGCGACGCGCACTACGACCTGGCGGTGGCCAGCTACAACCAGGCGCTGGTGGCGGCGCTGCGCGAGGTCGCCGACCAGGTCAGCGCGGCGCGTTCGCTGGCGCAGCAGGCGCAGCAGCAGGCGCAGGCGGTGAGCACCGCGCAGGCCGCCTTCGACCTGGCGCAGCAGCGCTACCGCGCCGGTATCGGCAACTACCTGGACGTGTTGAGCGTGCAGCAACCGTTGCTCGAGGCGCAGCAGCGCCTGGCCTCGCTGCAGTCCAACCAGATTCTGGTTTCGGTGCGCCTGAACCAGGCGCTGGGCGGTGGCTACGACGCCACCCCCGCCGCCGACGCGCCGTCGACCTCTTCCGCTTTTACGCATTCCTGAGACCGCTGCAATGAACCAGACAACGACTCCCGATTCCTCCGCTCCCGCCACCAGCCGGCGCGGCATGCTGCTGCGCGGCCTGGCCGTGCTGGTGGTGCTGGTGCTGATCGCGCTGGCGATCTGGTACTTCGTCTCCGGCCGCTGGCACGAAGACACCGACGATGCCTACGTGCAGGGCAACCTGGTGCAGATCACGCCGATGGTGACCGGCACCGTGGTCAGCATCGGTGCCGACGACGGCATGCGCGTGCAGCGCGGCCAGTTGCTGATCAAGCTCGACCCGGCCGACACCCAGGTCGCGCTGCAGCAGGCCGAGGCCAATCTGGCGCGCACCGTGCGCCAGGTGCGCGGCCTGTTCCGCAGCGTGGAAGGCGCGCAGGCCGAACTGTCGGCGCAGCAGGTGACCCTGCAGCGCGCCCGTGCCGACGTCGCCCGGCGCAGCAGCCTGGTCGCCACCGGCGCGATCTCCGCCGAGGAACTGGCGCATGCGCGCGACCAGCTGGCCGCCGCCGAGGCCGCGGTCAGCGGTTCGCGCGAGACAGTGGAGCGCAACCGCGCGCTGATCGACGACAACGGCGTGGCCCACCAGCCCGACGTGCAGGCCGCCGCCGCGCAGCTGCGCCAGGCGTTCCTCAACAATGCCCGCAGCGCGATCGTCGCGCCGGTCTCCGGCTACGTGGCGCGGCGCTCGGTGCAGGTCGGCCAGCGCGTGCAGCCCGGCACCGCGCTGATGGCGGTGGTGCCGCTGGAGCAGGTGTGGGTGGAAGCCAACTTCAAGGAAACCCAGCTCAAGCACATGCGCCTGGGCCAGCCGGTGGAACTGCAGTCGGACCTGTACGGCGGCGCGGTGCGCTATCAGGGCACGGTGCAGAGCCTGGGCCTGGGCACCGGCAGCGCGTTCTCGCTGCTGCCGGCGCAGAACGCCAGCGGCAACTGGATCAAGATTGTGCAGCGCGTGCCGGTGCGCATCGCCATCGATGCCAAGCAACTGGCGCAGAACCCGCTGCGCATCGGCCTGTCGATGAAGGTGGACGTGAACCTGCACCAGCAGGGCGGCGGCGTGCTGCCGAGCAAGTTCGCCACCGGCACGCTGCTGGACACCGACGTCTATGCGCAGCAGCTGGGCCAGGCCGACGCGACCATCGCGCAGATCATCCACGCCAACCTGCCCGACGCCGCCAAGGCGAACTGAGTCCGGCCATGTCCAACCAAGCTGCCACTCCTGCCGCGCCCGGAGCCCCGGACGCGGCGATGGGCTTCCGCCCGCCCAGCGTGGCGTTGTGCACGGTGGGCCTGGCGATGGCCTCGTTCATGCAGGTGCTCGACACCACCATCGCCAACGTCTCGCTGCCGACCATCGCCGGCAACCTCGGCGCCAGTTCGCAGCAGGCGACCTGGGTCATCACCTCGTTCGCGGTCAGCAACGCGATCGCGCTGCCGCTGACCGGCTTCCTGAGCCGGCGCTTCGGCGAGACCAAGCTGTTCGTGTGGGCCACGCTGGCCTTCACCATCGCCTCGCTGCTGTGCGGCCTGGCGCAGAGCATGGGCATGCTGGTGGTGTCGCGCGCGGTCCAGGGCTTCGTGTGCGGGCCGATGTACCCGATCACGCAGAGCCTGCTGGTGTCGATCTACCCGCGCGAGAAACGCGGCCAGGCCCTGGCGCTGCTGTCGATGATCACCGTGGTCGCGCCGATCGCCGGCCCGATCCTGGGCGGCTGGATCACCGACAACTACAGCTGGGAGTGGATCTTCCTGATCAACGTGCCGCTGGGCATCATCGCCGCGATCGTGGTCGGTTCGCAGCTGCGCGGCCGTCCGGAACCGACCGAGCGCCCGCGCATGGACTACGTCGGCCTGATCACCCTGATCATCGGCGTCGGCTGCCTGCAACTGGTGCTGGACCTGGGCAACGACGAGGACTGGTTCAGTTCGAACAAGATCGTGGTGCTGGCCGCGATCTCGGCGGTGGCGCTGGCGGTGTTCCTGATCTGGGAACTGACCGACAAGGATCCGATCGTCAACCTGCGCCTGTTCCGCCACCGCAACTTCCGCGCCGGCACGCTGGCGCTGATCGTGGCTTACGCCGCGTTCTTCAGCGTGTCGCTGCTGATCCCGCAGTGGCTGCAGCGCGACATGGGCTATACCGCGATCTGGGCCGGCCTGGCTACCGCGCCGATCGGCATCCTGCCGGTGCTGATGACCCCGTTCGTCGGCAAGTACGCCTCGCGCTTCGACCTGCGCATGCTCGCCAGCATCGCCTTCATCTTCATGGCGGTGACCAGCTTCATGCGCTCGGACTTCAGCCTGCGGGTCGATTTCGCCCACGTGGCCGGGGTGCAGTTGCTGATGGGCGTGGGCGTGGCGCTGTTCTTCATGCCGGTGCTGCAGATCCTGCTGTCGGACCTGGACGGGCGCGAGATCGCGGCCGGTTCCGGCCTGGCCACGTTCCTGCGCACGCTGGGCGGCAGCTTCGCCGCCTCGCTGACCACCTACCTGTGGGCCAAGCGCACGCAGATGCACCACGCGCACCTCACCGAGCATATCTCGGCCTATACGCCGGGCATGCAGGAGCAGGTGCAGGCGATGGGGCGGGGCGACCTGCAGACCGGGGCGGCCTTCCTCAACAACACCATCAACCACCAGGCCTCGCAGATGGGTTTCAACGACATCTTCTATTTGCTTGGCTGGACCTTCCTGGCGATCATCTTCTTCCTGTGGCTGGCCAAGCCGCCGTTCGCGGGCGGCGGCGGCGCGGCGGCGGCCGGCGGTCACTGAGTCCGGGCTGCCGGCCATGACGAAACCCCGCCTGCTGCGGGGGGCGTTTGTGCGCCACGCTTGCCGCCGCAGCGCGCGGCGGACCAGAATGCGGCTTCCTCGCAGCCCTCGGCAGGTTCGGACATGCAGCGTTTTCTGCGCGCCTTGTGCGCTCGCTCGGACCGCTCGCGGCCGCGCCGCGCTGC
>NZ_CAPJ01000339.1 GCF_000331775.1 Xanthomonas translucens pv. translucens DSM 18974
TGTCGCCGGCATAGTCGAAGGCCTCGCTGCCGTAGCCCTCGCGGACCCGGCCCAGCGCCAGCGACCAGTCGTCCAGGCCGTCGGCCAGCAGGTCCTGGGTGGCGTAGAACGGGATTTCGACCGAACGGCTGCGGCCGTAGGCGTCGGTGATGACCAGTTGCGCGTTGCCGGCGCCGTCCACGCCGGGCGCGGCGGACAGCTGGAACGGCCCGGCCGGCAGCTCCGAGCCGTACTGGCGGATGCCGTTGACGTACAGGTCCACGTTCGACGGCACCGTCACTTCGCCAAGGAATTCCGGCAACGGGGTGGTCACGCGGTACGGCTGCAGGCCGAAATCGCGGCCCACGCGTATCCCGCCCAGGCGCAACGTGCGGCTCCAGCTGGTGCTGCTGCTCAGCGTGTCGCCGACCACCACGCTGGTCATGCTATCGGGCAGCGACCACTGCCACTGCGTATCCAGGCGGATCGCCTGGCTGCGCCAGTCGCGCTGCGGCTCGCGGTACAGGCGGCCGACGAAGGATTGGCGGAACATGCCGCGGCCGAGCACACCGTCGCCCAGGCCGAAGGCGCGCAGTTCGCCGCTCGCGGTGAGATTGCTGGCGTTGCCCTGGCGGCTGGCGTACAGGTCGTAGTCCAGCAACGCGCCGGGCGAACTGGTCGCCGGCAGCGCCGGGCCGCTGTCCTGTGCGTCGATCCGGGTCAGCGGCACGTCGAGCAGCGCCACCGGCGCATCGATCGCTAGCTGCTGCAGGCCGGCGTCGTAGCGGTAGCGCACCCCGTCCAGGCTCTCCAGCGCGATCGTGGCGTTGGCAGCGGCATCGATGCGCAGGCCGATCTGGCGCAGCGTGGCGGCCTCGGCCTGCATGCGTTCGCCGTCGCGCTGGAAGCGGAACAATCCGGGCTTGCGGGTTTCGTTGAGGGTGACTTCCAAGTACAGCGTTTCCTGTTCCACCGGTGGGCCGCTTGGCTGGGCGGCGGCAAGTTGTGCGGCGCTCGCCCACAGCGCCAGCAGCAGCTCAAGGAGAAGGAGCTTGTGCTTCCAGCGAAAGCGATTGCGCAATGGGTTCACCGTTGATCGTTGCCTTGAACGCGCCGTTGGCGCGTACCAGTGCAGGCGGGAGTGGCCAGCGCTTGCGTTGGCCCGGTAATACATAGCCGGCCAGGCCGTCGGCGATCGCGGCACGGGTGCCGTCGCTGGCGACGAAATGCAGGTCCACCAGTTGCGCGTGTTCGCTGCCCTGATTGACGACTTCCAGGGCCGGCGCGCTGGCGTCGCGGATCAGCCGTGCATGCAGCACGGGCGCGGCGGCGGCGCTCGGCTTGACGAAGATCGGCACCGAGTAGCGCAGCACGAACTGCAGGCCGGATGCGCTGGCCGTGGCGTCCGCCGCCGGCAGTTCGTCGACCAGCACCCGATAGGTGTCCTCGGTGCTCCTGGGCGCAGCATCCAGGCGGATGATGCGCACCAGTTGCCGCGAGTGCGGCGCCAGCTCCAGCATCGGCGGGCTGATTGCGATCCTGTCGCTGGGGTCGAGCAGGTCTTCGCCGTCCTTCTGGTGCCAGCGGAACACCCGCACCTGCGCCTGCAGCGGCTTGTCGCCGCTGTTGCTCAGCCACAGTCCCTGCGCCGACTCCTCCGCGGTCAGCTGCACGGAGGTCGGCGCCACCTGCAGGCTGGCGGCCTGCACCGCCGGCGTCGCCGCCAGCCATGCGGCCAGGGCGATCGGCAAACGCAGCGCGAAGTGGGATCGCAAGGACATGGAACGCTCCGGTTACCAGGTGACAGTGGCGGTGACGACGTCGCTATACGAACCGGCAGGATAATTGGTACTGGCGACCTGGCCGTAGACGACCAGGGGTTGTACCGCACCATTGCCGGTGCCGGCCTGGGTGTCGCTGCCGATGGTCGAGCCCCAGTTCTGGGTGCGCGCCGAGTTGCGGTACAGGGCGTACGGCACGCGCGCGGTGTTGCCCGCATCGGCGCTGCCCATGGTGCGCGCGGTCACCGTCGCGCCGGAGCCGCTGCCTGCGTTGAGCGCGATGTTGTACGGCGTGCCCGAGGTGCAGCGCACGTTCAAGGTACCGGTGCTGTTGATCGAGGTCTGGGTGGAGTTGACGCTGCCGAAATCGACGTCGGTCGGTGCGGTCTGGATGTCGCAGACGCTGGTGATCACGATCTTGACGTTGAAGGTGCGCGAGTCGGTCTGGGCGGATGCCACGCCGGTTCCGGCGGCCAGCAACACGGCGATGGCGAGGGCACTGTGGAGAGTTTGCATGGGGTGAGGCTCTTCGGAATGACGGAGTCCGTCGGTGCCGAACCAAAAGCAAAGTGCGGGCCAATCTGCAGTGTTGTGGATGGGCATCTAAATTTTCAAAGTGATGGGTTCAGCGGTTATCCAGGTTTTCATTTGTGAAGGCGGCGGAATCCCGGCCCGGCGCCGAAAAACCGTCAGTGCGCAGTGGCGCGTTCAGGAAGGCCGCGAATGAGCGATAATGGCCGGCATGACCGTCAATCTGAAAACTCCGCAGGACATCGAGAAGATGCGCATCGCCGGCCGCCTGGCCGCCGAGGTGCTCGACCTCGTTGGGCCGCATGTGAAGCCCGGCGCGACCACCGCCGAGCTGGACCGCATCTGCCACGACCACATCGTCAACGTGCAGCAGGCGGTGCCGGCCAACATCGGCTACCGCGGCTACCCGAAGACGGTATGCAGCTCGGTGAACAACGTGATCTGCCACGGCATCCCCAGCGAAAGCAAGGTCCTGAAGGACGGCGACATCGTCAACATCGATGTCACCGTGATCAAGGACGGCTGGCACGGCGACACCAGCCGCATGTACTACGTCGGCACGCCCTCGGTGATGGCGCGGCGGCTGGTCGAGGCGACCTACGAGGCGATGTGGCGCGGCATCCGCGCGGTGCGGCCGGGCGCCACGCTCGGCGACATCGGCCACGCGATCCAGCAATACGCCGAAGGCGAGCGTTTCAGCGTGGTGCGCGAGTACTGCGGCCACGGCATCGGCAAGGTCTACCACGACGAGCCGCAGGTGCTGCATTACGGCCGGCCCGGCGAAGGCCTGGTGCTGAAGCCGGGCATGACCTTCACCATCGAGCCGATGATCAACGAAGGTTCGCGCTACACCCGCGTGCTGCCGGACGGCTGGACCGTGGTGACCAAGGACCGCAAGCTGTCGGCGCAGTGGGAGCACACGATCGCGGTCACCGCGGACGGCGTGGAAGTGCTGACCCTGTCTCCCGGCGGCCTCGGCGAGCCGTGAGCCTGCTGCCGGCCGGTACCGATGCCGGCATGCCCGACGCGGCCGCCGACGATGCCGAGTGGGCCGCGGCGGCGCGGCAGTTGCTGGCCCAGGCCGACGCGCGCCTGTGCAAGCGCTTCGACCAGAACGACGACATCGACCGCCTGCTGGCGCTGCGCGCGCGCGCGCTGGACCAGTTGATCAAACATGCCTGGAGCCGTTGCCTGCCGCGCGATGCCGGGCTGGCGCTGTACGCGGTCGGCGGCTACGGCCGTGGCGAGCTGTTCCCGCGCTCGGACATCGACCTGCTGGTGTTCGGCGAATCCGAGCGCCAACGCGCCCACGAACAGGCACTGGCGCAGCTGTTCGCGCTGCTCTGGCATGCCGGCGTGCCGGTCAGCCACGCGGTGCGCTCGGCGGCGCAATGCACCGCCGCCTGCGCCGACCAGAGCGTGCTGACCGCCTTGATCGAGGCGCGTCCGCTGCTTGCCGACGCCGCCGCCAAGGCGGCGCTGGCCGCGGCGATCGCGCCGCAGCAGGTCTGGCCGCCGCGCGCCTTCTTCCTGGCCAAGCGCGAGGAACTGCAGGCCCGCCACCAGCGTTTCGGCGACACCGCCGACAACCTGGAGCCGGACATCAAGGACGGCCCGGGCGGCCTGCGCGACCTGCACACGCTGGGCTGGATGGCGCTACGCGCGTTCGGTGTACGCGACCTGGAGCCGCTGGTCGGGCTCGGCCATGTCGGTAGCGACGAGGCCGCGGCGCTGCGCCGGGAGCGCCGCGAGCTGGCCCGCTTGCGCTACGGGCTGCACCTGGTCGCCAACCGCCCGGAGGAGCGCCTGCGCTTCGACTACCAGAAGACTCTGGCGCAGCGGCTGGGCTTCTCCGACGACGCCGAGAGCCTGGGCGTGGAGAAGATGATGCAGCGCTTCTACCGCAGCGCGGCGATCGTGCGCCGGCTCAGCGACCGCCTGCTGCAGCGCTTCGAAGAACAGTTCGACGGCGAGGCGCAGCCGCAGCCGCTGGGCGCCGGCTTCTCGTTGCGTCGCGGCTACCTGGCCGCCGATGCCGAGACCTGGCCGCAGGCCGATCCGGTGCAGGTGTTCGCGCTGTTCGCGACCTGGGCCGCGCATGGCGAGGTCCGCGGCCTGCATTCGCTGACCGCGCGCGCGCTGGCCGAGGCGCTGTCGCAATTGCCTGCCTACGACGGCGCCAGCGCGCTGGCGCGCGAGCGCTTCCTGGCCCTGTTGCGCGGCCCGCGCGCGGTGCAGACGCTGACCCGGATGGCGCGGCTGGGCGTGCTCGGGCAGTGGATCCCGGCGTTCGCCCAGGTCTCCGGGCGCATGCAGTTCGACCTGTTCCATGTCTACACCGTGGACCAGCACACGCTGATGGTGCTGAAGAACATTGCGGTGTTCGCCAGCGCCCGCGCCGACGACCGCTTCTCGATCGCGCACGAGGTGTGGCCGCGGCTGCGCAAGCCGGAGCTGTTGCTGCTGGCCGGGCTGTTCCACGACATCGCCAAGGGCCGCGGCGGCGACCATTCCGAACTCGGCGCGGTGGATGCGCGCGCGTTCTGCGCCGGCCACGGCCTCAGCGCGGCCGATACCGATCTGGTGGTGTGGCTGGTCGAGCAGCACCTGCGCATGTCGGTGACCGCGCAGAAGCAGGACATTTCCGATGCCGACGTGATCCACCGCTTCGCCACCCTGGTCGGCGACCGCGAGCGCCTGGACTATCTGTACCTGCTGACCTGCGCCGACATCGCCGGCACCAGCCCCAAGCTGTGGAACGCGTGGAAGGACCGGCTGCTGGCCGACCTGTACTTCGCCGCGCGGCGCGCGCTGCGCGACGGCCTGGAGCATCCGCGGCCGGTCGTCGAGCGGGTGCAGGAGGCGCGCGAGGCCACGCGCGCGCTGATGCACATCCAGGGCCACGACGATGCGGTCATCGACCGCCAGTTCGCCGGCATGCCGGACGAGAGCTTCCTGCGCTTCCGCCCCGAACAGCTCGCCTGGCAGGCGGGTTCGCTGATGGAAGTGGAGCTGGGCGACACCCTGGTCAAGGTGCGCCCGGTGACCCCCGACGACGACGCGCTGGAAGTGTTCGTCTATTCGCCCGACCGCGACGGCCTGTTCGCCGCGATCGTGATGACCCTGGACCGGCGCGGCTACGGCATCCACCGCGCGCGCGTGCTCGACGCGCCGCACGAGTCGATCTTCGATACCTTCGAAGTGATGCCGGCCGACGCCTTCGCCAATGGCGACACCGCGCAGCTGGAAGCGGCATTGCGCGAGGCGCTGTCCGGCGACCTGACCCGGCTGCGTCCGGCGCGGCGCGTGGTGCCGCGCCAGCTGCGGCATTTCCGCTTCGCCCCGCGCATCGAATTCCGCGAGAGCGTTGACGGCCGCCGCACGCGCCTGAGCCTGGTCGCGCCGGACCGGCCCGGCCTGCTGTCGAACGTGGCGCAGGTGCTGCGCCGCCAGCAGCTGCGCGTGCACGACGCGCGCATCGCGACCTTCGGCGAACGTGCCGAAGACGTGTTCCAGATCACCGACGAGCACAACCTGCCCTTGCCCGACGCCTCCCGCCAGGCGCTGCACGCCGCACTGCAGGCCTGTCTGGACCCCGATACCCCGCCTGGAGAATCCCGCTAATGGCCACCAAGAAGCCTGCCGCCGCCAAGAAGCCTGCTGCCAAGACCACCGCCGCCAAGACCTCCGCGAAGAAGGCCGCGGGCAAGAAGGCCGTGGCCGCCCCCGCGGCGGCCAGGCCCAGCGCCGTGCCCAAGGCACCGGCCAGGACCGTGCGCGCCAAGCCGGCCGCCGGTCCCAACACCGACGAGCTGAAGTTCACCATCGACAGCGCCTTCGAGCGCCGCACCGCGCTGACCCTGGACGAGATCGAAGGCTCGACCCGGCCGGTGGTCAATCGCGTCATCGACGGCCTGGAAGCGGGCGAGTTCCGCGTCGCCGAGCCCGACGGGCATGGCGGCTGGAAGGTCAACGAATGGTTGAAGAAGGCGGTGCTGCTGTACTTCCGGGTCAACGAAATGGCGGTGGTCGAGGCGCAGCCGGCGCCGTTCTGGGACAAGGTCGAATCGCGCTTCGCCGGCTACCACGAGGCCGAGTTCCGCAAGGCCGGCGTGCGCGTGGTTCCGGGCGCGATCGCGCGCCGCGGCAGCTATTTCGGCAAGGACGTGGTGCTGATGCCGAGCTTCACCAACATCGGCGCGCACGTGGGCGAGGGCAGCATGGTCGATACCTGGGCCACGGTCGGTTCCTGTGCGCAGATCGGCAAGCATTGCCATCTGTCCGGCGGCGCCGGCATCGGCGGCGTGCTCGAACCGCTGCAGGCCGGCCCGACCATCATCGAAGACCACTGCTTCGTCGGCGCGCGTTCGGAAGTGGTGGAAGGCGTGGTGGTCGGCCACCACAGCGTGATCGGCATGGGCGTGTTCATCGGCCAGAGCACGCGCATCTACAACCGCGCCACCGGCGAGATTTCCTACGGCTACGTGCCGCCGTACAGTGTGGTGGTGTCCGGGCAGCTGCCGTCCAAGGACGGCTCGCACTCGCTGTACTGCGCGGTGATCGTCAAGCAGGTCGACGCCAAGACCCGCAGCAAGACCAGCGTCAACGACCTGCTGCGCGGCCTGGCGGACTGACGCATCTGCTTCTCCCATCGGGACGATGGCCCCCTTTTCGGGGGACGGTGCCCCGAAGGGGCGGCTGAGGGGACGGGCGAAGCTGCGTGTAGTTGGGTCAGCGAGACGCTTGCGCGCCGTACCCTCACCCCAACCCCTCTCTCCCACGGGGACCTCCTGCGGTCGCCGATGGGAGAGGGGCTTTATTTGCTTGATGGGACATTTTCGATGACCACGTTGTACGGACTGAAGAACTGCGATACCTGCAAGAAGGCGAGCAAGTGGCTGGACCGCTTCGGCGTGGCCTATGCGTTCGTCGATTACCGCGAACACAAGCCGAGCCCGGAGACCCTGGTCGAATGGGCCGGCAAGGCCGGCGGTTTCGATGCGCTGGTCAACAAGTCCTCGACCACCTGGCGGCAGTTGCCGGACAACAAGAAGACGCCCGGCTCCGAGGCCGAATGGAAACTGTTGCTGCGCGAATACCCGCAACTGATCCGGCGGCCGGTGGTCATCACCGACGACGGCCAGCTCAGCCAGGGTTTCTCGGACAACGGCTTCAAGCAGCGCTTCGGCGTGGGCTGAGCCGGTGGCGCCGCTGTTCGCTCCCTGTAGGAGCGGCTTCAGCCGCGACCGTATCGCCGGGGATTGCATCGAAACCCGGATAGCGCAGTTGCCGGCATGTCTGGCACCCTGCGTTCCTGTCGCGGCTGAAGCCGCTCCTACCGTGATTTCCTGCCATGACCGACGTTGTTGACTTCACCTGCGCATTGATCGCCCGCCCATCGGTCACTCCCGACGACGCCGGCTGCCAGGCGCTGATCGCGCAGCGGCTGGCGCGCGCCGGCTTCGCCATCGAACGGCTGCGCTTCGGCGACGTCGACAACCTGTGGGCCACGCATGGCAGCGGCGCGCCGGTACTGGCGCTGCTCGGCCATACCGACGTGGTGCCGCCGGGGCCGCGCGAGGCCTGGGCCAGCGATCCGTTCGTGCCGCAGATCCGCGACGGCGTGCTGTACGGCCGCGGCGCCGCCGACATGAAGAGCGGGGTGGCCGCGTTCGTGGTCGCTGCCGAACAGTTCGCCGCCGCGCATCCGCAGCATCCCGGCACGCTGGCGCTGTTGCTGACCTCCGACGAGGAAGGCGACGCGCTGGATGGCGTGCGCAAGGTCGCCGAGACCTTCCGCGCGCGCGGCGAACGCATCGACTGGTGTATCACTGGCGAACCGTCCTCCACCGAACGGCTCGGCGACCTGCTGCGGGTCGGCCGCCGCGGCAGCCTGTCGGCCACGCTGCTGGTGAAAGGCGTGCAGGGCCACGTCGCCTATCCGCACAAGGCACGCAACCCGATCCACCTGGCCGCGCCGGCGCTGGCCGAACTGGTCGCGCGGCATTGGGACGACGGTTACGAGAGCTTCCCGCCGACCAGCCTGCAGATCTCCAACCTGCACGCCGGCACCGGCGCCAACAATGTGATCCCCGGCGAGCTGCAGGTGGCCTTCAACCTGCGCTACAACCCGCACTGGGACGCGCCGCGGCTGGAAGCGGAGATCGCCGCGCTGCTAGATCGCCACGGCCTGGACTACACGCTGCGCTGGCACCGCAGCGGCGAGCCGTTCTACACCCCGGAAGGGCGCCTGCGCAGCGTCGCGCGCGCGGTGCTGGGGGACTTCGCCGGCGCGGCACCGGAAGAGAGCACCGGCGGCGGCACCTCCGACGCGCGCTTCATCGCGCCGCTCGGCGCGCAGTGCATCGAGGTCGGCCCGGTCAACGCCAGCATCCACCAGGTGGACGAGCACGTGCGCGTCTCCGACCTGGAGGCGCTGCCAGCGCTGTATCTGGCATTGCTGGAGCGGCTGTTGCAGTGAGCCCTTGGGGCGGCCGCTGCTACCGGCGCGATCGCGCCGGACGCGCCTATTCCTTGGCCATCGGCGTCGGCGTCAAGGAGGTCGCACGGCCGCCCTGGATCGCCGTCACGCGCTGCTCCGCATCGCGCACCTGCGCCCGGTCGGCGAGCAGGGTATAGGTCAGTTCGAAGTCTGCATGCTGTCCTGGCTGCAATTGCTTCACCCGGCCCTGCGCGCGTTCGATCGTCACCGGGTACGCATAGCTGGTGCCAGGTTCGATTCCGGTGACGTAGCCCTTTTTTTCGGTATCGGTGTTTTTCCACAAGGTCAGCACCGGCAACTGCCGGGTGTCGAAGGCGATCGACACGCCCTTGTCGCCGGCACGATTGACCAAGGCGGCCAAGGTCTTGCCGGCGCTGTCCGCATAGGGGGCGATGTTGAACACCTGCTCGTCGAAGCCGCGGGTCGGCCCCTGGTAGCGTTGCCATGCGTCCAGGCCGGCCTTGGCATAGTCGTTGAACGGGGACACCTCTCGCGCCGGCGCCAGCAGGCGTGCGCCTTGTTCGAGGATCGGCCGCCCGAAGTTGCTGTGGTAGATGATCTGGTAGTCCTGGGCATAGTCGCCGGCGTTGCTCAGCACGTCGTGGATGGTGAACGCGTTGCTGCCCGGGACGTAGCGCAATTCGGTCCAGGTTTCGAGTTGCGATTTCTTGAAGCTGCGCTCCTTGAGCAGCCCACGCACGCTGATCGCATACGGCGCGTGCTCGTCGATGTCTACGATCACCTTGGAGGCGGGCGTATTGCCGGCGCGGCCATGCAGGGTATACAGCATGCCTTGCGCGGTGACCGGATGGCCGGTCCATTCATAGCCGCAACGCACCAGCATCTCGTTGAAGCCTTCCAGCCAGCCCAGGCCGTTGCGGCTTTCCAGGGTGATGCTATTCGGATTGACCACCTCGTCCACCGGGGAGTCCCAGCCCAGGCGTACGCCCTTGCCGGTAACGTGCAACAGACCCATGCCGCGGGTCGGGCTCAGCACGATGACCAGGCCGTCCTCGCTGCGGATGGTGATGATCTTGCTGCCTTCCTGACGGCCGCCGTGCAGCACGCTCTGTTCGATGCTGAAGTTGTGCTCATGGATTCCCAGCGCCTGGCTGTCGATGCGCCAGTCGCCTTGTGCCTGGTTGGCTTGCGTGTCGGTCAACACGATGCTGCGTGCCGCCGCCGTGGTGGGCAGCAGCAGCGCCGCGGCCCAGATCAAACATGTTTTCATCTATTGGCTACTCTGGAATTGCGGCCGTGGCATGGGACGCGACGGTCCTTGGCCACGGCGTGATAGGGCAGGCAAGCGCGATGTTGCGCACGCGCCTTGCCGGTTGCCACAAAATGGCGTGCGTGAGTGTAGCAAGCGCAGTGCCGCCAGTTGCTGCGAACCCCATGCGCTCGCTGCATTGGCTACGGCATGCACCGCGCGTCGGCGCTGCTCCTGCCTCGGTCGCCGCTGTGCAGCCGGGCGGGTGTTCATCGTTGCCCTTGAAACAGTTGCGCCATTGCGCCGGCCGGGTTACGTTCGCCGCATGATCTCCATGTCCGCCCTCCGCCCGATCATCGCCAACGGCCGCAATAATGCGCTGGCCAATAATCGTGCGCGGCCGATGCGGGTCTGCGACTAGGCGCTACCGAAACACCACGCCCAGTCTCCAGGAAACCCGCATCGGCCGATGCGGGTTTTTTTATGTGTGAGATTTTTCGCCGCATCGCGCTGCCAGCCGGCAACCGCTGCAGACCATCGCCGCAACGACCTGTTACCCCCACACACCATCCAGGAGCTTTTCCATGTGTTCGATCTTCGGCATCTTCGGCCTGCAACCCGGCGACGACCTGCAGGCGCTGCGCCGGCAGGCGCTGGACTGCTCGCAGCGGCAGCGCCATCGCGGTCCGGACTGGAGCGGCGTGTATGTCGACGACGGCGCGATCCTGGTGCATGAGCGCCTGGCCATTGTCGATCCGGCCGGCGGCTCGCAGCCGTTGCTGTCCGCAGACGGGCAACTTGCGCTTGCGGTGAACGGCGAGATCTACAACCACCGCGAACTGAAGCAGCAGCTGACCCAGCCCTACGCGTTCCAGACCGGCTCGGATTGCGAAGTGATCAACGCGCTGTACCGCGAGCAGCCGCCGGCCGCGCTGCTCAACCGGCTCAACGGCATCTTCGCCTTCGCGCTGTGGGACAAGGCGGCCGGGCGCGTGCTGATCGCGCGCGATCCGATGGGCGTGTGCCCGCTGTACTGGGGCCACGACCAGCAGGGCCGGCTGCGCGTGGCCTCGGAAATGAAGTCGCTGGCCGACAGCTGCGCCGACGTTACCCAGTTCCCGCCCGGCCATTACTACGACAGCGCCAGCGGCGAACTGCGGCAGTACTACCGCAAGCCGTGGCGCGACTACGCCGCGGTGCAGGGCGTGCAGGTGAGCAAGCAGGAACTGCGCGAAGCCTTCGAGCGCGCCGTGCACCGTCAGCTGATGACCGACGTGCCGTACGGCGTGCTGCTGTCCGGTGGCCTGGATTCGTCGCTGGTCGCAGCAGTGGCGGCGCGTTTCGCGCGCAAGCGCATCGAGGACAACGACGAGGCCGAGGCCTGGTGGCCGCGCCTGCATTCGTTCGCGATCGGCCTGAAGGGGTCGCCCGACCTGGCCGCCGCGGCGATCGCTGCGCAGTCGCTGGGCACCGTGCACCACGGCTTCGAGTACACCTTCGAGGAAGGCCTGGACGCGCTGCCGGAGGTGATCCGGCATATCGAGACCTACGACGTCACCACCATCCGCGCCTCCACGCCGATGTTCCTGCTGGCGCGGCGGATCAAGGCGATGGGGGTGAAGATGGTGCTGTCCGGCGAGGGCAGCGACGAGATCTTCGGCGGCTATCTGTATTTTCACAAGGCGCCGAACGCGCGCGAGTTCCACGAGGAGCTGATCCGCAAGCTCGACGCGCTGCACAACTACGATTGCCTGCGCGCTAACAAGTCGATGATGGCCTGGGGCGTGGAGCCGCGGGTGCCGTTCCTGGACGTGGAATTCCTGGACGTGGCGATGCGCATGGACGCGCAGTACAAGATGATCGACAAGACCAGCAGTGGCGCGATGCGCATGGAAAAAGGCGTGCTGCGCGAGGCGTTCGAAGGCTATCTGCCCGATTCGATCCTGTGGCGGCAGAAGGAGCAGTTCAGCGACGGCGTCGGCTACGGCTGGATTGATGGGTTGAAGGCGCATGCCCAGACGCAGGTCAGCGACCGCGAACTGGCCGCGTCCGACAAGCGTTTCCCGGTCAACCCGCCGCTGACCAAGGAAGCCTATTACTACCGCACGCTGTTCGAGCGCGCGTTCCCCACGCCGGCCGCGGCCGAGACCGTGCCCGGCGGCAAGTCGATCGCCTGTTCCTCGCCGGCGGCGATCGCCTGGGATGCGAGCTTCGCCAACGCCGCCGACCCGTCCGGCCGCGCGGTGGCCGGGGTGCACGAGCAAGCTTTGGCTTCGTGAGCCGGCGCCTCCCGCCGGCAATGGGCCGGCGGGGGCGGGACCGGGGACCCGGAAAAGCCAGATAACGCGATCTGAAGCTCTACCGACTTCCGTTCTTCCGGTCCCGTGTCCCGAATCCCGGCAGCTATTCGAAACGCATGCAGCGCCCGTAACGCTCCGGCTGGATGTCCACGCCGGAGGCGTCTGCCTGGTTGTTCTTGCGCCACACGTTCTGGCGGAAGTCCGGACCGCTGCAGTTGGCGGCGCGGTCCACGCCGATCGTGTAGGTGTAGGGGTTGCCCTGGAAGGTGTTGTTCTCGAAGGTGTTGTCCTGGCTCATGCTGTTGTCCCAGCACAGGATCTCCGGGGTGCGCTGGCGGATCGAGCAGGCCAGGTAGATGCCGGCGCCCTTGTTGCCGGTGAACTGGTTGCCGACGAACAGGTTGCGCCGCGCATCGGCCAGGTACACGCCCTGGCTGCCGTTGCGCTCCAGGCGGTTGTTGCGGATCTCGCTGTCTTCCAGGTGCTCGGTGGTGATGCCGGCGGCGACGTTGTCGTGGATGTAGTTGCCGATCAACTTGATCTTGGACGTGCGGTTGAACGACACGCCGTCCCAGATCGCGCCGGAGACGTCGTTGCGCTCGATCAGCAGGTCGCGGCTGTCGTACTCGCTGAGCAGGCAGGCGCTGCGGCACTTGCTCACGCGCAGCCCGGACAGGCGGATGTTCTGGCCGGCGCGCACCACCACCAGACTGTTGCTCAGGTAGGGACGCTCGGGCATGAATTCCTTGTCGGCACTGCCGCCGACGATCTGCAACTGCTCGACCACGACATCGCGGATCGGCCGCTGCGGGCGTTCGTTCTGGTAGTCGCCGACCACGATCACCGGCTGCTGCACGCCGTCCTGCATGCGCAGCACGGTGGCGTCGCCCTGGCCGCGCAGGCGCAGGCCGTCGCGCTGGATCGACAGCAACTTGGTCACGTGGAAATCGCCGGCGGTCAGGCATACCGTGGCCGGTTTGCCGTCGTTGGGCACGCGGTCCACTGCGGCCTGCAGGTCGTCGCCCGGCTCGGCGCGCACGCTGCAGTCGGTAGCGGCAGAGGCGGGGGCGGCGGCCGTGGCGCAGCCGCTTGACAGGCAGGCGGCGAGCGGCAACAGCAGGGCGAGCAGGGGACGGGAATTCATTGGGGGACAGGCTCCGCTTGGGGGAGGGAAGGGCGCGGCGATCGGCCGCAGGCGCCGCGCGACGCTGGCGCGACAAGGCGTGCAGTGCCGTGCGCGGGTGGCGCGGCAATCGCTCATTGTCGCGTAGGTGGCCGTAGGCTCAGCGTGTAGCGGGCCGGGCCGGGCAGGAACGGCGAGGCGCGGCCTTGCACCCAATCGTCGTGGCCGGCCCCCCAGAACGGCGACAGCGGATGCTCGCTCTGGCCGCCGGGCATGTGCGCGATGCCGTCGGCCTCGTGGCCGGGCGCGACCACCATGCGCTCGGAGGCGCCGAAGTCCGGACGCTGCACCCGCGGCATGTCGTTGTCGCCGGGCAAGGCCTCGGTCGGCATGCACAACCAGCGCCGCAGCACTCCCGGCAGCGAGCGCGCCAGCGGATGGCAGACCGCGGCGATGTTCTGCTCGCCCCAATGGCGCTGCGGCAACGGCGCGTCCTGGCCGGGTTGGTCGCGCACTTCGGTGGCGGCGTCTTCCAGCAAGGCCTGCCAGCTGGCGTAGCGGTGCGGCAGCAGATGCGACGGCTGCTGTTGCAGCATCGGCCAGGCCACCGCTTCCAGCTGCGGCAACGGCGGCATGGCGTAATCGGTTCCGAGCGCGGCGCGGGCCGGCGCGATCAGGCCGTCGCGGATCCGGCTCAGCAGCGCCAGGCGCCAGGCGCGCACCAGCCGGTAACTCACCGAGTCGGTGCTGGCGCGGCCTTCCCAGTGCTTGCTGGCCTGCGCCAGCGCGTGCAACGCCGGCGTGGCGGCGCCGCCGTCGCGTTGCTGCAGCAACGTCCACCAGCGTTGCAGCAGCAAGGCGCGGTCGTCGAGCTGGATCGCCAGCAACTGGCGTTCGTCCAGTTGCGGATGCAGGCGCAGGTCGTCGCGGATCTGCTGCGCGCGTGCGCCCAGCGCGTAGCCGCCGTCGCCGAGCACTGCCAATTCGTCGCCGCCGACGACGCGCGCATTGGCGGTCCACAGTTGCCCGTCGGCAGGATCGATCCGCTGCGGCGAATGCGCCGTGGAGACCGGCCATGGCGCGCAGCGCTGCGCTGCCGGCACCGCCGCGCTGACGTCGTGCACCAGGGCGTCGCTGAGGCAATTGGGTCCGCGCAGCGGCAGCGCGCCGAGGACGCGCCAGCCGATGTGCCCGGCGCTGTCGGCCAGCAGCATGTTCTGCGCCGGCGTGGCGATGCGCTGCGCGCTGGCGAAGGCGCTGGCGAGGGAATCGGCGCGGGCCAGGTCGGCCAGGCTCAGGTTCAGCGCGCCGGGCAGCTGCGCCACCCAGCGTTGCGCCAATGCCGTGCCGTCCGGCTCGTGCTGCAGGATTGGGCCGTAGACGGTGTCTTCCACGTCCAGCGCGACATCCATTCCGCCGGCCACCTTGATCCGCTCGCGGTGGTGGACGACCGCGGTGCAGCCGGGCTGCGGCGTGGCCGCGCACGGCGTCAAACGGTACCAGTCGCTGCTGTCGGCGTAGCTGTTGGTGAAGCCCCAAGCGACGTGGCCGTTGCTGCCGACGATCACCGCCGGCAGACCCGGCAAGGAAAAGCCGGTGATGTCCACGCGGCCGCCAGGCGCCTGCGCGTCGGCGTAGCGCAGCCGCACCCGGAACCACAGGCTGGGCGCGCCCAGCTGCAGGTGCATGTCGTTGGCGACGATGGCGCGGCCGTCGGCAC
>NZ_CAPJ01000338.1 GCF_000331775.1 Xanthomonas translucens pv. translucens DSM 18974
GGCAGCGCGCAGGCCGTCGCGCAGCGCCGCATACAGTGCCGGGTCGGCGATCACCGCGTGCGCCGGCCGGTGCGTGGCGCATAGCGCCAGCAGCGCGGCGACGTTGCCGCCGGCGGCCAGCACGCTGGCGCGCAACCGTTGCGGATGGCGCGCGATCACGTCCAGCGCGGAGGCGCCGATCGAACCGGTGGCGCCGAGCACGGCGATGTGGCGGACGGCATCGGCCATATTCAGAACCCGAAGATGTCCTTGCCCAGCGCGAAGATCGGCAGTGCCGCCAGCACGCCGTCGATGCGGTCCAGCACGCCGCCGTGGCCGGGGATCACGTTGCCCGAGTCCTTGGCGCCGACGTGGCGCTTGAGCAGGCTTTCGAACAGGTCGCCGACCACCGAGGCCAGCACGCTGACCGCGGCCACGATCAGCAGCCCGGGCAGCTGCGGCAGGGTGACCCCGGCCAGCCAGCCGAAGCCGGTGGCGCAGACCAGGCCGGCCAGCAGCCCGCCGAGCAGGCCTTCCACGGTCTTGTTGGGGCTGATCCGCGGCGCCAGCTTGTGCTTGCCGAACTGGCGCCCGGCGAAATAGGCGCCGGAATCGGCGGCCCACACCGTGACCAGCGCGGTCAGCAGCCAGCGGTGTCCGTTCGGCTCGCTGGCATGGATCAGGCCCAGCGCGGCCCAGGCCGGGACGATCGCCAGGGTGGCGGCGGCCAGCTTGAACACCCGCGCATAGGTGGCGTGGTCGGAGCCGAACTGGAAGAAGCGCAGCCACAGCAGCGCCACGCACCACCAGCCGACGCCGGCCAGGGTGGTCAGCTGGAACAGCACCAGCGAACCGGCCGAGGCCCACACCAGCAGCACCATCAGCAGCAGGTTCAGCACCAGCAGGATGGTGCGCGGCAAGGTGTCGTCGACCTCGGCCAACTTCAGCCATTCCCACAGGCCGACCAGGAAGATCAGCGCGGCCAGCGCCGCCAGCCATTGCGTCGGCAGCAGCGCGATGGCGCAAATGGCCAGCGGGGCCATGATCAGCGCGGCGATGACGCGGGTACGGGTCATGCGGATGTGTTCTCCGTCGCCGGGGCGACTTGCGCACTGGTCAGGCCGAAACGCCGCTCGCGGCTGGCGTAGTCGTCCAGGGCTTGTTGCAGCACCTCGGCGCCGAACTCGGGCCACAGGGTTTCGGTGAACCACAGTTCGGTGTAGGCCAGCTGCCACAGCAGGAAATTGCTGATGCGCACGTCGCCGCCGGTGCGGATGAACAGGTCCGGCGGCGGCAGGTCGGACAGCGCCATGCGCGCCGACAGCCGTTCCTCGTCGATCTGCTCGGGGCGCAGGCGCCCGGCCGCGACGTCTTCGGCCAGCGCCCGTGCGGCCTGGGCGATGTCCTGGCGGCCGCCGTAGCTGGCGGCGATCGACAGGTGTAGGGCCTGGTTGTGCCGGGTGCCGGCTTCGGCCTGGGCCATGCGCTCGCGCAGCGACGGCGCGAAGCGCGAGCGGTCGCCGATGAAGCGCACGCGCACGCCACGCCGTTGCAGTTCCTCGACCTCGCGGTCCAGCGCGTGCAGGAACAGCTTCATCAGCGCGTCCACTTCTTCCTGCGGACGGCCCCAGTTCTCGCTGGAAAAGGCGAACAGGGTCAGCGCGGGGATGCCGCGCTCCAGGCAGAAGTCGATGGTGCGGTTGACCGCGCGCGCGCCGGCGCGGTGGCCGATCACGCGCGGCCGCCGGCGCCGCTGCGCCCAGCGGCCGTTGCCATCCATGATGATGGCGATGTGGCGGGGCATGGACATGGAAGAGGGGTCCGAAGGCATGGCCGCGAGGCGCAGGCTCAGACCGCCATCAGTTCCTGTTCCTTGCCCTTGACCACGTCGTCGACGTCCTTGATCGCCTTGTCGGTCAGCTTCTGGATGTCGTCCTCGGCGGCGCGGGCCTCGTCCTCGGTGACATGCTTGTCCTTCAGCAGATCCTTGATCTGCTGGTTGGCGTCGCGGCGAATGTTGCGGATCGCGACCTTGCTGTCCTCGCCTTCGCCATGCACGACCTTGGACAGCTCGCGGCGGCGTTCTTCGGTCAGCGCCGGCAGGTTGAGGCGGATGGTGGTGCCGGAGGTGTTCGGGGTCAGGCCCAGGTCCGAGGCCAGGATCGCCTTCTCCACCGCGCTGACCATCTGCTTTTCCCACGGGCTGATGGTCAGCGAGCGTGCATCGGCCACGGCCACGCTGGCGACCTGGCTCAGCGGCATTTCCGAGCCGTAGTAATTGACCTTCAGGTGTTCGACCAGGGCAGTCGAGGCGCGGCCGGTACGCACTTTGATGAGCGTATGGCGCAGCGCATCGATGCTCTTGGCCATGCGGGTCTGTGCGTCTTGTTTGATTTCGTTGAGCATCGCCGGTGTCCGTGCTGAATCTGAATCGGACGATTATAGCGGGTAACTGCCGGGACCCGGGACCCGGGACGCGGGTCCCGGAAAAGCGCAGCGCCACGGACTGAGGCTTTACCGACTTCCGTTCTTCGGGACCCGAGTCCCGAGTCCCGACGTCCCGGCCACCTTCAGCTGCGCCCCTTCACCAACGTCCCGATCTCCGCGCCGTGCAGGATCCTCAGCAGTTCGCCGGGCTGGCCCATGTTGAAGATGCGCAGCGGCAGGTCGCTGTCGCGGGCCAGGGCGAAGGCGGCGGTGTCCATCACTTCCAGGTTGCGCGCGATCACGTCGTCGTAGGTCAGGCTGTCGAAGCGCACCGCGTCGGCGTGCTTCTTCGGGTCCTTGTCGTACACGCCATCGACCTTGGTCGCCTTCAGCAACAGGTCGGCGCCGATCTCGATCGCGCGCAGCGCCGCCCCGGAGTCGGTGGTGAAGAACGGATTGCCGGTGCCGGCGGCGAAGATCGCGATGCGGCCCTTTTCCAGGTGGCGGATCGCGCGGCGGCGGATGAAGTCCTCGCACACGTCGTTGATCTTGATCGCGCTCATCACCCGCACCTTGGCGCCGAGCTTTTCCAGCGCGTCCTGCATTGCCAGTGCGTTGATGACCGTGGCCAGCATGCCCATGTGATCGCCGGTGACCCGGTCCATGCCGCCGGCGGCCAGGCCGGCGCCGCGGAAGATGTTGCCGCCGCCGATCACCAGCGCCACTTGCGCGCCAGCGTGCTGCGCTTCGATCACTTCATGCGCGAGGCGGTTGATGACCTTGGGGTCGATGCCGTAATCCCCATCCCCCATCAGCGCTTCGCCGGAAAGTTTCAACAGGATGCGGCGATAGGCGAGCTGGGACATGGTGACCTCGGTGGGGGGGGGGCGGGCAAACCACGCGATTCTAGCCGAAGCGCGGCGCGGAATCTGCCGCGCGCGCGTGCAATGACCCGGTTCAGGCCAGGGTGTCGCGGAACGAGCGCGCGGTGACCCGGTTGCGGCCGCCGTGCTTGGAGCTGTAGAGCATGTCGTCGGCGGCCTGCAGCAGCTCCTGCGCGGTGCTGAAACGCTCGCGCCCGCCCTGGGTGGCGACGCCGGCGGAGAAGCTGATGTGCAGCGGCCCGCTCTTCAGTTCGACCATCGGCCGCTGCACGATGTCGAGCAGGATGCGCTTGATCACGCTCAGCGCGGCCTCCTCGCTGGTGTTGGGCAGCAGCACCAGGAACTCTTCGCCGCCGAAGCGCGCCACGGTGTCGCTGCTGCGCAACAGCGGCTGCAACGCCTGCGCGAACGCGCGCAGCACCTGGTCGCCGATCAGGTGGCCGTGGGCGTCGTTGATCTTCTTGAAGTCGTCCAGGTCGATGAAGGCGATCGACAGCGGCCAGTCGTGGCGGCTGGCCAGGTCGAACTGCTGGCTGAGCAGGATGTCCAGCTGGTGCCGGTTGTACACGCCGGTCAGCGCGTCGCGGCTGGCTTGCTCGGCCAGGCGGCGCGCGCGGTGCTCCGATTCGTCGGCCTGCCGGCGGGCGTGGGTGGCTTCCTGGATCTCGCGCAGGTTGCGCAGCACCATCAGCTCGCGGGCATGGCTGATGATCGCGTCGATCCGCTCCGGCTGCGTGATGCGCATGTCGAAGATCGGCGCGATCACCGGCAGGGCTTCGGCCATGCCGGCGATCACCTCGTCGAAGCGGCGGCTGTCCAGTTGCAGTTCGCGATACGTGCGCTCCATCGCCAAACCGCGCGCGGCATCGGTGTCGGCGCTCAGCCAGATGTCGGCGACGCTGCCGGACAGCAGCACGCACCGGCCGAACGTGTCTTGCGCCGGATCCGCGCCGGCACTGCGGCCGATGTTGCGTTGCAGGTAGCCGGGCAGCTTCCACTTCTGCGCCAGCCAGGCGCCGACCTCGGCGTGGTCGCAGCCCAGCCGCTCGCGCTCCAGTGCCAGCACGGTCGCGCCGTCGCTGGCGCCGGCCTCGCGCAGCAGCGGCGCGTAATCGTCGTGGCAGACGTGCAGCAGGGCCAGCGCGCCCATGTCCTGCAGCAGCCCGGCCAGCATCAGTTCCTCGTGCTTGCGCATGCCCACGGCCTGGCCGAGCAGGCGGCTGGCCAGCGCCGACAGCACGCTGCGCCGCCAGATGCGTTCCTGCAGGTCGCTGGAGACCGTGTCGCTGCGCAGGCTCTGCACCATCGAAAAGCCAAGCGCCAGGCTCAGTGCGGCGTTGAGCCCGAGCATGGTCAGCGCCTGGCTGAGGTTGTCGATGCGGCGCCGGCTGGCGTACAGCGGCGAATTGGCGATGCGCAGCATGCGCGCGCTCAGCGCCATGTCCATCGCGATGGTATCGGCGGCGGTGACCAGATCGACGTCCGGATCCTGGGCCAGGTCGATGATGCGCAGTGCGATCCCGGGCGGCGAGGGCAGGTTGCGGGAGTGAGCCAGGATGGCTTCAAGTTCAGTGCGCATGCGGTTCCGCGGGGTAATGTGATGGGGACGGCAACACTGCGTCCCAACGCATGCAGCGTACCACCGGCAAAAAAAAGCCGCGACCAGGCGCGGCTTTTTTCCGGATGGGCCGGACTCAGGCCAGGCCGGCCTGCTTCATCACTTCGGCGGCGTAGTCTTCCACCACCTTCTCGATGCCTTCGCCCACCGCCAGTCGCTGGAAACCGATCACGTCGGCGCCAGCGGCTTTGACCGCCTGCTCCACGCTCTGGTCGGTGTTCAGCACGTAGGGCTGGCCGTACAGGGTGACTTCGTTGACGATCTTGGCGATCTTGCCGCTGATGATCTTCTCCAGGATGTCGGCCGGCTTGGCCTTGTCCTTTTCCGACATCTTGGCCAGCTCGATCTCCTTTTCCTTGGCGACGAACTCGGCCGGCACGTCGGCGGCCTTCACGTGCGGCGGGTTCATCGCCGCGATGTGCATGGCGATGCCGCGGGCCAGCTCGATGTCGCCGCCCTTGACCTCGACCAGCACGCCGATGCGGCCGCCGTGCACGTAGGCGGCGACGTTGTTGGCGCTGTCGATGCGCACCAGACGGCGCACCTGCACGTTCTCGCCGACCTTGGCGATGACCGCGGCGCGGGCTTCCTCTACCGTCTCGCCGGCGGGCAGCTTGGCGCTCTTCAGTGCCTCGGCATCGGCGGCGCCGGAGCTCAGTGCGGCCTGGGCCACGGCTTCGGTGAAGGCCAGGAAGTTGTTGTCCTTGGCGACGAAATCGGTTTCCGAGTTGATCTCGACCAGCACGGCCTTGCCGCCGTCCTGGGCCATCGCGATGCGGCCTTCGGCGGCGACGCGGTCTGCCTTCTTATCGGCCTTGGCCAGGCCCGACTTGCGCAGCCACTCGGCGGCGTTGTCGATATGGCCGGCGTTCTCGGTGAGCGCCTTCTTGCATTCCATCATGCCGGCGCCAGTGCGCTCGCGCAGTTCCTTGACCAGGGAAGCAGTGATTTCCACGGGGTGACCTCACAAAAGGTGGGAAAGGGCCGGTTTGCGGCCGGCCGGTATTCTCGGAAACGGGCGCTTGCGGCGCCCGCGGACCCGGGCGCGCAGCGCGCGCCGGGTGGCGACTGCGCATGCTCGCGCAATCGCATGGCGTGCCGGTTACTCGGCGGCGGGAGCGGCTTCTTCGGCCTTCTTGCCGTTCTTGCGCGGGCCGCGGCCCTTGTCGTCGCCGGTTTCGCTGAACTCTTCCTCGCGCACGCTGGCGGCGTTCGGCGCGGCGGCCTTGCCTTCCAGCACGGCGTCGGCGGCGGCGCGCGCATACAGCTGCACGGCACGGATGGCGTCGTCGTTGCCCGGGATGGCGTAGTCCACCAGTGCCGGGTTGTAGTTGGTGTCGACCACCGCGACCACCGGGATGCCGAGCTTCTTGGCTTCCTTGATGGCGATGTCTTCATGGCCGATGTCGATGACGAACAGCGCGTCGGGCAGGCGGTTCATTTCCTTGATGCCGCCCAGCGAGGCCAGCAGCTTCTCGCGCTCGCGGCGCAGTGTCAGCACTTCGTGCTTGACCAGCTTGTCGAAGGTGCCGTCGGTTTCGGCCGCTTCCAGTTCCTTCAGGCGCGCCACCGACTGCTTGACGGTGCGGAAGTTGGTCAGCGTGCCGCCCAGCCAGCGCTGGGTCATGAACGGCTGGCCGCAACGCTCGGCTTCTTCCTTGACCGAGTCGCGGGCGCTGCGCTTGGTGCCCAGAAACAGGATGGTGCCGCGCTTCTGCGCGACGCTGGAGATGAAGTTCATCGCGTCGTTGAACAGCGGAACCGTCTTCTCGAGGTTGATGATGTGGATCTTGCCGCGCGCGCCGAAGATGTACTGGGCCATGTTGGGGTGCCAGTAACGGCACTGGTGGCCGAAGTGGACGCCGGCTTCCAGCATCTGACGCATGGTGACTTGGGGCATTGCAGTGACTCCTGTTGGGGAACCGGCCATGCGCGGGCGGTGTGAGTGGAGTCCGCGCATGGACATGCAGGCCCTTGCGGGGCGTGCACGACGATTCCGGGGTTGGGCCTCCCTGCAGCCTTACGTGACCGAACTCCTCGCGGAGCACCCCGGCACGTGCGATGGCAGCAGGTGTGGATTCGCCGGTGCGTCCGGCGTGGACGGTGTGCTGGCCCGGAGGGGCGCAACGCAGCCGCGGAACTATAAAGGGCCGCGGCCTTCGGCGCAAATGTGGGCAGGCCGGGTCATTCGCCCTGCAATGGCTGCAGCTCGGCCTGGTTGTCGAGGCGGGCGGCGAAATGGCCGCCGCGCGCGTCCCCGACCTCGGCCGGAAGCTGCCAGCGCTTCTGTTCCCCGGCCAGCACGTAGCCGGCCAAATTGCTGAACAGGGTCAGCGGGCGGCCGTCGGCGCTGATGAAACTCAGGTCGCTCAGTCGCGCGTGCGCCTTGCCGCGGTTGCGGATCTGCAGCTCGTGGCCGTAGGCGCCGGCGACCAGGCTGACGCTGAGCGCGGCGGCCGGCGCGGCACCGGGCGGCACCAGGAACACGGGGGTGGAGTAGCGCAGCAGCAGCCGCGGGTCGGCAGGGCTGTTGTCCGGGGCCGGGCGTTCTTCCAGCACCAGGCGGTAGGCGAGCTCGCGGTCGGTCACGGCCGGACCGATGCGCACCACCCGCAGCAGTTGCCGCCCCTGCGCAGGGATATCGATCAGGCGCGGGCTGACCTGGACGTCGTCGGTCGGCTGCAACTGCTCCATGCCTTCGGCCTGGTGCCAGCGATAGAGCTGCGCCTGCGCCTGCCAGGGCCGGTCCTGGGTATTGTTCAGCCAGATCTCGGCTGTCTGCGCGCCGGGCGGCATCTGCACGATGGTCGGGCTGATGCGCACGCCAGCGGCCGCGGCCAGGCTCGGCAACAGCGCCAGCAACAGGCCGGCGATGCGTCCGCGATGGCGGCCGCCCACTTAGAACGCGACCGTGGCGTAGCGCGCATCCTGGCGCTGCAATCCACTGGCCACGCTCAGGCTCAGTGCCAGCGCACCGGCGTTGGGCGAGGCGGCACCGTCGATGCTGACCTGGTAGGGCAGCGGACGACTGCAGGCAACCTGCGCGGCGGCCGCGCCGGCCTGGCTGCGGCCGGCGGTGTCGATCTCGCAGCTGCCCAGCAGGCGGATGCCGACCCGGAACGCCGTGTTTTCGTTAGCACCGGGAATCTGCGCCGCCGCGCTCGCGCAGACGGCACAAAAACTGGCGAGCAGCAGCGATTGCATGAACGGCCTGGCGGTCATGGTGGCATTCCAAGGAGGACGCGACAGATAACGGCGTCCGGCGAGGCAACTTTACCGCGTCCGCGTCCGCGTTTAGCTCTCAGTAGGTCACCGTCACCTTGACTACGTCGCTGTAGCTGCCCGGGGGCGGGGTCTGCCCGGCCGGCACCTGGCCGTACAGGGTCAGCGACTGGGTACTGCCGGTGCCGGTGCCGGTCTGGGTGTCGCTGTTCAGGGTGCTGCCCCAACGCTGGCTGCGTGCCGCGTCGCGGTACAGCTCGTAGGTCAGGTACTGGCCCGCGGCATTGCGCATGCGCCGGGTGTTCCCGCTGGCGTTCTGGCCATTGTCCAGGCCGACCTGCCAGGCGGTGCGTCGGCGGCAGTCCATGCTCAGCGCGGTGGTGTAGTTCAGCGCGGTATCGACCAGGCCGGACTGGCTGCCGAAGTCCAGGTCGGCGATGCTGGCAATGGTGCAGACCGGCGCCGCGGTGACCGAACTCACGAACGGGAACTGCACCGCGGTGGCGCCGCCGGTGCCACCGGTGGTGCAGGAGGCAGGCATTCTCGATGGGGTGCCGATCAGCGGTTCGGCGTAGCGGTACTGCAGGTTGGTGAACGCCCCGCTGAAGTTGTTCTGGTACAGCCCGGTGGCGATGCCGCTCTGCAGCGGGATGCGTCCATAAATGGTGTAGGTGGCGCTGCCGCTGCCGCCGGTCAGCAGCGACGAATAGGTCAGGTCCACCTGCAGCGGGGTGGAAGCGTTCAGCGCGCTGCCCCAGATCAGGCTGCGCGCGCTGTCGCGGTACATCTGGAAGCCGAGGCTGTCGTTGAGCGGGTTGAGCATGCGCCGCGGCGCGATGCCCAGGCCGCCGCCCTGCGCGCCCTCGCCGATGTTCAGGCACATGCGCACGTAGATCGTACCCAGGATGCTGAGCGCGCCGGTCTGGCAGGTGACCGTGATCTGCGCGTTGCTGTCGGTGGCGGCGCTGGTGGAGAGGGTGCCGAAGTCCAGCGCGGTGGTCACCGCCGTGCAGGTGGTGGCGGCGCTGGCGCGCAGCGGCGCCAGCGCCGCCGCCAGCGCCAGCAGGGCGGCGCAGCCCC
>NZ_CAPJ01000337.1 GCF_000331775.1 Xanthomonas translucens pv. translucens DSM 18974
GGCGTCGCCACCGCGGCGCCGGCAGTGCTGGAGGCGGCGATGCCGGCGCTGCCGCTGCCGCCGCCGAGCAGCCGATCGGCGAACAGCAACGGGATCCCGGTGACCACGACGACCAGCAGACCGAGCAGCACGCCGGGCACCCCGGCGCTGGCGATCACGTGCAGATCCAGCGTATTGCCCAGCGCGAAGGCGAAGAACGGGATCAGCGCAGGCACTGCCGCGGCGAACAGCGCGCGCAGCTGCGGATCCAGGTTGCCGAGCGCGAAGCCCACCAGCAGCGGCAGCACCGCGCCGAGAAATAGGCGTGGCTCGAACACGGCGACGCCGGCGCTGCCGAGGATGAGCATCGTCATCAACGGCCCCGATTCCACCGACATCAGCACCACCGCACCGGCTTCGCCGGGCTTGCCGTACTGCTGCATGAGCGAGGCGAACAGTCCGCCGTTGGTCATGTCCATCGCCGCGACCAGGGCCAGCACCGAGATGCCTTTCCAGCAGCCTTCCGCGATCCCGGCAGGCGGCAGCATCCGCGCCGCGAGCACCGCCACCAGCCAGGCCACGCCGAGCTTGGTCAGCAGCAGCACGCCCGACTGGCGCAGGATCCGGCCGCTGGCGCGCAGCTGGATCGAGGCGCCCATGCACAGGAACCACACCGCCAGGATCGGCACTACGCCGCCGATCAGGCCCTGGCTGAACGAGCCGAGGAAGGCGCCGGCCTGCGGCCATGCGCTATGGCAGGCGGCGCCGAGGAACAAGGGCACCAGCATCATGCCGCCTGGAACGCGTTCGAGCGTTTGCTTGATCTGCATCGGGGTTGGACGTCCTCTTGAAAAAAGTCGCATCCGACGCCGACATGCGCCGGTGTCATTCTGCGTTAGTGCTTTTACTGCAACTGCATGGCGCGCTGGGTGTCGCGGCGCAGCGCCGTCTGTGCTGGGTTCAGTCGCATGTCGCAGCGGCACTGTGCCGTCGGTCGCTTTTGCCCGCAGTCGCTGGCGCCGCCGCCGTGCGCTCAGCGCGTGCCGAGTTCGGCCAGCAGCGCCATTGCCGCGGCCGGATTGCGTTCCTTGGCGGCGCTGATGAAATAGACGAACACCTCGCGCGGCCTGGCCGCCGTAGTCGCCGCGCCGACATGCGGCAGCGCGTGCGGATCCTCGCCGCGGCGCCAGGCCTGCGCCTGCGCCGACCAGGCGCGCAATTCCTTGGGCGCATAGCCGTGCGCCAGTTCGGCGCGGCTGCGCATCAGCCGCGCGTAGACGAAGTCGCTGCTGAGATCGGCGAAGCAAGGGAAGTCGGGCGAATCGGTGAACACCGTGGCCACGCCGTGGCGGCGCACCAGCTCCAGCAGGCCTGGCCCGACGCAGGCCGGGTCGCGCACCTCCAGCACATGCCGCAAGCGGCGGCCGGCGGCCTGCTGCGGCAGCAGCTCCAGAAACGCGGTGAGCTCGTCGAGCTCGAGCGTGCGGCCGTGCTCGAATTGCCAGAGCAGCGGGCCGAGTTTGTCGCCGAGCGTGGCGATGCCGCCGACGAAGTCCTCGATCTGCGCGCCGGCCGCGGCCAGCTTGCGCATGCCGGTGATGCGCTTGGGCGCCTTGGCCGAGAACAGGAAATCGTCCGGCGCCGCGTCGCGCCAGCGCGCATAGGTGTCCGGTTTCTGCGTCCCGTAGTAGGTGCCGTTGATCTCGATGCTGCCGACGTGGCGGCTGGCGTATTCCAGCTCGCGGCGCTGCGCCAGTCCCGGCGGGTAGAATATGCCGCCGCGCCATGGCGCATAGGTCCAGCCGCCGATGCCGACGCGGATGCCGTCGGGTGCGGCCGGGGTGGAGTCGAAGAGATCGTTCATGGCATGCACGCCGGCGTGGACAGGAGAGGCGCAGTGTGCCGCAGTCCGCGCCGTTGCCGCATGCATGGCCGCTGCGGCTGCCGCCACCGCATGCGTCGCGCTACCATCCATGCAACGCCGACTGCCCCGACCGACCATGACCTGGACCACGCCCGATCTGTGCGACGCCCATCCCGAGGTGCAGGTCGCCGAACCGCTGTTCCGCAGTTACGGCGGCCACGCCGCGTTCTGCGGCGCGATCGTCACCGTCAGCTGCTTCGAGGACAACGCGCGGGTGCGCGAACTTGCGGCCACCCCCGGTGCCGGCCGCGTCATCGTCGTCGACGGGCAGGGCTCGCTGCGCCGCTCGCTGCTCGGCGATCAGATCGCCGAGAACGCGGTGCGCAACGGTTGGGCCGGGCTGTTGCTGCATGGCTGCGTGCGCGACGTGGAGGCCTTGGCGGCGTTGCCGCTGGGCGTGCAGGCGCTGGCCGCGTGCCCGCGCAAGACCGAAAGACGCGGCCTCGGCGAGGTCGATGTGCCGCTGCGGTTCGCCGGGGTGGCGTTCCTGCCTGGGCACTGCCTGTACGCCGATCGCAACGGGGTGCTGGTCGCCGCGCAGGCGTTGCTCCCGGCGTGAGCGTGCCGGCGCCTGTTCCTTTCCCTGCTGGAGATACCGATTTGAAGACCCTGTCGATGGGCTGCCTGTTGTTGGCGATGACCGCCACCGCGCAGGCGCCCGCTCCGGTGGACGCCGCAGTGCCGCCTGCGCTGCAGGATCTGGATGCGCGGGTGGAGCGGGTGCGCAAGCAGTTCGACGTGCCCGGCATCGCCATCGCCATCGTCAAGGACGGGCAGGTGGTGCTGGAGCGCGGCTACGGCGTGCGCGAACTGGGCAAGCCCGCGCCGGTGGACGCGCAGACCCTGTTCGCGATCGCCTCCAACACCAAGGCGTTCACCGCCGCGGCGCTGTCGATCCTGGCCGACGAAGGCAAGCTCAAGCTCGACGACCGGGTGATCGAACACCTGCCGTGGTTCCAGATGGCCGATCCCTACGTGACCCGCGAGATGCGCGTGCGCGACCTGCTCAGCCACCGCAGCGGACTGAGCCTGGGCGCCGGCGACCTGCTGTTCTGGCCGGCCACCAGCTACAGCAACGAGGAGGTGGTGCGGCGCCTGGCGCAGGTGCCGCTGAAGGGCGGTTTCCGCGACCGCTATGCCTACGACAACATCCTCTACGCGGTGGCGCAGAAGCTGATCGAGCAGGTCTCTGGGCAGTCCTACGCCGAGTTCGTACGCCAGCGCATCTTCGTGCCGGTGGGCATGAGCGGCGCGCGTATCAATAGCGATTACCTGCAGCCCGGCGACCGCGCGGCGGTCGGCCATGCCAAGTTCGATTTCCGCGAGCTGCGCCCGGTGCCGCCGCTGACCTGGTCGAATAATTCCGGCGCCGGCGGCATCTACGCCAGCGTGCACGACATGGCCAAGTGGATGCAGGTGCAGCTCGACGGCGGCCGCCTGCCATCGGCCGATGGCCAGGAGCGGCGTCTGTTCAGCGCGCAGCGCCAGCAGGAGATGTGGCAGATGATCACCCCGATCGCCATCGCCGAGCCGAGCGTGCCGCAACTGCTGCCGGCCAGGCCGAACTTCGCCGGCTATGGCGAGGGCTGGAGCCTGAGCGACTACCGCGGGCACAAGCTGGTCTGGCACACCGGCGGCTGGCCGGGCATGGTGTCGCGGCTGACCCTGCTGCCGGAACAGCAACTGGGCGTGATCGTGCTGACCAACCAGGAAGTGGGCGCGGCGTTCAACGCGCTGACCCTGCAGGTGCTCGACGCCTACCTGGGCGCGCCGCCGACCGACTGGACCGCCGCCTATGCCGCTGCCGTGGCCAAGGCCGACGCGAAGGCCGACGAGGACTGGAGCAAGCACCAGGCCGCGCGCGATGCCAGCTCCAAACCGTCGCTGCCGCTGGCCGCTTACGCAGGCACGTATCGCGATCCGTGGTACGGCGAGGTGGCGATCGTGCAGCGCGGCAAGCAACTGGAACTGCGCTTCAGCAAGACCGCGCAGCTGGTCGGCACGTTGCAGCACTGGCAGCACGACACCTTCATCGTGCGCTGGCGCGACCGTTCGCTCAATGCCGATGCCTTCGTCAACTTCGCGCTGACCCCGGACGGCAAGGTGCGCGAGGTGCGCATGGAAGCGATCTCGCCGCTGACCGATTTCAGCTTCGATTTCCAGGACCTGCTGCTGACACCGACGACTGCCGCATCGTGAGCGCGGCCATGCCGATGCTCTCGCACGTGCATCTCGGGGTGAACGACTTCCCGGCCGCATTCGCGTTCTACGCGCCGTTGCTGCAGGCGCTGGGGCTGCACTGAAGTTCCGCGACGACGTGCGCGGCTGGGCCGGCTGGACCGCGCCGCACGCGCCGCGGCCGCTGCTGCTGATCGGCCGTGCCTTCGACGGCCAGCCGGCGGCGCCGGGCAACGGCCAGATGCTCGCATTGCAGGCGTCGAACCGGGCGCTGGTGGATCGCTGCCACGCGCTGGCGCTGGCCCAGGGAGGGCACTGCGAAGGCCCGCCCGCGCTGCGCGCGCACTACCATCCGGACTATTACGGCGCGTATTTCCGCGACCTGGACGGCAATAAGCTAGGCGTGTGCTGCCACCGCGCGGAATGAGCGCGATGGTTGTTGCGATGCTGTCGGCCGCTGTCCTGGTTTAGGTGCATCGCATCGGAAACAAGCACCGATCGCCAGGCCAGTTGGTTGTAGGAGCGGCTTCAGCCGCGACATCGAAGCCGCGTGGTATCCGGCTTCGGCAGCAGTCGGGACTGAAGTCCCTTCCACAAGAAGCCGGGTCGGCTATGCGGATGGTCTTGGACATGTGCAGCTTGTTGTAGGAGCGGCTTCAGCCGCGACATCGAAGCCGGAAGGCCTTCGCCTTCAGCTTCGTCGCCAGCCCGGTCGCCACGCAACGCCGCCATCCGTTCGACGGCGTGTTCGACTGGGCGCGGCAGCAGTTGCACACCGGCATCGGCGCTGCGGACCTGGTGCGGGCCGCGGCGATGAGCGAACGCAATTGCTACCGCCGTTTCAAGGCGGCGATCGGCACCACCCCGGCACACTGGCTGCAGCAGGGGGCGTGCGTGCGGCGAAAGCCTTGCTCGAGGAAGGGCGGCTGGATCTGCAACCGGTCGCCGCGGCCTGCGGCTTCGCGACGCTGGAGGCGTTCCGGGCCGCGTTCCGCCGCCATGTGGGCGTGGCGCCATCGGTGTACCGCAGCGGCTCCGGGCCGTTCGCCTGAGACGAAACGCGTGCGTGCGCCGCGGCACCCGGCGCGAACGCACATGGCGAGGACACCGGCATCGGCTACGCTGCGCGTCTTGCAGAAGGATGGCCCGCAATGTTCCGCTGGTTCGAGTCGCTGATTCCCGTGTTCCCCGCCATCGATCCGCGTACGCCGCCGCGCGGGGTGTGGCGCTTCTATGCGTTCTACCTGCGCCCGGTGTGGCCGGTGTTCGCCGCCACGCTGGTGGCCGGATTGCTGCTGGCGCTGGTCGAGGTGGCGATGTTCGATTTCCTGGCCCGCATCGTCGATCTGGTCGCCGAGGCGCCGGGGCCGGATTTCTTCGCGCGCCACCGCGACGAACTGCTGTGGATGGCAGCCATCACCCTGATCGCGCGGCCGCTGCTGACCGGGCTGCACAATCTGCTGGTCAACCAGGCGATCATGCCCGGGCTGAGCAATCGCACGCGCTGGCTGATGCACAACTACGTGGTGCGGCAAAGCCTGGGCTTTTTCCAGAACGACTTAGCCGGGCGCATCGCCAACCGGGTCATGCAGACCGGCACTTCGCTGCGCGAATCGGCGGTGCAGATGGTCGATGCGCTGTGGTACATCCTGGTCTATACCGGCACCGCGCTGTACCTGTTCGCGCAGGCCGACGTGCGCCTGATGGCGCCGTTGCTGCTCTGGCTGGTCGTCTACGCGGCGCTGATGGCGTACTTCGTGCCGCGCATGCAGCAGCGCGCGTGGATCGCCGCGGAGGCGCGCTCCAAGGCGATGGGCCGGATCGTCGACGGCTACACCAATATCGCCACGCTGAAGCTGTTCGCGCATGCCAAGCGCGAGGAGGCCTATGTGCGCGAGTCGATCCAGGAGCTAGTGGTCAAGCACCGCGGGCAGACCCGGATGACCACCGCCATGGACCTGTCGATCGCGGTGTTGAACGGTTTGCTGATCGTCGGCACCTGCGCGTTGGCGCTGTGGCTGTGGAGCCAGGGCCGGATCAGCGTCGGCGCGATCACCCTGGCCACCGGGTTGGTGATCCGCATCCACAACATGTCCGGCTGGATCATGTGGGTGGTCAACGGTATCTTCGAAGACATCGGTGCGGTGCAGGATGGCATGGAGAGCGTGGCCCAGCCGATCCAGGTGCAGGACTGCACCGATGCGCAGGCGCTGCAGGTCAGCCGCGGCGAGGTGCGTTTCGAGCACGTCCACTTCCACTACGGCAAGCGCGGCGGGGTGATCGCCGGGCTCGACCTGCAGGTGCGCGCGGGCGAGAAGATCGGCCTGGTCGGGCCGTCCGGCGCCGGCAAATCGACCCTGGTCAATGTGCTGCTGCGACTGTACGACCTGGAGCGCGGACGCATCCTGATCGATGGCCAGGACATCGCCACGGTGACCCAGGCAAGCCTGCGCGGGCAGATCGGCCTGGTCACCCAGGACACCTCGCTGCTGCACCGCTCGATCCGCGACAACCTGCTGTACGGCCGTCCCGACGCCGGCGAGGCGCAGCTGCACGCGGCGGTGCGCAAGGCGCGCGCCGACGGCTTCATCGACGCCTTGCGCGATGGCGAAGGCCGCAGCGGCTACGACGCGCATGTCGGCGAACGCGGGGTCAAGCTGTCCGGCGGCCAGCGCCAGCGCATCGCCATCTCCCGGGTACTGCTGAAGGACGCGCCGATCCTGGTGCTGGACGAGGCCACCTCGGCGCTGGATTCGGAAGTGGAGGCGGCGATCCAGGACAGCCTGGACGAATTGATGGCGGGCAAGACGGTGATCGCGATCGCGCACCGGCTCTCGACCATCGCGCGCATGGACCGCTTGGTGGTGATGGACCAGGGTGCGGTCGTCGAAAGCGGCACCCATGCCGAACTGATCGCGCACGGCGGCCTGTACGCACGGCTGTGGGCGCGGCAGACCGGCGGATTCGTCGCGGGATAGGGTCGACACTGCCCCTTGTAGGAGCGACTTCAGTCGCGACGGGCGTTACCGGCAACGCTGCGGCGCCATCGCATGCGCGCTGTCGCCCCCACAGTTTGCTGCGCAAACCGTGGGCCCCAGCTCACCATCTCCCACATCCCCCGCGCCTATCGGCGCGCCCCCCTTGACTCAAGGGGGGCTTTTCTCCAGTTGGATCGTGTGAAGCCATCAGGTGCGAGATACCGCTTCTACGAATCCCCACTCCCGAATCCCAAATCCCGGCCCTTCACTGAATCGGTTCGTCCAGCATCAACTCGCGCACGAAGCGTACCGGCGGCGCGCCGTAGGACAGCACCTGGTCGTGGTAGGCCTTCAGATCGAAGGTGTCGCCGAGCTTGGCCTGCATCGCCTTGCGCAGGTCCAGGTGTTCCTGCACGCCGACGAAGTAGGTCGGCAACTGCGCCGAGCTCAGCTGCACGCGCACCCACTTGCCTTCGGCTTCGCTCTGCTGCTGGAAGGTGTCGTGCACCATCAGCCGCAGTGCCTGTTCCTTGCTCCAGTGGTCCACGTGCACGCCCTGGTCCAGCAGCGCGTTGGCCAGGGTGCGCAGGTAGAACTTCAGTTGCACCAGATGGAACAGCGGATCGTTGTCCAGGTAGCCCTGCTCCTGCATCATCCGCTCGGTGTACACCGCCCAGCCTTCGGCGAACGTGCCCGAACGCAGCACGCCGCGCAGGGTCGAGGGGAACTTGGCCGAGTGCCAGCCTTCCACGTAGTGGCCGGGCACGCCTTCGTGGATGCTCAACAGGTGGATCATGCGGCCGTTGTATTCGCGCAGGAACGATTCGGCCTGCTGCGCGCTCCAGTCGTCGGGAATCGGCGACACCGCGTAGAAGGTCTTCAAATTCTTGTCCAGCGGGCCGGGCGAGTCGCAGTACGCCACCGACACGCCGCGCTGGAACTCGGGCATCAGGATGATGTCCACCGGCGCGTCGGGCAGGGTCAGCAGGTCCTTGGCGCGGACGAATTCGGTGGAGGCCGCCAGCGACGCCTTGGCGTCCTCGACCACCTTGTCGCGCGCCGGATGCTGCGCATACGCCAGTTCCAGCGCCGCCTCGATCGCGGCCTGCTGCTGCGCGTCGCTCGGCGCATCGACCAGCGCCGGTGCGTTCGGGCGGTCCTTGAGCACGGTGCGGGCGATGCCGTACATCTCCTCGCGCACGCGCTTGAGCTCGGCTTCGGCGCGCTGCTTGATCTCGGCGCGCGACAGCGAGGAGTTGATCGCGAATTTCAGTTTTTGGTCGTATTTCTCCGCACCGATGCGGAAATCGCCCTTGGCGTTGGGTACCAGGGTCTTGTCCAGCCAGGTCTGCTGTTCGGCCACCGCTTTCTTCAGCCCGTCGATCGCCGCCTGCAGGCGCCGCGCGTCGGCATCTGGCAGTTCCTTGACGTGCGGTGCGATGAACGTATCGACGATGCTGAGGATGCCCTGGTTCTGCTTGGCCACGGTCTTGGCGTGGATCTCCGGTACCCGTGCCGGATCCAGGTTCGCGCGCGCCTGCGCGAACAGCGCCGGGATCTTTTCCATGCGCGCGGTGGCGGACTTCAGCCGCTCCGGCAGCGGCGCGAATTCGCGCGCCATCAGCCCGTAGATCGCGCCGCCGGCCAGGCCGGTGTACACCTGCGGATCCCAGGCCCAACTCTGCGAGACCTCACTGCTCCAGATGTCCGACTGCAATTGGTTGCGCAGGATCGCCGCATCCACCTGGTTCTCGCGCGAGAGCTTGGTCACCTGCAGCTTGTCCAAGTCGGCCAACACCTGCTTGCTCGCGTCCAGGCTCTTCCGCCGGCCGGCGGCGCTGAGGTCGTCCAGCTCGCTGTCGTAGCGGTGATCGCCGGTCTGGGTGGCACCGACCGGGGACAGCTGCATCCAGGTGTCCACGGCACGCTTGGACAACGCGGCGAAGGCGGCGTCGGCAGCCGGGTCGGCAGCATCGGCGGCCGCGCCGGGCATGGCGGCGGGCGCCACGGCCGGTGCGTCGGCGGGCTTCTGGCAGCCGGCCAGGGCGGCGAGCAGGGCAGCAGCGAGCATGTGCTTGCGCATCGGGTTTCCTGTGGTGGTCGATTCCCAAGCATAGGCGGCCGCCGCAGCGCGCGCACCTGCCGTTGGATTACCCTGGTGCTTCATCCACCTGTCGGCGAAGCTGGCCGAACGCGATACGCAATTGCTGGCCGCCAGCCAGGACGCGGCGCAGCAGCGTCGGCGCATCGAGACGCAGCGCTTGACCGTGCAGTTCGCCGCGCCCGCTGGCGAACGCAGCCGCAGCGAGATCGGTGAGGCGTTCGCCGAGACCGGGTCGCTCTTCGCCGCTGCCACCGCCTGGGCGATCCGTGCGCTCGCGGCGCTGGCGCCGTTCGTGGTGCTGGGTGGCGCGATCTGGTGGCGGCTCGCCTGGCTGCGCCGGCGCCGCGGGCGCGTTTAGCAAGCTGGCGCTTTCCAGGGCGTCACTTGTAGGGCGGCTTCAGCCGCGACAGCCTCTATCGGTAACGCCCGTCGCGGCTGAAGCCGCTCCTACAGGGCTTCGGTGCCGAGAGAGGGGGGGGGCTAGCCTTCGTCCTGCTCGAACTCCACGATCACTTCCAGGTCGAACGCCAATGCTTCCACCGCCTCGCGCACCTTCAGCGCGGTGGCGGCGTTGCCGGCTTCGATCTCCACTTCGTGGGTGCCCGGACCCTGGTCGTCGGGCAGTCCGGCGGAGCTGGAATCGTCGTCGTCCATCTGGTTCATCAGATCGTCGATTTCCTCGACATGCTCGATGCCTTCCAGGCTGCCGAGCAGGTTGATGATGGCGCGTGCGTCGTCTTCGCTGCCGGTGATGCGGATACGGAGCAGGGGCATGTGCCTTCCTCTGGGGAATGAAAGGCAAGGCTAGGCAGACGCCGGCTAAGGCGAAGTGACGACGGCTCGGCGCGCCTGCGGCGTCGCGCTGCCCAGTGCGGCGGCGTCGAAAACCGGCGCCGAGCCGCACCTGCGCGTGCCGGTCGGGCGCGGCCTGCGCCTGGCCCAGCAGCGGGAAACAGCCAGCGAACCGCTGCTCGCGTTGCGGCGACAGCAGCGCCTCGGAACAGTCCCGATTTTCGGGCGATGCCTTTTTGTAGGAGCGGCTTCAGCCGCGACAACGTCCGAAGCCGGAAGGCCCGGCGCTGCGCTCGTCGCGACTGAAGTCGCTCCCACATGGGTTTCCGCAACGCAGGCGCGCTACGAGGTCGTTTGTGGGAGGGACTTCAGTTCCGACTGCATGGCAGTTCGGGCAATGCACCACTTCGCTCGTCGCGGCTGAAGCCGCTCTACAAAAGCGCGCAACTACGCAAAACCTAGCTCGCCCGCAGCGGCAACCCCAGCAATTCAGCAGGCAGCGCCGGCATTGGCGTGGGTTCGTCCAGCGCCTCGCGCTTGAGCCAGTCGATGAACTGGCTGGCGGCCGGGCTGGGCAGGCGGTGGCTGGGGTGCACGATGTAGTAGGAATAACGCGCCTTCAGCGCCGGACCGGGCAGGCGCACCAGTTCGTAGCGTTGCAGGTACGGCTGGGCGATGTGCTTGCGCGCCAACACCGCGCCGACGCCATACACCGCCGCGCGCATCGCATCGGTGCTGTCGTTGAAGGTGTGCATCGGCGGCAGTTCCACGCCGCGCACCGCGGCCGCGCGGAACCAGTCGCGCCAGCCCTGCGGCGACATGTCGGTGAGCAGCGGCAGCTGCGCGATCTGCTCGGGGTGGTGCAACGTGGCCAGCTGCGGCAGCGCCGGCGAAGCCACCGGGAACAACGCGTCGTCCATCAGATGGTGCGAGGTCAGTCCGGGCCATTCGCCCTGGCCGTAGCGGATGCCCAGGTCCGGCCCGCCGTCCTCGAAGCGCGAGAACGCCGCGTCGGTCTGGATGTCCAGGCGCACGTGCGGATGCGCCTGGCAGAAGCGCGGCAGCCGCGGCAGCAGCCAGCAGTAGGACAGCGAGCGCAAGGTGGTGATGCGCAGCGGCGCGGTGTCGGCCTGCGGATGCAGGTTGCCGGCCACCGCGGCGATGTCGGCTAGCGCCGCGCTGGCCGCATCGGCCAGTTGCCGGCCCTCGGCGGTCAGCTTGACCCCGCGCGCATGGCGCTGGAACAGCGTCGTGCCGAGCAGCGCTTCCAGCTTGCGCACATGGTGGCTGACCGCGCTGGCGGTGAGGTGCAGTTCCTCCGCCGCATGGGCGAAGTTCTGGTGGCGTGCGGCGACGGCGAACACGCCGAGCGCGGGCAGCAGGGCAGGACGCAGTCGCATGGGCAGACACGCGGCAGATTTGTGGCTTGCGACGATACTACGCGCTTGTGGGCGTTGCGGCGGCGCGCGATCCTGGCAGCCATGCGCAAGATGCGGGGCCGGTCCGGCCCAGGTCGGCGCGCGGAGCCGCTTCTGCCGCTGGTCGCGAACTTTGCCTGTTGCCTGTCGCCTGTTCCAGGCGGCAGGTGGCGGCTGCGTCCGCGGCGGCAGCGCGATCGACGGCAGCGGACACGAGATGAACCCAGGAGACAACACGGTGAATGCAGCCAACCCCACGTCCGGCGATCCAGCCGAGGTCCTTCCGGCGCCCGCGCTGCGCGACTGGCGCACGCCGCTGGAATTGCTGTTCCTGGGCATCGTCTGGGGCTGCTCGTTCCTGTTCATGCGCGTGGCGGCGCCACCGTTCGGCGCCTATGCGCTGGTGGAGCTGCGCCTGGCGCTGGGGGCGACGGTGCTGCTGCCGTTCCTGTGGATGGCGCGCGCACGCTTTCCGCTGCGCCGCTGGCCGACGCTGGCGGCGATCGGGTTGCTCAACTCCGCGCTGCCGTTCCTGCTGTTCGCCTGGGGCGCGCAGCATGCGCCGGCGGCGATCGGCGCGATCTGCAACGCGATGACGGTGCTGTTTACCGCGCTGATCGCATTCCTGTTCTTTGGCGAGAAGATCGGCGCGCGGCGTGCGGTGGCGCTGCTGATCGGCTTCGTCGGCATCGTGGTGCTGGCCACCGGCAAGTCGGCCGGGCTGAGCGTGGGGCCGGCGGCGTTCGCCGGTGCCACCGCCTCGCTGCTGTACGGGATCGGCTACAGCCTGGTGAAGCGCTATATGAGCGACCTGCCGCCGGCCGCGTCGGCTGCCTCCACCCTGGGCTGCAGCGCACTGCTGCTGGCGCCGCTGGCGTGGACGCATTGGCCGGCCGTACCGGTGCCGGCGCTGGCCTGGGCCTGCGCCGGCGCGCTGGGCGTGGTCTGCACCGGGCTGGCCTTGCTGATGTACTACCGGCTGATCCAGCGCATCGGCCCGGCGCGCGCGTCCACGGTGACCTATCTGGTGCCGGTGTTCGGCGCGCTGCTGTCCTGGTCGATCCTCGGCGAGCCGTTGACCTGGAGCATGCTGCTGGCCGGCGTGCTGATCCTGGGCAGCGTCGCCTTCAGCCAGCGCGCGCGTTGAAGGACCGACCGATGACCGCTTCCCTGCTCGTATCGCAATTCGCCTACAAGGCCTGGGCCAACGCCGAGCTGTTGCAGGCGTTGGCGCAGATCGATGTGGACGCCTATCCGGCGCAACGTCAGCGCGCGATCCGGCTGTTGAATCACACCTACGTGGTGGACCGGATCTTCGCCGCGCATCTGGACGGCGGCACGCATGCGTTCACGGACAGCAACACGCCGCAGACGCCGGCGCTGGAGGCATTGCGTGCGGCCGTCGCCGAATCCGACCGGTGGTATGCCGGCTACGTCGCCCCGCTCGACACGGCCGCATTGCAGCAGTCGCTCGCATTCCGCTTTACCGATGGCGATGCCGGCCGCATGACCCGCGAGGAAATGCTGTGCCACGTACTGGCGCATGGCGCCTATCACCGCGGCAACATCGCCATGCTGCTGAGCGAGTGCGCGGTGGAGCCGCCGCGCGAGTTGTTCACCCGCTTCCTGCATGCGCGCGACCCCGAGCGCCGGGGCGCAGCGCCGGGCTGAGCCCCGGCGGTGCAGCAGTGCCCCGCCGGCTGGCGCATTACTGCGACGGCGTGCGTACCGGCAGCGGCACGTTGCACAGGTCGATGTGTCCGGCCGGGCGTTTGTAGAAATCGTCCCTGCGGTTGCGCCGCGCTTCGGCCACGTCGCGGAAGGTCTGGGTGTCGGTGCGCAGCAGCTGCAGCGGAGTGCGCTCGGCCTCGGGCAGGTCGCTGGCGAGCTTGATCGCGCGGATCGGCGTGCGCTGTTCGGGCTTGGCATAAAAGCCCATCGGGTCCGGTCCGCGCGGAATCACGCTGAGCAGTTCCATGCCCTTGACCACGCGCCCGACCACGGTGATGTTGCGGTCCAGCTGCCGCGGCGATTGCCCGGTGACCACGTATAGCTCGGCGCCGATGCTGCTGTCCTCGTCATTGTTGCGGCCGGCGCCGAGGGTGCCGTAGCAGTGCGCCAGCCACGCGGTGCCGTCCTTGGGATCGCGTGCAGCCGGAAAGCCGTCGACGAAGCCCACTTGCGGCGCCCAGCCGTCGCGGTCCGGCAGCGCCTGGAACGCCAGGCCCGCGGCCGGGCGCTGGAACTCGGCCGGCAGGTGGCGCTTGGCCGAACCCAGCGGCTTGGCCTTGTCCGCCTCCTCGCCGTCGGGATCGCCGAACTGCACCACGAAGTTGTCCTGCGAACGGTAGATGCTCAGGCCGTCCCAGAAGTGCTCGTGGGCCAGGGTGCGGATATTGCCGACATGCTGCGGCGCGAACGCCGGCGCCAGTTCGATGACGACGCGACCGGCGTCCAGGTCCAGATACAGGGTGTTGGCCGGATCCAGCGTGCGCCAGTCGCCGGGCTTGGACGCGTCCAGGATCTGCTGCGGACTGCGGTATGGCGCGGCCGGCGCGGCCGCCAGTGCGCAGGCGGCGGACGACAGCAACGCGAGGGCGAGCAGGGTGGGGTGCAAGGGCATGGCGGCAGCCTGGAGGACGGTGGCCGATTCTTACCCAGCCACCGCCGTTGCGCCAATGCCGCCGTTGCGTCTCCTGCGTGCCGCCGGACTCAGCGCGCCGGTGCGCGTTGCGCGGCGGCCGGCGTCTCCTGCGCGGCTGCTACCGCGGACTGTTGTGCCATCGCATTCAAGGCATTGAGCTGGCGCACGCTGTCCTGCAGTGGCGTGGCCGTGGCGACCTGTGCGTCCACGTAGGCGGTGCGTTTGTCCGCCGACATCGGGTCGCCCTGTACCGCGAACACGCGCCCGGCGTCGTTGCGCAGCACATGATCGATCCGGGTCAGGCCTTCGCGCCTGGCCGCCAGCAGCAGGTGCGTGGCCAGTTGCGGATCGGCTGGCGTCAAGCGGGCGTCGATCATGCGCTGCATCGCATGGTCCGGATGCGTGGGGTCGCGCGGATCGGACGGCGCGTTCGTCGGTGCTGTCCGCGTTGCGGCCGCGGCCTTCGCCGCGGGGCTGTCGATGTCGGCGTCGATCCGGGTCGGCGCACCGCTGGGCGCGCCGTCGGCATCGGCGGCGACGTGGAGCAGGCGTTCGCTCAGGCCATGCGGGGAATTGCCGAGCGTGCGCGCCAGATCGAGCGCGAACGCCTGGTTGCTCATGCGGGCGTAGGCGCCGGCCTGCTCGCGATCGAACGGGCGCGCCTGCGCTGCCTGTGCGTACTGCTGGCGCAGCGCGCCCATCTGCGCCTCGGAGAAGTTCAGGGTCAGGCCCTGGCCGGCGGCGATGGCGTCGTCGTCGGCGTCCTTCCTGGCCAGCGCGGCATTGAGCAGTTGCGCCTGATTGGCGTCGACCTTGCCGAAGCCGAGCTGATAGCGCCGCGCGGCGACGTGTTCGCTGCCGGCGGCGTCGAACTGGCGGGTCAAGGTGAGCGGCACGTTGTCGGCGTACTGCAGTTTGCTGGTGACGGTGCTGCTGCCATCGACCTGGGTGGCACGCACGTTCTCCCCGCTAGTGCGCTGCCCGGCCAGGTCCAGGCTCAGCGGTCCCAGGCCGAGTTTGGCGCGGGTCTGCGAGCTCATGCTCAGGGTGTCAATCCGCTGCGCGTCGCTGACCCCGGGCGCCTGCGCCGGCAACTGGCCGCTGCCGAGGAAATCGCGGTATGCGGCCTGCGCCTGCCGGTCGCGCAGGTCGAAGGTCGCGGTGTGCATGCTGGCCTGGCCCAACGCGTCCTGGCGGCCGAGCATGGCCTGCGCGACTGGGGTCTTCAGCCCGAGCATGCCGATGCGTTCGATCGCCTCGGTCGGTCCGATTGCCACCCGCACGTGGCACGGGTCCAGGCGCTGCGCGGTGTAGCTCACGCCTGCCGCATCGGTGTGTTCGCTGCTGCTGGCGAAGCTGCGGAACGCGGTCTCCAGCGAGGTCCGAACGAAGGCGTGGCCGTCGAGCCTGACGCTGCCGTTGACCGGGATGGTGAGCGGATCGAACGGATTGACTGCACGCGCGGCCTCGGCGCTGGCGTCGCCGGGCAGGGTGACGTTGTAGCGCGCGCGCTCGCCGAGCTGGCTGGTGCTGCTGAGGCTGGCGGCGTCGAGCTGCTGGCCCTGGCGGAATTCCATCTCCAGGCCGAACTCGGTTTTGTCGTCGGCGCTGCGCCGGCTGGCGCCCACGCTCTGGGTGCAAACGAGCTGGTGCGCGAGCGGCCCGCTGCGTGCCAGCGACTGCGACTGCGTGTGCTCCATACTGACGCTGCCGTCGGCCGGATTCCATTTCAACGGACCGGCGTTGCCGCTGCCGGTAGCGCTGGCGAAGGTGTGGTCGGTGGCCTGGGCGGCGGCGGGCGTCGTCGAACTCATGCATTCCTCTTGGATGGCGCCTGCCGGCGCGAGCGGCGTGGAGGATAGTCAGGCCGATGTTGCCGATGCGTCAGGCGTTCGTTATGCCCGCTATGACTACCGGCGCATTCGCTATACCCAACGCAACACGGCGGCTGTCGCTGGTCACCGGCATTTTCTACTTCACCTGGGTGATCGCCGGGGTCTGCGTGTCGCTGGGCATGCTGGCGCTGCTCATCGGCGTGCCGTTGCTGATGCTGCGCTTCGGTGCGGCTGCTGTCGCTACTGGAAGGGCGCATCGTCGAGGTGCTGCGGTTCGCCACGCTGCACTTGGCGCGTGCGGTCGGCAAGCATGCACGACATGCTGGCCAAGCACCTGTTGGTGCATAGCTCGGCGCAATGACATTGACGCTGCGGCCGGCGAGCGCCGGCCGCGAGCGGCACGCCGCTCAGCCGGCCTTGCGGCTGCCGCGGCGCTTGAGCGGGGTGACGTTGCCGCTCGGCGCCTGCGCCGTGGTGGCGGCATTGGCGGCGATGAAGGCGCGTACCTGCGGATAGACGATGTCGCGCCAGCGGCGGCCGCTGAAGATGCCGTAATGGCCGGCGCCCTCCACTTCCAGATGCTGGCGGCGCTGCGCGGCGATGCCGGTGCACAGGTCCTGCACGGCAGCGGTCTGGCCCAGGCCGGAGATGTCGTCTAGTTCGCCTTCGATGCTGAGCAGCGCGGTGTCGCAGATCGCCGCCGGATCCACGCGTTCGCCGCCGATCACCCATTGCCCGCGCGGCAGCAGGAATTCCTGGAACACCACCCGGATCGTGTCCAGGTAGTAGCGCGCCGGCATGTCCAGCACCGCGTTGTATTCGTCGTAGAAACGGCGGTGCGCCTCGGCATCCTGCAGGTCGCCCTTGACCAGGTCGGCGTAGAAATCCCAGTGCGACATGAAGTGCCGGCTGGGGTTCATCGCCAGGAACCCGGTGTGCTGCAGGAAGCCCGGATACACCGCGCGGCCATGCCCCGGATACGCCTGTGGCACGGTGTGGATGACGTTGTGCTCGAACCACGACAGCGGATTGCGCGTGGCCAGGTTGTTGACTTGGGTCGGGCTGCGGCGCGCGTCGATCGGCCCGCCCATCATCACCAGCGAGCGCGGCGTGGTCTCGCCGCGTCCGGCCATCAGCGACACCGCGGCCAGCACCGGCACGGTCGGCTGGCACACGCTGATCACGTGCAGCGTGTCGGCGCCGATGTGGCGGATGAAGTCCTGCACGTAGTTGACGTAGTCGTCCAGGCCGAAATCGCCGTCGCTTTGCGGCACCATGCGCGCGTCGATCCAGTCGGTGACGTAGACCTTGTGGTCGCGCAGCAGGGTGCGCACGGTATCGCGCAGCAGCGTGGCGTGGTGCCCGGACAGCGGCGCCACCACCAGCACCGCCGGCTGCTGCTTGAGTCCGGCCACGACCTTGGCGTCGTCGCTGAAACGCTTGAAGCGCAGCAGGCGGCAGAACGGCTTGCGCAGCACTTCCTGCTCGACGATCGGCAGCGGGTGGCCGTCGACCTCGACGTGGTCCAGCGCCCAGGCCGGCTTCTCGTAGTCCTTGCCGAGCCGGTGCAGCAGTTCGTTGCTGGCGGCAAGGCGTTCGGCGCCCGGGAGCGTGGCCCACAGGCTATTGGCGTCGGAGAAGATCTTGGCGTTGGCCGCTGCCTGGTGGACCCAGGGGGCGAGCAGGTTGCGGGTCAGTTCGTGCCACTGGTAGAGCATGCCGGTGTTTCCATCCTGAGCGTATGCTGCCGTGCAGCATATCCTATCCGGTGTGGTTGCACCTTAATGGGGCACCAGACCAATCGTTTCCAGCGCCGCTGCATCCCCCGCCAGCGCTGGCGATAGCCAGCAATGACTGCCGACCGGGCGCAGCCCGAGTGCACCAAACTGGCGCCGGTACCAGCCCGCCGGACGCGGCTGGAAGCCGGCATGGTCGCCGTCGAAGGCGTCCTCGGCGGCGAAGGTCTCCAGAAACGCGACTCCGCCGCACAGGTCGGCCAGGCCCGGCAGGCCCTGGCGCAGTTCGCGGTTGGGCACGTAGTGCAGCACGTCCGAACACACCAGCAGGTCCACCGGCGGGCACGGCCGCAGCCAGGCGAAATCGCCGAACCGCGCCGGGCGCAGGTCGCGATGGCGGCCGTAGCGCGCGATCGCGTATGTGCTGCTGTCGAAGCCCAGGTAGCGCAGTTTCGGCCGCAGCTTCAGCAGCGGCGCGCGCCAGGCGCCTTCGCCGCAGCCGATGTCGAGCACGCTGCGGATCGGCCGTTCCAGGTAGTACTCGGCCTGGGCGACGGCGAGCGCGACCTTGCGCGCCAGGCGCGCGTTGCCGCCGATATCGTCGCGGCGATACCAGCGCTGGAAATAGTCGGCGTCGTACTGTTTGTCCATGCGGGATCGTGGTCCGTGCGGGGGCGATGCGAATCGGCGAAAATAGCGTGACATCCTACGCCAGCGACCCGGAGCCAGCGCATGCACCTCTATCTGTGGATCAAGTCCTTGCACCTGTTGTTCGTGGTCGCATGGATGGCGGCGGTGTTCTACCTGCCGCGGATCCTGGTCAACATCGCCGAGAGCGCAGGGCAGCCAGAGGTACAGGCACGGCTGGTGTTGATGGGGCGGCGCCTGTACCGCTTCGGCCACATGATGTTCGGCCTGGCGCTGCTGCTGGGGCTGACGCTGTGGCTGGGCTACAAGGTGTTGCCCGATTTCCCGACCATGGTCGTACCCGGCCACAGCGGCTGGCTGCACGCCAAGCTGGGGCTGGTGGGGCTGATGCTGGCGTACTACATCTTCAGCGGGCGCTGGCTCAAGGGCGTGTGCCAGGCGCGCGCGCTGCCGTCCGCGCGCGCGCTGCGTCTGTTCAACGAACTGCCGGTGCTGGCGCTGCTGGTGGTGATCTGGTTGGTGTTGGCGAAGCCGTTCTAAGTGCTCGGGACCCGGGACTCGGTACCCGGGACTCGGAATATGCGGGTGGCTGATCCGGTGACAGCGTGCCCGGGCCACTGGAGCGTTTTGGGCGACGGATGCTGTAGAGCTTCAGGGAATGCGCGTCGCCCCTGATGGCCGATGCGGCCCGAAGTCGCGCGCACCGCCGTTGGGGCGCAATGCGCTAGGTGCTGGCGCTGTCGAGTCGCTTGCGTTCGCTGCGGGCCAGGTCGATCCACTGGCGTTGGTCGCGCTGGTAGTAGCGCGGGGCCAGGCGGGAGCGCTTGAGCACTTCGTTGAACACGTCGCCGGCGCGCTGCGGCTGGCCCGCGCGCTGCAGCAGTTGCGCGTAGCGTACGCGCGCTTCTTCGCCGGGGTAGTCGTCGGCGAGCGCGGCGTATTCTTCCAGCGCCGCGTCGGTCTGGCCCAGCGCTTCGGTGGCGCGCGCGTAGAGCAGGTGGCCGTCGTGCGAGCGGAACTGCGGGTTGGCGGCGATCAGCCGGTCCAGCGTGGCTTTCACCGCGGCCGGCTGCTCCAGGCCGAACTGCGCCTTGGCCAGTCCCAGCAGCAGCCCAGGGTCGTCGCGGTGGATGCCGCGCAAGCCGCTCTTGAACACCTCGGCGGCCTGTGCGTATTCGCCGTTGCCCAGGTGCACCTCGGCCAATTGCCGGCGGTTGTCCACGGTGTCGGCCAGTTCCAGGCGATTGCCGGCGGTGCGCGTGTCGCGGTTCGGGTCGAGGGTGGCGCCGACCTTGCGCAGCTGGCGGCGCGCGCGCGGATCGTTGCGCCATTGCGGCAGCAGTTCGGCGATCACGTAGATCAGGATCCCCAGATACGAAAAGATCAGCAGGATGAAGATCCAGTACAGCGGCCGGCCGCTGCGCACCACGTGCACGCAGCAGGCCAGCTGCAAGGCCAGCGACAACAGGACGATGGGACTCATGGACAACGCTTCCTTGTGTCGTTGCGATCAGGCCGCTTCGTACGCCCCGTAGCCGCGCAGGCGCTCGTAGCGCTTCTGCAGCAACTGCTCGACCGGCAGCTTTTCCAGCGCGTCCAGTTCGTTGAGCAGCACCGCCTTCAGGCGCCTGGCCATTTGCGTGGGGTTGCGGTGCGCGCCGCCGATCGGCTCGCGCACCACCTTGTCGACCAGGCCCAGCGCGGACAAGCGCTTGGCGGTCAGGCCCAGTTGCTCGGCGGCGTCCTTGGCCTTGGCGGCGTCCTTCCACAGGATCGAGGCGCAGCCTTCCGGCGAGATCACCGAATAGGTGCCGTATTCCAGCATCAGCGTGCGGTCGCCGACGCCGATCGCCAGCGCGCCGCCGGAGCCGCCTTCGCCGATCACGGTGCAGATCACCGGCACTTTCAGTTCGGCCATCTCCAGCAGATTGCGCGCGATCGCCTCGCTCTGGCCGCGCTCTTCGGCGCCGATGCCGGGGTAGGCGCCGGGGGTGTCGATGAAGGTCAGCAGCGGCAGTTTGAAGCGCTCGGCCAGCTTCATCAGCCGCAGCGCCTTGCGGTAGCCCTCCGGACGCGGCATGCCGAAATTGCGCGCCACCTTGCTCTTGGTGTCGCGGCCCTTCTGGTGGCCGATGATGACCACCGGGCGCCCGTCGATGCGGCCCAGGCCGCCGACGATGGCCTTGTCGTCGGCGAACGCGCGATCGCCGGCCAGCTCCTGGAATTCGTCGCAGAACACGTTGATGTAGTCCAGCGTGTACGGCCGCTGCGGATGCCGCGCCAGCTGCGAGATCTGCCACGACGACAGGTCGCGGAAGATCTGCGCGGTGCGCACCCGCAGCTTGTCCTGCAGCGCGCGCACCTCGGTGTCGACGTTGACCGCCGGGCCGGTGCTGGCGTTGCGCAGTTCCTGGATCTTGGCTTCCAGATCGGCGATGGGTTGCTCGAAGTCGAGGTAGTTCGGATTCATTGGAGGCCGTCGTGAACGTAAGGGGCGCAGTTTAGCCGAACCGATGCGGTTGGCCCGTACGGGGGGGTAGTGAGGGGCCGGGACCCACGACTCGGAACTCGGGACCCGGAAAGTCAAAGGCAACGGCCCTTGCTCTTACGGGTCCCGAGTCCCGGCTCCCGGCTCCTCACGCCCACGGCGGGCTGTACTTCACCTTCACCGCGCGCACGCCCGGATCGGCGCGCAGGGTGTCCAGTAGCTGCGGGTCCACGCGCACCGCGTGGCTGCCGTTGAGGTCGAGCATGCCGGCCACGGCGCCGTGTTCGGATTGCAGCAGCAGGTCCAGGCGCAGCGGCGTCTTGCCGGGGCGGTGGCGTGCCAGCAGCGCGTCGATGCGCTGCCAGGTGCTGCGCTGGCGCAGGTCCAGGCGCAGCGACAGGCGCTGCGCGTGGTGGGTGCAGATCTGTTCGTAGTCCCAGCACTGGCGGATGCGCATCGCATAGCCGCCGTTGAATTCGTCCTCGCGCACGCCGCCCTTGACGATCAGGATGCGGTCGCGGGTGAGCAGGTGGCCGAACTCGGCGATGGCGTCGGTGAACGCGCTGCACTCGACCCGGCCGCGGCCGTCCTCGAGTTGCACGAACACCTGGCTGTCGCCCTTGCGCCGCACGCCGACCACCTGGCCGGCGAGGATCGCGCTGGTTTCCGGGCGCCAGGCGCGTTTTTCGCCGTCGCCGCCACCACCACCGCGTCCGCCGCCGGATTGCGCGCAGATCTTTTCCAGCGCGCTCAGGTCGCAGCCGACCAGCTCGCGCACTTCCTCGCGGTAGGGATCGAACGGGTGGCCGCTGAGGTAGAAGCCCAGCGTCTCGCGCTCGCCGGTCAGCAACTGGCCCAGCGGCCATTCCTTGCTTTCCGACAGATCCAGGTGCAGCGCCGGGGCGCTGGTGTTGGCGCCGCCGAACAGCGAGTTCTGCCCGGAAGCGCGCTCGCGCGCCATCTGCTCGGTGGCCTTCATCACCTCCGGCAGCTGCAGCATCAGCGTGGCGCGGTTGCTGCCCAGCCCATCCATCGCGCCGGCGTTGATCAGCGCTTCCAGAGTACGCTTGTTGAGCTTGGCCGATTCCACGCGGGTGCAGAAATCCAGTAGCGAGGCGTATTCGCCGCCGCGCTCGCGCTCGGCCACGATTGCCTCGCAGGCGCCGCGGCCCACGCCCTTGATCGCGCCCAGGCCGTACTGAATGGTGTCCGGGGTGGCCGCTTCGAACATGTACGCCGAGGCGTTGAGCCGCGGCGGCAGCACGGTCAGGCCGAGGTTGCGCACCTCGTCGAGGAAGCCGACCACCTTGTCGGTGTTGTCCATGTCCGAGGACAGCGTCGCGGCCATGAACTCGGCCGGGTAGTGCCGCTTCAGCCACGCGGTCTGGTAGCTGACCAGCGCGTAGGCGGCGGCGTGTGACTTGTTGAAGCCGTAGCCGGCGAACTTCTCCATCAGGTCGAAGATTTCGTCGGCCTTGGCCTCGCCGACGCCGCCCTTGGCCGCGCCCTCGCGGAAGATCTCGCGGTGCTTGGCCATCTCCGCCGGCACCTTCTTGCCCATCGCGCGGCGCAACAGGTCGGCGCCGCCCAGCGAGTAGGCGCCGACGATCTGCGCCATCTGCATCACCTGCTCCTGGTACACCATGATGCCGTAGGTGTCTTTCAGGATCGCTTCGGTGCGCGGATCGGGATAGATGATCTCCTGCTGGCCGTGCTTGCGCGCGTTGAAGTCCGGGATCAGATCCATCGGCCCGGGGCGGTACAGCGACACCAGTGCGATCAGGTCTTCGAAGCGGTCGGGCTTGGCGTCCTTGAGCAGCCGGCGCATGCCCGAGGATTCGAACTGGAACACCGCGCCGGTGTTGCCCGAGGCGAAGATGCCCTTGTAGGTGGGCGCGTCGTCGAGCGGGATCGCGGTGATGTCCACCGGCGGGATGCCGGCGCGCGCATGGCGCACGTTGATTGCCTTCACCGCCCAGTCGATGATGGTCAGCGTGCGCAGGCCGAGGAAGTCGAACTTGACCAGGCCGACCTGCTCGACGTCGTCCTTGTCGAACTGGGTGACCGGGTTCTTGCCCAGGTTGTCGACGTCGTGTTCGGCGAACAGCGGGCAGAAATCGGACAGCGGCGTCGGCGCGATGACCACGCCGCCGGCGTGCTTGCCGGCGTTGCGGGTCAGGTCCTCCAGCTGCCGCGCCAGGTCCATCAGGTCGCGGACGTCGTCCTCGCTCTGGTAGCGCTGGATCAGCTCCGGCGAGGCCATCTCGCTGTCCTTGCCTTCGCCCATCGCGTCCTTCAGCGTGATGCCGAGGATGTTGGGGATCAGCTTGGCCACGCCGTCGACCAGGCCGTACGGGAAGCCGAGCACGCGGCCGCAGTCGCGCACCACCGCCTTGGCCGCCATGGTGCCGTAGGTGATGATCTGGCTGACCCGGTCGCGCCCGTATTTGCGCGCGACGTAGTCGATGACCTCGTCGCGGCGGTCCATGCAGAAGTCGATGTCGAAGTCGGGCATCGACACGCGTTCGGGATTGAGGAAGCGCTCGAACAGCAGGTTGTACGGCAGCGGATCCAGGTCGGTGATCTGCAGCGCCCACGCCACCAGCGAGCCGGCGCCGGAGCCGCGGCCCGGGCCGATCGGGATGCCCTGGTTCTTGCCCCACTGGATGAAGTCGGCCACGATCAGGAAGTAGCCGGGGAAGCCCATCTTGATGATCGTGTCCAGCTCGAATTCGAGCCGGTCGACGTAGTCCTGGCGGGTCTTGCCCGGCGCCAGCGGATTCTTCTCCAGGCGCGCGGCCAGGCCGTCGCGCGACTGGCTGCGGATCCAGCTGTCCAGGGTCTCGTTGTCGGGCACCGGATACGCGGGCAGGAAGTAGGTGCCCAACTGCATCTCGATGTTGCAGCGCTGCGCCAGCGCCAGCGTGTTGTCGAGCGCGTCGGGAATGTCGGCGAACAGCTCAGCCATTTCCTCCGACGACTTCAGGTATTGCTGGTCGCTGTAGTCGCGCGGGCGCTTGGGGTCGTCGAGCACGCGGCCGGAGGAAATGCACACGCGCGCCTCGTGCGCGGCGAAATCGCTGGCGTACAGGAAGCGCACGTCGTTGCTGGCCACCACCGGCAAGCCGCGGGTGCCGGCGGCATGCAGCGCGAACTGGTTGAACGCTTCCTCGCCGTCGCGGCCGGTGCGGGTCAGTTCCAGGTGCAGGCCGTCGCCGAAGATACGCTGCCAGTCGGCCAGTTGCTGCTCGGCCAGGTCGTGGCGGCCTTCGCTGGCCAGGCGTCCGGCCAGGCTGCTGCGCCCGGCCAGTGCGAACAGATTGTCGCTGCCGGTCTGCAGCCATTCCGGGCGGATCGCCACGCCGCCTTCGTTGCGGTGGCCTTCCAGCCAGGCGCGGGTCAGCAGCCGCGACAGGCTCAGATAGCCGTCGCGGTTGCGGCACAGCACGGTGAGCCGCCACGGCGTCTCGCCGGCGCTGTCTGCGATCAGCAGGTCGGCGCCGGCGATCGGCTTGATGCCGACGCCTTCGGCGGCCTTATAGAACTTGACCAGCGCGAACAGGTTGTTCAGGTCGGTGACTGCGAGCGCGGGCAACTCCAACTCGACCGCGCGGCTGAGCAGATTGGCCTGCTTGGCTTTCTTCGGGTCGGCCTGATCCGGTTTCTCGGGCACACGGATGGTCGAATCCGCCAGCGAGAACTCGGTGTGGACGTGCAGATGGGCGAAGCGGGAAGTGGACATGCGAAACCAGAACGATGCCCGGGCAGGTTAGCGGCGGGGGCGGGGGCGGGCAAGGCTTGACAAGCTCGGGACTCGGGACCGGGGACTCGGGACCCGGTGGTCCGCCGCGTGCGGACCCTGTGCGCGCTGTTGCAGGCCGGAATCTATGCGCTCTGCGGCTGTTCCGGGTCCCGAGTCCCGAGTCCCGGGTCCCGCCCCAGCAACGCACGCCGCACCGGCGCGAAGCTACGCCGATGCTGCGCGCACGGGCCGTGCGCGGCCAGCGCGGCCAGGTGCGCCGGGGTGGCGTAGCCCTTGTGCAGGTCGAAGCCGTAGTGCGGGTGCTGTGCGTGCAGGCGCTGCATGAGGCGGTCGCGGGTGACCTTGGCCACGATCGAGGCGGCCATGATCGCGCGGTCCAGGCCGTCGCCGCCGACCAGCGCCTCGGCGGCGCAGGGCAGGCCCTTGGGCACGCGGTTGCCGTCGATGCGCGCGAAACCGGCCACGTGCGCCACGCCCTCGACCGCGCGGCGCATGCCCAGCATGGTGGCCTGGTAGATGTTCAGCCGGTCGATCTCGTCGGCTTCGATCAGCACCACCTGCCAGGCCAGCGCACGCTCGACGATGCGCGCGTACAGCGTCTCGCGGCGCGCGGCGGTCAGCTGCTTGGAGTCGTCCAGGCCGTTGATGCGGGGGCGCGCCGGATCGAACACCACCGCGGCCACCGCGACGGGTCCGGCCAGCGGCCCGCGCCCGGCTTCGTCGACGCCGGCGTAGAGCCGGGACCGGGGACCGGGGACCGGGGACCCGGGAAAGAGCGTCAGTGCGAGATCTGTGGTTTTCATGGAATCCGCTGTTCCCGGTCCCCGGTCCCCGGTCCCTGGTCCCGCGGCACTCCGACCAACTCCGCCACCGCATCGGCCGCCCGCGCCGACGCATCCTGGCGCAGCAACTGATGCAGCCGCGCGTAGTCGGGTTGCAGCGCGGCTACTGCCTGCGGATCGCGTAGCCAATGCAGCAGCGCGGCGGCGAGCGCGTCGGGAGTGCAGGCGTCCTGCATCAGTTCCGGCGCCAGGTCGCGGCCGGCGAGGATGTTGGGCAGTGCGTAGCGGTCGACCTTGAGCAGGCCCAGCGCCTTGACGAGGCGGTAGGTCAGCGGCGCTACCTTGTAGCCGACCACCATCGGCCGCTTCATCAGCATCGCCTCCAGTGTGGCGGTACCCGAGGCCAGCAGCACCACGTCGGCGGCGCGCAGGGCGGTGCGGGCCTGGCCGTCGAGCAGGTGCGAATACACCACCGGCAACGCCGAGCGCGATAGCTGCTCGGCCAGCAATGCCTTGCACGCGGGGTTGGCGGCCGGCACCACCACGTGCGCGCCCGGCAGCTCTTGCAGTACCTCCCAGGCGGCGGCGAAGAAGGTGTCGCCGAGCCGGCCGATCTCGCCCAGGCGGCTGCCCGGCAGCACCGCCAGCACGGTCGCGCCGGCCGGCAGGCCCAGTTCGGCGCGTGCCGCGCCTCGGTCCTCGTGCAGCGCGATCGCGTCGGCCATCGGGTGGCCGACGAAGCGCGCGTCCACGCCGTGCCTGGCGTAGATCGGCGGTTCCATCGGGAACAGGCACAGCACCAAGTCGGCGCTGGCACCGATCTTGGCCGCGCGCCGCTCGCGCCAGGCCCACACCGACGGACTCACGTAGTGCACGGTGCGGATGCCGCGCTGCTTGAGCCAGCGCTCCACGCCGAGGTTGAAGTCGGGCGCGTCGATGCCGACGAACACGTCCGGGCGCCAGTCCAGCAGGCGCTGGCGCAGCGTGCGGCGCAGTTGCAGCAGCCGCGGCAGATGCCGCAGCACCTCCATCAGGCCCATCACCGCCAGTTCGCTGGCGTCGAACCAGGTCTGGCAGCCGGCGTTGCGCATCGCATCGCCGCCGATGCCGGCGAATTCGGCATCCGGGTAGCGCGCGCGCAACGCCTCGATCAGCCCGGCGCCAAGCTGGTCGCCGGAGGCTTCGCCAGCGACCAGGGCCACGCGCAGCTTCGCTGCGCCGGGACTCGGGGGGCGGGACTCGGGACTCGGAGCTCCGGCCAGGGAGCTGCGCGATGTCGTGCCGTTCCGGGTCCCGAGTCCCGAGTCCCGAGTCCCGGTTCCACTGTTCATCGCAACAACGGCCGCTCGCTGGCTTCGATGAATTCCAGCATCGCGCGCACGTCCTCGCTGTTTTCGGCCAGCACCGCCAGTTGCTGCTTGGCTTCGGCCAGCGGCAGGCCGGCCACGTACAGCGCGCGGTAGGCGCGCTTGATCGCGGCCAGGCGCTCGGTGTCGAACCCGCGGCGCTTCAGGCCTTCGCTGTTGATGCCGCGCGGGCGCCCCAGCGAGTTGCCGCCGACCATGGTGAACGGCGGCACGTCGCCGTTGATCAGCGCGCCCATGCCGAGGAAGGCGTGATCGCCGATGCGGCAGAACTGGTGCGCGCCGGCGAAGCCGCTGATGATCACGTGGTCGCCGACTTCGACATGCCCGGCCAAGGTGGTGTTGTTGGAGAACACGCAATGGTCGCCGACCACGCAATCGTGGGCGACGTGGGTGTAGGCCAGGAACCAGTTGTCGCTGCCGATGCGGGTGATGCCGCCGCCATTGCCGGTGCCGCGGCTGACGGTGACGAACTCGCGGATCACGTTGCGGTCGCCCATCACCAGTTCGGTGCGCTCGCCGGCGAACTTCTTGTCCTGCGGATCGCCGCCCAGCGCGACGTGGCCGACCAGGTGGTTGTCGCGGCCGATCCGGGTCGGGCCGACGATGCTGCAATGCGAGCCGATCACGCTGCCTGCGCCGATGGCGACCTCGGCGCCGATCAGGCTGAAGGCGCCGACGCGCACATCCGCCGCCAGCGTCGCCGACGGATCGATCACCGCGGTGGGATGGATCAGAGGGACGTCGTCGCTCATCGCAGGTCTCCTGCCTGGCTCATTCGCGGGTGCCCGCGCACAGCACCTCGGCGCAGGCGACGACCTTGCCGTCGACCTTGGCTTCGCCGTAGTACACGGCCATGTTGCGGATCACCCGCTTGATTTCCACGTGCAGCTCCAGCACATCGCCGGGCACGACCTGGCTGCTGAAGCGGGCCTTGTCGACCTTGACCATGTAGAACAGCTTGGACTGCGCATCGCGGCCCATCGCGAGCTGGGTCAGCACGCCGCCGGCCTGCGCCAGCGCCTCGATGATCAGCACGCCGGGCATGATCGGCTTGCCGGGGAAATGGCCCTGGAAGAACGGCTCGTTCACGCTGACGTTCTTGTGCGCGACGATCTTGCGGTTCTCGTAGTCGAGCGACACCACCTTGTCCACCAGCAGGAATGGATAGCGGTGCGGGATCAACTTCTGGATCTGCTGGATGTCCGGCAGGGTCTGGTCGTGGCTCATTGCTTCTCCTTGCTGGCAGACAGGATGCGACGGGCCAGGGCATCAAGCTGTTTGAAGCGCGCGGCGTTCTTGCGCCACGTGCGGTTGTCGGTCAACGGGGTGCCGGACGAGTATTCGCCCGGCGCATGGATGGAGTTGCGGACCACCGACTTGCCGGTGATCACCACCTTGTCGCAGATTTCCAGGTGGCCGACCACGCCGACCGCGCCGCCGAGCATGCAGTAGCGGCCGATCCTGGCGCTGCCGGCGATGCCGGTGCAGCCGGCGATCGCGCTGTGCGCGCCGATGTGCACGTTGTGCGCGACCTGCACCAGGTTGTCCAGGCGCACGTCCTCTTCGAGCGTGGTGTCTTCAAGCGCGCCGCGATCGACACAGGCGTTGGCGCCGATTTCGCAATCGTCGCCGATCGTCACGCCGCCGAGCTGCGGCACCTTGATCCAGTGGCCGGCGTCCATCGCCAGGCCGAAGCCGTCGGCGCCGAGCACCGCGCCGGGGTGGATGCGCACGCGCTTGCCCAGGCGCACGCGGGTGACCAGGGTGACGCGGGCAATCAGTTCGCAGCCGTCGCCTACCTGGCAGTCGTCGCCGATCACGCAGCCCGGACCGATCACGCAACCGTTGCCGACCACGCTGCGCGCGCCGATGCTGACGAAGGCGCCGATATGCGCGCTGGCGGCGATCTGCGCGCTGGGGTCGATGCTGGCGCTGGGATGGAGGCCGGGCGGTCGCGCCGGCGCCATGTCGAACAGCGCGGCGATCCTGGCGAAGGCGACGTACGGATCGCGCGCGATCAGCGCAGTGCCGGGCGCCGCGTCGGCATCGTCGGCGCGCAGCACCACTACCGCCGCGGCACTGTCGGCCAGCTGCGCGCGATAGCGCGGATTGGCCAGGAAACTGAGCTGTCCGGGGCCGGCATGGGCCAGCGTGGCGACGCCGTGCACGGCGACCGCGCCGTCGCCATGCACCTGCAGACCGAAGCGCTCGGCGATCTCGTGTGCGGTATGGGAAGGAGTATTCACTCGGGGATTCTACCGTGTGCCATCGGCACGGTCATGCTGCGCCTGTGCAGCGGGCAGTGCGACCCGCGTCGACCGGGTAGGTGGCGATCAACCAACTGCAGGAAAGCCCCTGACTAGCCCATAACGCGACGACCCATCTGGACAGAACCCCGGATCAGATCGCGATCAACTGGCTGGAGCAAAGCCCCCTTTAATAAAGGGGGCGCGCCGACAGGCGCGAGGATTTGGGAAAACACGAGCCGGGACCTGCGATTCGCGCAACGAATCGTGGGGCGTCAGCGCGAACGCGATGACGCGCTCCCTGGCGGCGGGGGCAGTTCGTCAGAACTGCCCACCAAACGTGAACTGCAGCCGCTCGATCTCGTCATTGTCTTCCTTTTTCAATGGGAACGCGTAGCTGATCGAGATCGGGCCGACCGGTGCCCGCCATAGCAGCGCCACGCCGGTGGAGGCGCGCAGTTCGTTGGTCTTGTAGTTGTCCACGCCGTTGAACACGTTGCCGACGTCGACGAACGCCGAGACGCGTGCCGACGGGCTGTCGAACAGCTTCGGAAAGTACAGTTCCGCCGAGCCCACGGTTTTGAACGAGCCGCCCAGCGGCTGTCCTCGGCGGTAGGACTGCGTGGCCTCCGAGCGCGGGCCGAGCGTGTTGTCCTCGAAACCGCGCACCGAGTTGGTGCCGCCGGCGTAGAAGTTCTCGTAGAACGGCAGGCCCGCGGCGGTGACCGTGCGGGTGGTGCCGTCGGGGTTGGTGATGGTGCGGCTGACGTCGCTGCCGTAGCTGTCGCCGTAGCCGAACTCGGCGCGGGTGTTGAGCACGATCGACGGGATGATCGGCCAGTACTTGGATATCTGATAGTTCAGCTTCCAGTACTCGACGGTGGAGCCGGGCAGGGTGGCTTCCAGGCCGACGCGCTGGTACATGCCGCGGGTCGGCATGAAGTAGTCGTTGCGGGTATCGCGCGCCCAGCCCAGCTCGCTGCGCCAGGCGTGGAAGGTGCGCTGGCCGATCGCATCGATGTAGTCGATGATCGCCCGCGGAGTGAAGTTGGCGTAGGTGGTGATCTGGTTGCTGTCGATGCCGAACATCAGCGAGACGGTGTCGTTCTCGGTGATCGGCACGCCGAAGATCACCTGCGCCGCGCCGTTCTTGCTGTTGTACTGGGCGGTGCCGAAGTCGGAGTAGTCGAGCTTGCGCCAGGACACGTTGTAGCCCAGCGACACGCCGTCGTCGGTGAAGAACGGGTTGGTGTAGGAGAACGCGTAGCGCTCCTGGTAGCTGCTGCGCGAGGCGTCCACCGAGACGCGGTTGCCGCCGCCCAGGAAGTTGTTCTGCGACAGCTGCACCGAGGTGGTCACGCCGTAGGTCTGCGAATAACCCAGGCCGAAGGTGAAGCTGCCCGAGGTGGTTTCCTTGACGCTGTAGACCACGTCCACCTTGTCGTTGCTGCCCGGCACCGGCGGCGTTTCCACGTTCACCGATTCGAAGTAGCCCAGGCGCTGCAGGCGGACCTTGGAACGGTCGATCGCCGCCTGCGAGTACCAGCTGTTCTCGAACTGGCGCATCTCGCGGCGCAACACTTCGTCGGAGGTGCGGGTATTGCCCTTGAACACGATGCGCCGTACCGACACACGCGGGCCCGGCACCACCTGCAGGTTGATCGCGACGGTGCGCTTCTCGCGGTCGGTGGTGGGGATCGGATTGACCTTGGCGAAGGCATAGCCAATGTTGCTGAGGGTGTTGGTGATCGCGTCGGAACTGAATTCCAGCAGCGCGCGCGAGAAGGTGTCGCCCGGCTTCGGGATCACCAGTTTCTCGATCTCTTCCTGCGGCAGCACGGTGTCGCCGGTGACCTTGATGTCGGAGATCTTGTACTGCTCGCCCTCGGTGATGCCGGCGGTCAAGTACATGTCGCGCTTGTCGGGGCTGATCGCCACCTGGGTGGAATCGACGCTGAAATCGACGTAGCCGCGGTCCAGGTACCAGGAGTTGAGCTTCTCCAGGTCGCCGGACAGTTTTTCCTTGGAGTACTGGTCGTCGCGGCGGTACCACGACAGCCAGTTGTGCTCGCGCGATTCCCAGCTGTCGAGGATGTCCTTGGTGGCGAATTTCTCGGTGCCGATCAGGTTGACGTGCTGGATCTTGGCGGCCTTGCCTTCCTTGATCGCGATCGCCACATCGACCCGGTTGCGGTCCAGCGGGCTCACCGTCGGGGTGATCTCGACGTTGTACTTGCCGCGGTTGTTGTACTGGCGGGTCAGTTCCTGGGTCACCCGGTCCAGGCTCAGCCGGTCGAAGGTGCCGCCCTCGCTCAGGCCGATGTCGGACAGGCCCTTGAGCAGCTCTTCGCTCTTGATGTCCTTGTTGCCGGTGACGGTCAGCTTGTTGATCGCCGGGCGTTCCTTGACCGTGACCACCAGGATGTTGCCCTGGCGATCGACCTGCACGTCCTCGAAGAAGCCGGTGCGGTACAGCGCGCGGATCGCCTCGCCGACCTTGGCATCGTTCACCGTGTCGCCGCGTTCCACCGGCAGATAGGTGAACACGGTGCCGGAGGAGATGCGTTGCAGCCCGTCGACGCGGATGTCGCTGGCGGTGAAGGGCTCCGTCGCCTGGGCCAGGACCGGCAAGCTGAAGCTGGCGGCGAGGGCGAGGGCTAGCAGGCGGCGAGTGGGAAATCGCGTCATGTCACGTCCGGTAGAGGTCGATATCGTTGTTGCATGGGCGCCGGCGTAAGACGACGACAGCGGGGTCGAGTGGATCAGCATCGGGTTCATCGCAAGACCTGGCCGAAGATGTCGTTATAGAACGCCAACCCCATCAGCCCGGCCAGCATCGTCAGACCGACGACCTGCCCCGCGGCCATGGCTCGCTCGCTCAGCGGGCTACCCTTGACCAACTCAATAAGGTAATACAGCAAGTGCCCGCCGTCCAAGATTGGAATCGGCAGCAGGTTCATGATCGCCAGGCTCAGCGACAGCAGCGCCAGGAAATACAGGAACACGTCCGGCCCCTGCTTGGCCGAGCCGTTGGCCACCTTGGCGATGCTGATCGGCCCGGACACGTTCTTCATCGAGGCATGGCCGGTCAGCATGCGCCGAATCAGCCCCAGCGTATCCCCGGCCAGCTTGCCGGTCTCGCGGAACGCGACCGGGATCGCCGCCAGCGGGCCGTATTGCAGCCTGGCGTCGAACGCCGGCGGCGGGCGGTCCTGCTGGCCGAGGTCCACGCCCAGCGACAGGCCTTTCAGCCGCGGATCCTTGCTCTGGGTGAGGCGCACGTCCAGCGCCAGCCGCTCGCCGTTGCGCTCGACCTCGACCAGGCCGCTGCCGCCGTTCCTGGCCAAGGCCCGCACCTGCGGGGCGACCTGGTCGGCGCTGACCACCGCGGCGCCATCCACCGCCAGGATGCGGTCGCCGGGGCGCAGCACGCCGTCGGCAGCCGAGCCCGGGCTCACCTTGGCCACGATCGCCGGTTGCAGGGCGAAGCGCCAGGTGAGGCCGGCCAGGCGCGGCACCTGCTGCTCGTCGAAGTCGGCAGGCAGCTGCGACAGGCGCAGCGTGTGCACGCGGGTGGCGCCGTCGCGGCTGTCCTCGGTCTGGATGCGCACATCGGCGCGGTCCATCGCCGCCACGGTCAGCTGCATGCTGGCATCGCTCCAGCTGGACACCTCGCGCGTGCCGATGCGCACGATGCGCTCGCCCGGCTGCAGCCCGGCCTGCAGCGCCAGGCCGTCGGCGCGGCCGACGATCGCGGCGTAATCCTGCTTGCCGATCACGAACATGGCCCACAGCAGCGCCACGCACAGCACCAGGTTGGCGACCGGGCCGGCGGCGACGATGGCGATGCGCTGCCACACGTGCTTGTTGTTGAAGGCCTGGTCGCGCTCGGCCGGGGCCACCTCGCCCTCGCGCTCGTCGAGCATCTTCACGTAGCCGCCCAGCGGGATCGCGGCGATCGCGAACTCGGTGCCATGGCGGTCGTAGTACGACCACAGCGGCTTGCCGAAGCCCACCGAGAAGCGCAATACCTTGACCCCGCAGCGGCGCGCGACCCAGAAATGGCCGTACTCATGGAAGGTCACCAGCACGCCCAGGCTGACGATCATCCACCAGACGGACCCGATGAAATCACCCATGCGCGTGGCTCATAGGGGCGTGCGTGTCAGACATGGGCAGGCTGGCGGGCAATGGCGAGTTCGGTGATCTTGCGCGATTGCGCGTCCGCCGCCAGCAGCGCGTCCAGGCAGTCGGCCGCGCCTGCAGGCAGCACGGTCAGGGCGTTCTCGACCAGCGCAGGAATCGATAGGAAACCGATACGGCCCTGAAGAAAGGCTGAAACAGCCACTTCGTTGGCCGCATTCAGGATCGCCGGGGCGCTGCCGCCGGCCTGCATCGCGCGCCAGGCCAGGCCCAGGCAGGGGAAGGCGTCCAGGTCCGCCGGCTCGAACTCCAGGCGACCATGCGCCAGCAGGTCCAGCCCGGCGACCCCGGATTCGATCCGCTGCGGCCAGCCCAGGCCCACCGCCAGGGTGGTGCGCATGTCCGGCAACCCCATCTGCGCCAAGGTGGAACCGTCGATGAACTCGACCAGCGAGTGGACCAGGCTCTGCGGGTGCACCAGCACCTCGATGCGCGCCGGCGGCAGCGCGAACAGGTGGTGCGCTTCGATCACTTCCAGGCCCTTGTTCATCAACGTCGCCGAATCGACCGAGATCTTGGGCCCCATCGACCACTTCGGGTGCGCCAACGCCTGCGCCGGGGTCACGCCCTGCAGCCGGTGGCGGTCCCAGCCGCGGAACGGGCCGCCGGAGGCGGTCAGCAGCACCCGTCGCACCTCGGCGCCGGCCTGGCGCGAGCGCAGGCACTGGAAGATCGCGTTGTGTTCGCTGTCGATCGGGATGATCTCGGCGCCGGCGGCGGCGGCCGCGGCAGTGACCAGCTCGCCGGCCAGCACCAGCGATTCCTTGTTGGCCAGCAGCAGGCGCTTGCCGGCGCGGGCCGCGGCCAGGGTCGAGGCCAGGCCGGCGGCGCCGACGATGGCGGCGACCACGCTGTCGCAGGCGTCGCTAGCCACCAG
>NZ_CAPJ01000336.1 GCF_000331775.1 Xanthomonas translucens pv. translucens DSM 18974
CCAAGCGCTGAGCGGCTGCAGCGGGGAGCGTTGCTCTCCCCGCGCACCTGGCCGCGCGCAGCGGCGGCACGCAGCTGCCGCCGTCGTAGCGCCCATCGCGGCCGCCGCCAACGCATCGCCGGCTTTGCCGAGTCCCCAGCCCCGAGTCCCGGCCCCATGAGCACCCGCCTCAACAAGCACATCGCCGAAACCGGCTACTGTTCGCGCCGCGAGGCCGACCGGCTGATCGCGGCGCGCCGCGTGACCGTCAATGGTCGGCCCGGCGGGGTCGGCGCGGTGGTGGGCGAGGGCGACGAGGTGCAGGTCGATGGCCAGCCGCTGCGCGCGCGCGCCAAGCAGAAATCCGGCCGCCGCCACGTCTATATCGCGCTGAACAAGCCGGTCGGGGTGACCTGCACGACAGAGAGCGAGGTCAAGGGCAACATCGTCGATTTCGTCGGCCACGAGCAGCGCATCTTTCCGATCGGGCGCCTGGACAAGGAGTCCGAGGGCCTGATCCTGATGACCAGCAACGGCGACATCGTCAACGAGATCCTGCGCGCCGAGAACCGCCACCAGAAGGAATACCTGGTGGCGGTGAACAAGCCGGTCAGCGACGAATTCCTGCGCGGCATGGCGCGCGGGGTGCGCGTGCACAACGAGACCACGCTGCCGTGCCGCACGGCGCGCATCGCCAAGTTCGGTTTCCGCATCGTGCTCGAGCAGGGCCTGAACCGGCAGATCCGGCTGATGGCCGCCGCGTTCGACTACCGCGTCACCCAGTTGCGCCGCGTGCGCATCGACAACATCAAGCTCGGCGCGCTGAAGCCGGGGCAGTGGCGCAACCTCACCGAGCAGGAGCTGCGCGGCCTGCTGCCGCAGCGCCAGGACTGGTGAGGCCGGCCGCGGCGCGGCTTTTCACTGGCATTTGTGCCGGAATTGGCGATACTCCGCGACGCATCCAGCATCCCGCATCCCGCTCCCGTGATCAAGCCACGCAAGCCCGACAACGAAGCCGAACGTCTGCGCGCATTGCATGCGCTGCAGATCCTGGACACCGCGCCGGAGGCCGCTTACGACGACCTGGTCGGCATCGCCGCCAGTCTGTGCGACACGCCGTCGGCGCTGATCTCGCTGGTCGACGAAGAGCGGCAGTGGTTGAAGTCGCAGCGCAACGTCACCCTGCTCAGCACCGCGCGCGACGACTCGTTCTGCGGCCACACCATCCTTGCGCCGCAGGACGTGCTGGTGGTCGGCGACGCGGCCGCGGATCCGCGGTTCGCGTTCAATCCGCTGGTCACCGAGGTCGGCGTCCGCTTCTACGCGGGCGCGCCGCTGTTGAACAGCGAGGGGCTGGCGGTTGGCGCGCTGTGCGTGCTCGACTGCCGCCCGCGCACGCTGGAGCCGGAGCAGGTGGTGGCGCTGCAGGCGCTGTCGCGGCAGGTGATGCAGTTGATCGAACTGCGCCGCACCAGCCATGCGCTGGCGCAGCAACTGCGCGAACGCGACTGCTACGAGCAGCAGCTGGCCGGGTACCAGGCATCGCTGGAATCGCTCAACGCCGAACTGCTCAAGCAGTCGCGCACCGATCCGTTGACCGGGCTGCTCAACCGCCGCGCCTTCGCCACTGCGCTGATGATCAATGCGGAGGCGGCGCAGTCCAGCCCCGCGCCACTCAGCGTGGCCTTGCTGGACCTTGACTATTTCAAGCACATCAACGACCTGCACGGCCACGACAAGGGCGACGCGGTCCTGCTGGCGCTGGCCGACATGCTGCGCGCGCAGACGCCGCCGGGCAGCCTGGTCGCACGCTACGGCGGCGAGGAATTCGCGATTCTGCTGCCGGGCCTGGACGCGCGCCAGGCCATGCACGAATGCGAGACGCTGCGCCAGGAAACCGCCCTGCTGCAGCTGGGCGTGGCGCTGACCGCCAGCGTCGGCGTGGCCGCCTTGCAGCCGGGCGAGAGCGCCGAGCAGGTGCTCAAGCGCGCCGATCTGGCGCTGTACCGGGCCAAGCGCGCCGGCCGCGATTGCGTCTCGCTGGCGGAATGAACCGCGCCGCGGGCGCGCTCACTCCAGCGCGTTCTTCGCTTCGCAGGTCGCCAGCAGTTCCGGGTGCCGCACCCGCCTGGCGCGGGTTAGCAGCGGATGCAGGAACACCGCGCCCAGGATCACAGCCACGCCGAGGTAGAACAGCGCGGTGAGTTGTTTCTGCTCGTCCAGCAGTACGATCGCGAACACGATCGCGTAGACCGGCTCCAGGTTGGTCACCAGTTGCACCGCATAGGCGCTGAGCCTGCGCAGCGCGACCAGCGCCAGGGCGAACGGCAGCAGCGTGCACAGCAGCGCCAGGGCGAGCAGCAGCAGGGTGTCGTGCAGGCTCGGTAGCACCAGCAGCGGGCCGCTCAGCGCCGGCAGCACGAACGGCAGCAGCGGCGCCAGCACGGTCAAGGTCAGGGTGCCGGCGCCCAGTTCCACGGCGGTCACGGTCAGCGGGTCGGCGTGATCGACCAGGCGCTTGTTGAGCGAACCGAACGCGGCGACGAACAGCGCCGACACCGCGCCGACTGCGACCCCGGCGCGCATCCCGTCGGGCACCCCGCCGACCACCAGCGCCACACCCGGCAGCACCGCCAGGCCGAACACCAGTTCGCTGGGACGGAACGGGCGCTTGGCCACCCACGGTTCGATCACCGCGGTGAACACCGGCGCCAGCGCGATGCAGGTTGCCGCCACCGAGGCGTTGGCCAGCTTGATCGCGCCGTAGAAGGTCAGCCAGTGCAGGCCGACCAGGGCGCCGACCACGGTATAGCCGAGCAGCAGCTTCGGGGTCAGCGCGGCCAGCCCGCGCCACACCCGCGGCAGCAGCGCCAGCGCCGCCACCACCATCAGCATCCGCCACCACACCAGCGGCAGCGCCGGCAGCGTGATTAGCTTGCCCAGGATCGCGGTGATGCCCCACAGCAGCACGCAGAAGTGGATTTGCAGCTGGGCTTTGCTGGTGGGGTGCAGGGGCATGGCGCCTATTGTCGCGTAAACCGGCGACGCGGCGAACAGCGGTTTTTGCGTGGATTCCGCAATCGCGTCGCCAGCGGCGCCTCACCAGCCGCGCGTCAGCTGCCTGGCGGCGCGCGCCTGGCGCATGCACGCGCGTGCAATGCGGTCAGCACCGGCACCAGCAGCGAGGTCACGATCACCGAGGTCGCCACCAGCGCGGTGGCGGCCGGGGCGGCTGCACGGAACTGCGGCGCCATCGCCGCGATCAGCGCCGGCGTCGCC
>NZ_CAPJ01000335.1 GCF_000331775.1 Xanthomonas translucens pv. translucens DSM 18974
CGCCGCCCGCCGGCGTGGCCGGGCGCCTGGAGCGCGCGCTGCGCAACTTCCTGGAGACCTTCCCGATGTTCGCCGCCGCGGCGCTGGCGGTGGTGGCGATGGGCAAAGGCAGTGCGCATACCGCACTGGCTGCGCAGCTGTATTTCTGGGCACGGCTGGCCTATGTGCCGTTGTACGCGGCCGGCGTGCCGTATCTGCGCAGCCTGGTGTGGGCGGTGTCGCTGTGGTCGATCCTGCAGTTGGTGTGGGCATTGTTCTGAAGCCGCGCCTGCGGCCTTGCGCGCTGTGCGGGGCGCGGCCGCAGTGGGTGCCTGACCCATTGCGCTGCGACCGTTTGCCGCAGCGCTGATCCAGATCAATGCCGCGTCGCGCCGCGGGTTTATGCTGGCCGCGTCTACCACCGGAAGCGCCGCCATGCATGTGGATATCGCCATCGTCGGTGCCGGCCCGGCGGGCCTGTGCCTGGCGCGTTCGCTGGCCGGCAGCGGCCTGTCGCTGGCGCTGATCGAACCGCAGCCGCGCGCGGCCCTGGCCGACGCCGTCTTCGACGGCCGCGACATCGCGCTGACCCACGCCTCGCGCACCCTGCTGGAACAGCTCGACCTGTGGTCGCGGATCGATCCGGATGCGATCGCGCCGCTGCGCGATGCGCGGGTGATGAACGGCTCCTCGCCGTTCGCGCTGACCCTCGCCACCCGTCAGGACCGCCACGGCGACCTGGGCTGGCTGGTGCCCAACCACCTGATCCGTCGCGCCGCGTTCGCGGCGGTGCAGGCGCAACCGGGACTGCGCCTGCTCGACTGCGTGTCGGTGCAGGCGTTGCGTTGCGACGACACGCAGGCGCAGCTGACCCTGTCCAATGGCCAGGCGCTGAGCGCGCGCCTGGTGGCGGCGGCCGACAGCCGCTTCTCCAGCAGCCGGCGCATGTGTGGCATCGGCGCGCAGATGCGCGATTTCGGCCGCAGCATGCTGGTGTGCCGGGTGCGTCACGCGCGCCCGCACCACCACACCGCCTGGGACGAGCCGCCAGCTACCGCGCACCGGGTCTGTTGCCCAGTTACACCCTGTAGGAGCGGCTTCAGCCGCGACCGGGCGTTACCAGGAAAGTTCCGGTCGCCGCTGAAGCCGCTCCTACAAAAGCCAGCGCCACTTGGTATTGGTGGCATGGCCTGAAGATCGGCACACGGATGCCGGCTGTCCTATTCGCTTGGCGAAGCAATTGTGGGAGCGACTGAAGTCGCTCCCACAAAAAATCGTTGCCCGGCACAGATGCTAGAAAGCGCCTGGCGTTGCGGCGTGCGGGCGGTGTTCGGCAGCCCCGGCAATGAACTGGGCGAGGCCGCGTTGCACATCGCCCGCGCGTTCGCTCATGCCTTGCCGATCACCCGGATCTGCACATCGTGCAGCGCGACCACCTGGCCCGCGTGGATCTTGCAGGCCTTGCGCAGCTCGACTTCGCCGTCCACGCGCACCTGGCCTTCGCTGATGACGGTCTTGGCCGCGCCGCCGCTGTCGCATACGCCGGTCAGTTTCAACAGGTGCTTGAGTTCGACGTAGTCGCTTTCTAACTGGAGATCGATGGTCTGCATGGGGGACGCTGTTCGGAAATCGGCGCTCATTGTCGGTCATTCGCGGGCGAAACGCTCGGACTTCGCGCCGCCACGCGCGGCGATGGACAAACGCTGCCCACATCGCGGCGCAGCGGCGGCTGCACTCAGTCGTGGCCGAAGCGCTCGGCCTCCTCGAGCAGGCGGCTGGCCTGGCGCAAGCTCGAGCCACCCAGCAGGTCGTCGACGATCCGCGTCAGCCGCGGCCGGCCGGGGCGGCGCGACCAGCGGTACAGCCAGACGCTGGCGGCGATGCCGGCCACTCCCACGCCGAGTCCGGTCCACACCAGGCCGGCCGCCCGCGCCTGCAGATCGATGCCGGCCAGCGCGCCAAGCAGCATCAGCAGCGGCACCCACAGCAGCCACCACGACAGCCCGCACAGCACAGCACTGCGCACGTAGCAGCGGCGGGTATGCGCGATCTGGCGCTGGATCTGCAGCACCGGCGCGCTGTAGTCCAGATGCAGCAGCCGGCCCAGGACGATGCCGGCCATCGCCACGGCGATCACGCCATAGGCATGCACCGCCACCCCGGCGGCGATCAGCGGCGCCGGCAGCGCGCCGCCCCGGCTCCACAGCAGGCCGGCCAGGGCGATGCAGCCCAGGCCGAACGGCAGTTGCAGCAATTGGCCCCACAGCAGCGGGCGCAGGCTGCCGCGCACGCGCCGATCGAGCAGGTGCTGCAGGTGCAGGTCGTCGTGGCGCTGCAGGCGCCGCTCCAGCGCCTGCCAGGCGTGTTTCAGTTCGTCGGGATGCATGGTGGGTTCCTGTGTGGAGGGGGTTTTAGAGTTCGTCGCGGAGGCGTTGCTTGAGGCGGCCGATCCTGGTGGAGACGTTGCTTTCGCCGATGCCCAGGATCTCGGCGATCTCGCGCTGCGGGCGCTCGTCCAGGTACAGCAGCGCCAGCGCCCGCTCCAGCGCCGGCAACTGCGCGATGAAGCGGTACAGCGCCTGCACCTGGCGTTCGCGCTCCGGGTCGGCGGCGTGCGGGTCGGCGAGGTCCAGATCCTGCAGCGGCAGGGTCTGGCGGTGCGCGCGGGTGCGCCCGCGCAACTCGCCGATCGCCACGTTCAGCGCGATCCGGTACAGCCAGGTGGAGAACGGCCGCTGCCGGTCGTAGCGCGGAAACGCCCGCCGGGCCTGGGCGGCGATCTCCTGGATCAGGTCGGCGCGGTCGTCCGGATGCCGGCAATAGCTGCCGGCCACTTTCGCGGCGATGCCGCGGTGCGCCTGGAACAGCGTGGCGAAGTCGGCCGCGGGCGGTGCGGCGGGGGTGGGAGCGTCGGGCATCTGGCGGGTCGCGGAAAGGTCTGCAAGGTGGTTCGCGGCAGGTGGAGGTTTCTCACGCCTGAACGGCATCGTTCACCTGGTTTAGACATGCGGCCCGCCAAGGCGCACAATGCGCTTCTTTGCGCCTGCCGGTTCGCTGCGGCGCCTCCGGAGTCTCCCATGTCCCAAGATACCCCCGCGCCGCTGCTGTTCGCAGATCTCGGCCTCTCGCCTGCTGTGATGAAGGCCGTCGCCGATGTCGGCTACGAGTCGCCGTCGCCGATCCAGGCCGCCACCATTCCCGCGCTGCTGACCGGCCGCGACCTGCTCGGCCAGGCCCAGACCGGCACCGGCAAGACCGCCGCGTTCGCGCTGCCGATCCTGTCGCGGCTGGACTTCAACCAGCGCAAGCCGCAGGCGCTGGTGCTGGCGCCGACCCGCGAGCTGGCGATCCAGGTCGCCGAGGCGTTCCACCGCTATGCCGCGGCGATCCCCGGCTTCCAGGTGCTGCCGGTGTACGGCGGCCAGCCCTATGTGCAGCAGCTGTCGGCGCTCAAGCGCGGCGTGCACGTGGTGGTGGGCACCCCGGGGCGGGTCATCGACCATCTCGAGCGCGGCACCCTGGACCTGTCCGAACTGCGCACGCTGGTGCTCGACGAAGCCGACGAGATGCTGCGCATGGGCTTCATCGACGACGTCGAGGCGGTGCTGAAGAAGCTGCCGGCCTCGCGCCAGGTGGCGCTGTTCTCGGCGACCATGCCGACCGCGATCAAGCGCATCGCGCAGACCTATCTGAACGATCCTGCCGAAGTCATCATCGCCTCCAAGACCACCACGTCGGCGAACATCCGCCAGCGTTACTGGGCGGTCAGCGGGCTGCACAAGCTCGATGCGCTGACCCGGATCCTGGAAGTGGAACCGTTCGACGCGATGATCGTGTTCGCGCGCACCAAGGCCGCCACCGACGAGCTGGCGCAGAAGCTGCAGGCGCGCGGCCTGGCCGCCGCGGCGATCAACGGCGACATCCAGCAGTCGCAGCGCGAGCGGGTGATCCAGCAGCTCAAGGACGGCAAGCTCGACATCCTGGTCGCCACCGACGTGGCCGCACGCGGCCTGGACGTGGAGCGGATCAGCCACGTGCTGAACTACGACATCCCGTACGACACCGAAAGCTATGTGCACCGCATCGGCCGCACCGGCCGCGCCGGCCGCAGCGGCGAGGCGATCCTGTTCGTCAGCCCGCGCGAGAAGGGCATGCTGCGCGCGATCGAACGCGCCACCCGGCAGCCGATCGAAGAGATGCAGCTGCCGAGCGTGGACGCTGTCAACGACCAGCGCGTGACCCGCTTCATGGAGAAGATCAGCGAGACCATCGCCAGCGGCGGCATCGACACCTACCGCGATCTGCTGCAGCGCTTCGAGACCGAGAAGAACGTGCCGATGGTCGAGGTGGCCGCGGCGCTGGCGCGCTTGCTGCAGGGCGACACCCCGCTG
>NZ_CAPJ01000334.1 GCF_000331775.1 Xanthomonas translucens pv. translucens DSM 18974
GCCGGCCGCAGCGGCGAGCTGTGGGACGGCGCATCGGCGGTGGCCAAGAAGGCGGTCGCGCGCGAGGCGTTCGTGCGCCAGGTCGATGCCGACCGTGCACGCCTGGGCGCGCTGCTCGGCCGCGGCGTCGCCAGCGTGGCGCGGGTGCAGTACACAGCGGGGTCGCAGGTGCCGCCGGGGGTCTACGTCAACGTCAGTTTCCCCAGCCGTTTCGCCAACGCGCCGCAGCCGGTGCGCGAGCTGGTCTCGCTGCGCCTGGACGAGGACAAGACCTGGCGCCTGGTCGGTTACCACGTCGGTCCGCCGACCTGACGCGCGCACGCGTCGCGCTCCAGACCAAATCATGAGAGTCCCCCCGGCTCTGCCGGGGAGGTAGTAGCGGTTCGACATATCCGACAGCCCAACCCGGAGCATTCCCATGGGGTCGAAAGTCACCAGTCCGAGTTATGACAAACGCCTTTGGCCCTACCATCTGAGTGAACTTCGCTGGCACCTTATCCGTGGTTATAAGTGCATTTAAAGTATTTTGACTTTTGAATGCTGGTGACTCAGGTCGATCACTAGCTGCAGTGCTGTCAATCACATTGCTATTATTCTTGGATTTAAAATAATAGAAAAATAGCGCGGTTATAAAGGCGGCGCCAAGCAAAATAACAACGATGGTGAGCTGCTTTTTCTTCACAATCATGACTTCCGTGTTGATTTTGCTAAACATATCGAAATGTGTTTTACATGGTAATAGCTTGATAAGCCATGCCCGAGACGTCTCCCGAGGCTTCTCGCTCTAGACCAATCGCGAGAGTCCCCCCGGCTTTGCCGTGTGATACTTGCCTCTCCGCAACTGTCCGAGGTGTCCATGACGATCGAAATCCGCATGCTGGCCTGGGCGATCCTGCTCGGAATCGTGCAACTGCTGCTGGCCGCCGCGTTCGTCACCGCGCAGCGCGGGCTGAAGTGGAATGCCGGCGCGCGCGAC
>NZ_CAPJ01000333.1 GCF_000331775.1 Xanthomonas translucens pv. translucens DSM 18974
CCTGCAGCGCGCCGTCGGCGATCAGCGCCAGTGCGCGCCGCACCGATTCCTCGCCCAGGTGCTGCTGCGCGTCCGGCGACAGCTCCGGCCGGCAGCGCAGGCACGGGCGGTAGCCGGCGGCCGCCGCGGCCGCGGCGCTGGGGTAGTAATGCACGTTGCTGCGCTTGGGCACCGGCGCCGGGCAGACCGGCCGGCAATAGATGCCGGTGCTGCGCACGGCGGTGAAGAACACCCCGTCGAAGCGCGCATCGCGGGCCAGACGGGCGCGGTCGTAGCGGGCGTGGTCGTCGAGGGTGGGCTGGGACATGGCGCCAGTCTAGTCCGCGCCGGCGCGGCAGACTCGCCGTTTTCGGACATGGTTGCGGCAGCCCCCGCGCGGCCGCTGGCGGCGCGCTGCCGGCGGTTTAGGCGCAGTTGGGAAGCGCATGCGGATCGGCACTAGACTAGCCCTGCGCATCGCCCATGCGCCGCCTCTCCGCTGCGGATTTCCCTGTCTTGTCTTTCCCCTGCAAAACCTGGTGGCTGGCGTTGTGCTGTGCGGGCCTGGTGTCGTGCCAGCCGGGCGCGCCGTCCGCCGGCAGGACCATGGCCGATAGCCCGCCCGGCGATGGCGAGCACATGGTCTCGGTGGGGATGCCGCCGCCGCCCCCAGCGCCACCGCCTGCGGCCAAGCCGAAACCGGCCAATGACGCCGGCACCGACCTGTGGGACGCGGCCGCGCTGGAGAACGGCGAGGCGTTCGTCAGCTGCGCCACCGACTATGCGGCCGCGGCCGGCGACGGCGAGGCGCTGGCCGGGCTGGACCGGCCCACCATCGAGGCGGCGCTGGCGCCATGCCGCGAGCGCGGCCTGCTGCGGGTGCGCTACGAAGGCAAGATCAACGCCGGTTTCGCCGCGATGGTGCGGCGCCTGGCCGAGGTCGCCGCGCACGCCGGCATCGGCAAGCGCGTGCTGGACCTGGATTCCAGCGGCGGCCAGGTCGAGGCGGCGATCCGCGCCGGCGATGCGATCGGCGAGTCCGGCTGGACCATCTGGGTGCGCGAGGGCTCGATCTGCCACAGCGCTTGCGTGTTCGTGCTCGCCGCCGGCGACAACCGGCTGATCTCCGGCAAGGTCGGCATCCACCGCATGATGCGGATCAGTTCCACCGCGACCTCGCGTGCCGAACTCAATCGCGAGCTGCAGGAGGTCTACAGCAACGTCAAGGACTACCTGGAACGCAACGGCGTGGCGGTGGCGGTGGCCGACCTGATGATGACCGTGCCCAATCGCAGCCTGCGCCTGCTCAGCAACGACGAACTCAAACAGTACGGGCTGGACGGCACCAACGCGGTGCAGGACGACCTGGAGCGGATCAAACAGCTGCGCAAGTGCGGCGACGACTTCGTGCGGCGCAAGGACGCGTTCCTGATCGCGTTCGACCACGAGTGCAAGGCCAAGGGCGTGGACCTGGAGTCGCTGACCGCCTGCGGCCAGGCGCTGAAGCAGCGCTTCGGTTTCCCCGACCAGGCCTGCCCGGCGGAAAGCCCGCTGTCGGAAATCGACGTGGCCACGTTGCCGCTGGCCTCGCCCGGCGCCTGAACGCCGGCTGCGCGCTGCGACCGGCGTTCACGTGCCAGGCATCGGCGCGGCGCTAGCGTCCGCGCCATCCACTTCGGGAGCAGGCGCATGGCGATCGGAACCAGGCTGATGGTGCGGCTCTATCTGCCGCCGGCGTTGCTGGTGCTGGGCGGCTTTGTGGTCGCCGAACTGCTGCTGCACTTCGCCAGCGGCGCGCATGCGCAGGCCATCGCGCGGATGGCCTCGCTGCTGAGCCTGGCCGGGCTGCTGGGCGGCACCGCCTGGGCCTTGGGGGTCAGCTGGCATGCCTGGCACCGGCAGCGCTACGCGGTGCCGGCGGCCGCGGCCGTGCCGGGCGAGGAGCCGTGAGCGGCGCTGCGCAGGCGCGCATGGCCGGCGTA
>NZ_CAPJ01000332.1 GCF_000331775.1 Xanthomonas translucens pv. translucens DSM 18974
GCCGCCGCGCGTCAGCGTGTTTGGCGCTGGCCCGGAAACCGCCGTGCTGCTGCCGCTGCTGCGGCAGTTGGGCTGGATGACCACGCTGGTGGAACAGCGTCCGCGCTGGGCGGCGCTGGCTGGCCAGGCCGACCAGGCCCTGGCCTGCACGCCGAGCCGCGCACTGGCCGACTGCGCCGACAGCGATGCGGCGCTGGTGATGCACCATCACTTCGAGCTGGATCGCGAGGCGCTGGATGCGCTGGCGGCGAGCGCGATCCCGTTCCTGGGCCTGCTGGGTCCGACGCGCCGGCGCGAGGACCTGTTCCGCCTGCTGCGCCCGCAGCAGCACGCGCAACTGCTGCCGCGTCTGCATGCGCCGATCGGGCTGCGGCTCGGCGGTAGCGGCGCGGAGGCGATCGCGCTGAGCATCGCCGCGCAATTGCAGGCTACCCGTGCCGTGCAGTCCCACGCGGATACCGCGCCAAACCCGAGCCCATGCAGCGTGACCCGCCTGCATGGCGGCGATGCCGCAGTGGCTGCGCGCATGCCGTTGCGCGCCGACAGCGGCGCATGCGGCGCGGCGCAGTGAGCCACGTGCATGCCGCCCTGGTGCTCGCCGCCGGCGCCAGCCACCGCCTCGGCTATGCCAAACAGGCGCTGACCCGCGACGGCGAGCCGTTGTTGCGTCGCGCCGCGCGGCTGGCGCTGGCCTCGTCGCCGGCCCGCTGCGTGGTCGTGTTGGGTGCGCAGGCCGAGGCGCTGCGTTCGGCGCTGGACGACCTGCCGGTGGAGATCGTGATCAATCGCGATTGGTCGACCGGCATGGGCGGCAGTCTGGCCTGCCTGCGCGCGGCGCTGCAGGGGGATGGGGCAATCACCCACAGCCTGGTGCTCGGCTGCGATCAGCCGGCGCTGGAGGCTGCGCACTTGCAGGATCTGCTGGCCGCGTCGCGTCGCGCCGCCTCCGGCTGCGCGGTCAGCGCCTACGCCGGCGTGCGCGGCATGCCGGCGGTGGTGGCGCAGGCGTGCTGGCGCGAATTGCCCCTGTGCGGCGACCAGGGCCTGCGCGGGTTGTTCGATGCGATGGCGCTGGACAGCCTCGGCTGCATCGTCGCCCCGGTGCTGGCGCTGGATATGGATACGCCGCAGGATGTGCAAGCCGCGGTGCAACGCGGCTGGTTGGATCCGTAGGCGCTACATTACGCTGGATCGATAGTTGCTCCTACAGGTGCGCGTGGCCTTCTGGATCATGCGATGGTCCGTCCGTACACGCGCCATGCGCGGCGCCGCGATTGCAGTTTCCACCTTGCTCAGCCGATCAGCTTGTCCGGGGTGATCGGCAGTTCTCGGATGCGCTTGCCGGTGGCATGGAACACGGCGTTGGCGATCGCCGCGGGAATGCCGACCATGCCCAGCTCGCCCATGCCCTTGACCCCGAGCGGGTTGACGATGGTGTCGTCTTCTTCGACGAACATGGTCTCGATCAGGTGCACGTCGGCGTTGACCGGCACGTGGTAGTCGGCCAGCGAGGCGTTGAGCATGCGCCCGTAGCGATGATCGACCTCGGTGCCTTCGCTGAGCGCCATGCCGATGCCCATCACCACGCCGCCGATCTCCTGGCTGTGAGAGGCCAGCGGATTGATGATCTTGCCGCAGGCGGTGGCCTCGATGACCCGGGTCACCTGCACCATGCCGGTGTCCGGATCGACCTTGACCTCGATGAACTGCGCGCCGTGCGCGGCGGTGGCGTAGTTCTTGCGCTCGGCCGAGGGCTTGGACTCGTGCACCACTTCCAGTTCCTGCAGGCCGTGCTGGCGCATCAGCTCGGCTACGTCCAGGCCGGCCTCGGGCTTGCCGGTCGGGCGCAGCTGGCCATCGACAAGTTCCACCGCATCCACGTCCAGCCCCCTGAACGCGGCTTTTCCGTCCTGCCTGGCCAGTTCCAGCAGCTTGCCGCGGATCGCGCGCGCCGCGCCGTGGATCGCGCTGCCGACGCTGGCCGTGGTCCACGAGCCGCCCTGCGACGGTGCCTTGGGCAGGCGCGTGTCGCCGAGTTCGAACTGCACGCGCTTGGCGTCCAGGCCCAGGTATTCGGCGGCGATCAGGGTCATCACCGTGTAGGTGCCAGGGCCGATGTCGGCGGTAGCGCTGCCGACCGTGGCGCTGTCGTCGGCCTTGAGCAGCACCCGCGCCAGCGCCGGCATCTGCATCGCCGCCCAGGTGCCGGTGGCCATGCCCCAGCCGACCAGCAGGCGGCCATCGCGCATCGAGCGCGGCTCGGGCGTGCGCTTGTGCCAGCCGAAGGTCTGCGCGCCGAGCCGGTAGCACTCGCGCAGCGCCTTGCTCGAGAATGGTTTGCCGGTCTCCGGGTCGGTCTCGGCATAGTTGGCCAGGCGCAATTGCAGCGGATCCATCTGCAGCGCGTAGGCCAGTTCGTCCATCGCGCATTCGATGCCGAACATCTGGCTGATGGTGCCGGGCGCGCGCATCGCCTGTGGTGTCGGCAGGTCGGTTTCCACCACCTCGAAGCGGTCCTCGACGTTGGCGCAGGCGTACAGCGAGCGCGCGTTGCGGAAGTCGTTCTCGTTGAACGCCTCGATGCGCGAGGTATTGAGCACGTGCCGATAGCGGATCGCCTGCAGCTTGCCGGCGGCGTCGGCGCCCAGGCCCAGCTCCACCCGATAATAGGGACGGTAGCCGTGGCCGCTGAACATCTGCCGGCGCGTGTAGACGATCTTGACCGGGCGGCCGACCGCCTTGGACACCGTGCCGAGCAGAAAGGTGTAGTAGTTCGGGCGCAGGCACGAGCCGAACGCGCCGCCGACGAACAGCGACACCACGTTGACCTGCTGCAGCGGAATGCCGAAGTAGCCGGCCAGCTGCTCGCGGTCTTGGTGCACGTTCTGGCTCTTGTTGATCACGGTCAGGGTGTCGCCGATCCAGTAGCCGATGCCGCCATGCGGTTCCATCGGGTTGTGGTGCTCGATCGGCATCGTGTACGCGGCTTCCACCTTGACCTTTGCGGCAGCGAACGCCGCGGCCGGGTTTCCGCGTGGCTGCGGCGAGTCGTCTGGAGTTGGATCGTGGGCCTGGCCGAGCAGCGCGTCGAAATCGGTATGCGCGGTCTCGGCCGCGTAGTCCACCAGGATCAGCCGCGACGCATGCCGCGCCTGCTCGAACGTGCTGGCGACCACTACCGCGATCGGCTGCGCGCTGAAATGGATGCGGTCGTCGAGCAGGGCGCGGAACGACAGGTCCTGGCCCTTCTTCTTGACTGCGTCGGACACCGGCTTGACCGAGTTCAGGTGGGTCAGCACCTTGATCACTCCGGGCGCGGTTTCGGCGGCGCGGGTGTCGATGCGTACGATGCGGCCCTTGGCGATGGTGCTGGTGAGGATATAGCCGTGGAGCAGATGCGGGATCTGGAATTCCGCGGCATAGCGCGCCTGGCCGGTGACCTTGGCGTAGCCGTCGACGCGGCGCATTTCCTTGCCGATGTAGTTCATTGCGGGTTCTCCGGTTCGCTCCTCACGCGGCGTCGCCGCCGCTGGCGCGGTGCAGGGCGCGGATCATCGCGTGCGTGCCCATCGGCACCTTGTAGGCGTTGTGCGCCAGCGGGCGCGCGGCGGTCATCTCCGCCTGCGCGGCGGCGGCGAAAGCGGCTTCGCCGACGCGCTGCCCGAGCAGTGCCCGTTCGGCGGCGTGCGCGCGCCACGGCTTGTGCGCCACCCCGCCCATCGCGATGCGCGCCTCGCGGATGCGTCCGTCCGGCTCCAGCGCCAGCGCTGCGGCTACCGAAATCAGCGCGAACGCGTAGCTGGCGCGGTCGCGTATCTTCAGATAGTGGCTGTGCGCGGCGAAGCGCTGCGCCGGCAGCATGATCGACTCGATCAGTTCGCCATGCGCCAACTGGTTGTCCAGGTCGGCGCGCGCGTCGGGAAGCAGGTGGAATGCGGCGAAGGCAATCTCGCGGCGCACGCCGGCCGGCGTGCGCACCTGCACCGTGGCGTCCAGCGCGGCCAGGGCCACGCACATGTCCGACGGATGCACCGCCACGCACTGTTCGCTGTGCCCGAAGATCGCGTGGGTGCGGTTGAGCCCCTCGCGCGCGCCGCAGCCGCTGCCGGGGCTGCGCTTGTTGCAGGGCAAGGCGGTGTCGTAGAAATAGCCGCAACGGGTGCGCTGCAGCAGGTTGCCGCCGTTGGTCGCCATGTTGCGCAACTGCATCGTCGCCCCGGCCAGGATCGCCTGGCTCAGCAGCGGATAGCGCTGGCGCACCAGCGGATGGTTGGCGGTATGGGTATTGTTGGCCAGCGCGCCCAGGCGCAGGCCGCCGTCGGCGGTTTCGGCGATCTCGGCCAGGCCCTTGAGCCGGGTCAGATCGACGATCTCGTCGGCGCCGGTCACCCCTTCCTTCATCAGGTCGAGCAGGTTGGTGCCGCCGCCGAGGAAACGCGCGTTTGGATTGGCGGCGACGCGGCGCACCGCATCTTCCGGGGAACTGGCGCGCTGGTAATTAAACGGCGTCATCGGTCACCTCCTTCGCCAGCTTCAGCGCGGTCAGTTCGGACTGGTCGACGTAGCGCCAGGTCAAAGGGCGCATCGCGCCGCCGCTGTGCACGTCCTGGATCGCGGCGACGATCTTCGGATAGGCGCCGCAGCGGCAGAGGTTGCCGCTCATGCGTTCGCGCACTTCGGCGTCGCTAAGTTCGGTGACCGGTTGGCTGACGTCGGCGCTGACATGGCTGGCGTCGCCGCGCTTGATCTCCTCGAGCAACGCGACCGCCGAGCAGATCTGCCCGGGCGTGCAGTAGCCGCACTGGAAGCCATCGTGCTCCACGAACGCGGCCTGCATCGGGTGCAGCCGCTCGCCGTCGGCCAGGCCTTCGATGGTGGTGATCTGCGCGTCATCGGCCTGCGCGGCCAGGGTCAGGCAGGACAGCCGCCGCTCGCCATTGACGATCACCGTGCAAGCGCCGCACTGGCCGTGGTCGCAGCCTTTCTTGGTGCCGGTCAATGCCAGATGCTCGCGCAGCGCATCGAGCAGCGTGGTGCGCGGATCAAGCTTCAGCTCATGGCGCTGGCCGTTGATCTGCAGCACGACCGGCAGCGCGTCCTGCGGCGGCGTCACGTTCGTCGGTGCGGCGAAGGCGGCCTCGCTGAAGGCGATCTGGCCGTCTGCACCGCTGAGGCCGGCGGCCGACAACAGGGCGATGAATTCGCGCCGCGACAGGCCGCTGATGCCGAGCCGGCGTGCGAGCGCGGCCTCGTCGGCGCTGAGTTCGGCATCGCACGGTATCCCGCTTGTGCCGGATGCGGCCTGGGAAGAATGGGGGTCGTGCTGCATCAGTCTCTCCTGCCTGGGGACCGCTACGTTGCCGCGCGCGCGGGGTGCAGCGGACGTGGACGGTGCGACCTGGGGTAGCGGTGCCGCCGTCACGGCACCGGCGCACGGGCCCGCGTCGGCGCCCGCCAGCGAGCATCGCAACGGCACCGCGAAGAGATTGCGAAGGGAGGGTGGCGATGCGGTGATGCGGGGGTGGGCTGGCGGGACTCGGGACACGCGGGACGCATCGATGAACTCGCACGCTGCACGCGCGAACTCACCTCTGCGCTGAGATGGTCCGCCGGAAGTGGATGCTACGGCTGGCTTGTGGGGGGGCTTTCGAAGAGCGCAGCGTACCCCCTTCTGAACTCTTCCATCGGCGTTACGAACGCTTCCAGATCCGGGATCACGCCATGCTTGAACGGGGGCATGGTCAATCCCAACGACGTGCCAATAGCGCGGATACACATTTCCGACTTCGCTCCACTGCCACGTTTGTCTGGCATCGCGTTCGCGAGCAGCCAATGCATATGCCCCAGTGTCTGGATGCGGTCATTCACGTCCGACCTGGCAGGCAGCGTCATCCGCAATCTCTCCACCTCTTGCAGCAGAACAGGGATCCGGCTTGCCGCGGTGTGGCTTATCATGGGGGGCATCGCATCGTCGGCAAGCTCGGTCAGTCTACTGTCCGCACGATACGGCAGGCGTATTTCGGTGAGGGGGATGGATGTTCCGTTGATCTGGACGGATTGGCGCAGTTGTACCAAGTGAATGTCGGGCCTTCCCGGGTAATTTATAAGTTTTGCTGCAGCCGCGTTCTTTGCCTTGTCGGCAACGAACTCGTACTTTCCCGTTATCGGCGTGAGCGAGAATGCGCCATTGCTGAGGCGTCGCTCCGAGAAATCGCCCGTTGCGTCACCCTGCTGCATGCGCCAATGCGTCGCAAATCGCCATACGTCCTCGATATTCCGCAGCTGGCCAGAGCCCAGCTGTCGCGCCGCATCGTCGACTGCGATGGCGAATCGGAGGCCGTATGCCACATTCGCTGCGCTGTCGGAGGTGTCAAAGTGCGGATCCGGCCAGCGTGCGACACCGATCTTTGCGCGCTCTTCAGGCAACAACCCAGCGTGTCGCACATTCCGACCAGGGCGCACGCTGCTTCTGGATGGCAGTCCAGCCAATGGGCCGGAGGGCCGATGTCCATCGAAGCCGGAACCTGCGGGGGGCGAAGATGCCTGGCGACCGGACGCACTGTCGCCGGTGGCGTAGCTGGCGCTGGAGCGTGTGATGGGATGTGAAGTATTGCGCATTGGCTGACACTAGCTCTACGACGACCTGACGCCTTGGTTGCAAAGGATAGGTCGCTCACGGCGATCGCTGTGTGCGGGTGCGAATTAAAAAAGCACATTGCGAACCTGGGATGCTGCACTCAAGCCGCTTCTATGCAGCATCCACTGGTCGCCAATCGCCGTAATGGAACGTGCAGGCGCTACCAGCGATACGCCACCGACACCTGGTACTGGCGGCCGGAGATCGGGCGGCCCATGAACACGCCGCCGGTGGCCGCGCCGGGCACGCGCACGTTGCCTTCGGTCAGGCCCAGCGCGTCTGTCACGTTGCTGCCGCTGGCGGTGAGCTCCCAGTGCTCGCCGGCATGCAGGCTGGCGCCCACGTCGAGCATGTCGTAGGACGGCAGGCGCTGGCTGTTGGCCAGGTCGGCGTAGCGCTCGCCGATGTAGGCGTAGGTGGCGAACACGCGCAGATCGCCGAACGGCAGCATCCAGTAGTAGCTCGGAGTCAGCCGAAACTGGTGCTTGGGCTGGCGCATCACCTGGTTGCCGGTGTACTCGCGGTAGTTGCGGTAGTTGGCGTCCAGCCACACCCCGGTGCCGGCCAGTTCGAAGCCGCCGAACGGACGGATCGCGCCTTCCACTTCCAGGCCGTAGGCGCGCGAATCGCCGACCGTGGTGAAGTTGCTGCCGTCGGCCAGGAACGCCTGGAAGGGCGAGTTCTTGAAGGTGTTGTAGAACCCGGTCAGGTACAGATCGTAGGCCGCCGCACCGGACTTCAAGCCCAGTTCGTACTGGTCGATGTCCTGTACCTTGGTCTGGCCGTCGCGCAGGTTGTCGAAGCCGGGAAACTTGACCCCGGAATTGACCCGCGCGAACAGGCTGTTGTGCGCGTCGAGCTTGAAGTTCAGGCCGGCGGTCCACGATAGCGCGTTGTCGTCCTGGTCGATGCGGCGCGCGCTCGGCAGCGCGATCGAGGTGGCGTTGTCGTACAGCGTGGCCGGATCGCCGTCCACGTCCACGGTGGCGGTGTCGTGCACGCGGCCGGTGACGCGCTGGCGCTCGTAGCGCGCGCCCAGGTCCAGGTGCAGGCGGTCGTCCAGTTCCCATTCGTCGGCGACGAACACCGCGCTGTTCTCGCCGTCGTAGTGCGCGCGCAGGGCGAGGAAGGCGGTGCTGGTGAAGCCGTCGCGGGTCGGCTGGCGGCCGTCGTCCAGGCGCGCGTCGATGCGCCGCGCGTGGTTGTGCGCGGTCAGCAGCATGGTGTTGCCCAGATACCAGGTGTCGTTGGAGGAATACTTTGCATAGTAGCTGCCCACCGTGAGCGTATTGCCGGCGAACAGTGTGCGGCTCAGGCGCAGGTCGTTAGTGAAGGAATTCAGGCGCTTGTCCACCGACCACCAGCCGGCTTGCAGCACCTGCTGGTTGGGATCGACCGCGCCGCCGCCGTTGGTGTAGCTGGCGCTGCCGGTGCTGCCGTAGCCGGCGATGACATCGCCCAGGCGCTGCGGCGCATCGCCGGTGAACAGCGCGTAGGTCGGCGCGCTGCCGCCCATCACGTTGAAGCGGTCGGCGAGGGTCCAGTCGCCGAGCTGCCAGTTCAGTTCGCCGCCGAACACGTCGATGTTGACCCCGCGGCCGTCGGCTAGGTCGCGCTGCACGGTTTCGCCGTTCGGGCCGACCGGCAGGCTGACGTTGCGGACGTCGTTGCTGAGCAGGGTGCCGGTCTGCGCGTCCAGGCCGGGGAAGCTGGACAGGTCGCGGCCGTTGTTGCGCGACAGCAGCGGGATCGCGGTGTAGAAGGCGTTGTTGTCGTCGGTGTGGCGCGTGTAGAACGACAGCTCGCCGCTGTCCCAGCGCTTGCTCAGGGTGGCGCTGAACTGGCCGCCCTTGTCGGCGGAGAACTGCGGGTCGCGCACGCCGTCGATCTCGCGGAAGAAGCCGCCGATGCTGTAGTACCAGCCGTTGCCCATCGGCCCGCTGTCGAACAGGTCGATGCGGCGCAGAGTGTCGCTGCCGCCGGTCAGGCGCACGCTGCCCGCCGGTTCGTCCTGGCCCTGCTTCTGGATGAAGTTGGCGGTGATGCCGGCCTGGCCGTTGGAGAAGATCGGGCTGGAGCCGCCGCGCAGCACTTCCAGGCGCTCGATGCTGTCGTCGGTGCGGAACAGCGTGGAGTTTTCCAGGAACGACAGCGTCGGCGGCGGGAACAGCGGCGCGCCGTCGAGCTGGAAGGTGACGAACGGCGCATCGCCTTCGGAAGGCATGCCGCGCACGAAGATGTTGGCGCCGGTGCCGCCGCCGCTGGGCTCGGCCCACACGCCGGGCAAGATCTTCAGCAGGTCGGCGCTGCTCTGCGGCACCGCCTGCTGGATCTGCTCGGGCGTGGCGGTGGTGATCGAGAAGCTGGCGTCGCGCTTGCGCAGGCCCTTGAAGCGCGCGGTGCCGCTGACCACCACGGTATCCAGGGTGGTGGCCTCGGATGGCGTTGCGGGTGCGGATTGAACGGCGTTGTCGGGTGCGGTGGCGGTCTGCGCCAATGCGGTCGGCGCAAGCAGGACGGCGGCGATGGACAGCGGCAGCAGGCGGAGGTGCAGGGCGACTTTCATGAAGAATCTCTCCTTTCTTCATCCGAAAACGGTGCGCGGGTGCGCGTAGCGGCCGCGCGTGCAGCGCACGTCGACGCAGGTTCGGCCGGCACAGCGCGATGCAGGGGACATCGCGCGGCGCTCTTTGTAACGCCGTTGCGCGGGCAGGCCGTTGTGCAGCGCGGTAGAGGGGTCGTTTGCGTGACCGGTTGCGCAGGCCGGTCGCAAGCGCTGCGTGCTGTTCGGCGTGCCGTGCGCAGCGCGACGCCGCGTCGTGGCAGCGACGCCTGCTGGCCTCGGGCTCTAGGTCGCGATGTGACTTGCCGCTGACGCATGGCGCACCCGACCGCTGCACCCGAACAGTGGCTGGATGCTGTCGCTGCGCGTGTGCCGATCGATCGCGTCTTCGGGCGCCATCAAAAAAGAGGCCGCCCGAAGGCGGCCTCCACTGACGCTCGGGAGGGGAGCCGCGTCAGAAGAACAGGCGCACGCCGAACGAGGCGTTGCGGCCGGGCAGCATCACGTCGTCCTTCAGGAACGAGGTGTGCACACGCGCGTCCTGGTCGGTCAGGTTGTTGCCGTCCAGGAACACTTCCCACGCGGTGGCGCCGGTATCGACGTGGTAGGCCAGGTGCGCATCGACCAGCGTGTAGCCGTCGGTCGGGGTCTCGTTGACCGCCACCTTGTCCTGCTTCTGGTAGCGGGTGGCGCCGAGCGAGGCGCGCCAGTTGCTCGCGTCCCAGCGCAGCTGCGCGCCGTAGCGTGCCGGGGCGATGCGCGGCAGGTTGCCGCCGTCCTTCAGCCGCGCGCGCACGGTGTCGCCGAACACGCGCAGGTCCCAGGCGCCGCTGTCGTTGTCGGCCAGGTGGAAGGTGGCCTCGCCCTCGAAACCATGGAAGATCGCGTCGGCCTGGGTCCACTGGCGGATCGGCAGGAAGTCGTTGTCCTCCTCGTGGAACCACTGCGCGCCGGTATCGACGATGTAGATGAAGTCGTCGTAGCGGTTGTAGTACGCCGCCACCTTGGCATCCATCCAGGTGTTCTGGAAGTTCAGTCCCAGCTCGGCCTGGTTGGCCTTCTCCGGCTTGAGGTCGGCGTCGCCGATCTCGTAGGCGAGGGTGGCGATGTGCGGGCCGTCGGCGAACAGTTCCTCCTCGGCCGGCGCGCGTTCGGCATGGTCGAGGTTGGCGGTCAGGCGCCACTGCTCGTTGAAGCGGAAGCCGCCGCTGAGTGAGAAGCTCTTCGGGGTGAAGTCGCGGTCCACGCCGGTGTCGGTCTCGTCCTTGACCTTGTCCACGCGCGCGCCGACCTCAGCGGTGACGCGTTCCCAGGTGTTGCGGGCCACGGCGAACACGCCGATGGCGCGGGTGTCGGTCTTCGGCACGAACGCTTCTTCGCCGATCGCCTGGAAGGTGGAGTCGCTGCCCTGCACGCCGAACGCGGTCTGCCAGCCGCCGCCGACGCTGAAGGAGGCTTCGACGCGGCCTTCGTTGGCGCGCTTGTCGAACACCGTGCCCACTTCCGCGCCCTCGAACTCGGTGTGGGTGTAGGCGGTGTGGCCGAAGCTGTAGCGCAGCGCGCTGCCGTCGCCCCACGGATCGGTCAGCCCGCCCTTCAGTTCGTAGCGGTCCTGGTGCATGCGCAGCGACACGCCGCGCTCGCCGGCGGCCAGGTCGCCCGGCTCGCCCGGGTTGCCGTAGTTGTCGCGGAAGCGCGAGGCCGACACGCCGACGAAGCCCCAGTCGCCGGCCAGCGAGGCGCCGATCGCGCCGGTCTTGGTATCCAGGAAGGAATTGGCCTGGCGGCCCTGCGGTGTGTCGTAGTCCTTCTGGTTGCGGTACACGCCGTCGGCATGGATCGACAGGCCGCCGCCGTTGCCGGCATCGACCCGGAACATGTCGGTGTTGCCGTCCTTGTCGCCGCCGTCGAAGCGCACTTCGGCGCGGCCGTGCACGCCGTCCACCGGGGTCTCGGCGATGCGCCCGTCGACCACGTTGACCACGCCGCCGATTGCGCCGGAACCGTACAGCAGTGTGGACGGCCCCTTCAGCACTTCGATCTGGTCGGCCAGGAACGATTCCACGGCCGGCGAGTGGTCCTGGCTGACGGTGGACACGTCCTGGGTGGACAGGCCGTCGCTGAGCACCGCCACGCGCGGGCCGTCCAGGCCGCGGATGATCGGCCGGCCCACGCCGGGGCCGAAGTTGGAACTCTGCACGCCGGGCAGGCTGGCCACGGTCTCGCCGACGCTGGCGCCGCGGTTCTCGTCCAGGCGCTCGCCGGCCAGCACGTCCACCGGTTGGCTCAGGTCGCCGGCGGCATCGCGCAGCGGGCTGGCGGTGACCACCACTGCGTCCATGTCCTTCACGTGGCGATCCTGCTTGCGGCCGTCGGCATGGCGGCTGTCGCTGGCCGGCGGTGTGGCGGCGTCCGCGGCGGGTGCATCGGCGGCCAGAGCCAGGGCGGGGCTGAGCAGGCCGCCCAGCGCCAGGGACAGGGCGGTGCGACGGAGCGAGCGGGAGCGGGAGGAGGAGGACATAGACATAGACATAGACATACCGAATAGGAGGAAAAAGGCGCCGCCAGGCGAGCGCGGGCGCTCGCGTTCGCCGCGCGCAGGCGGCGGCAGGCATGGCATGGGGGCGTGGCGACCCCCTGGTCGCCGGCCAGGTAATGTTATATTATTCTATAACGCAATCACCACTGTGCCGGACGTTCATGTCGCCCACCTCCGATCTGCGCGTACTGCTCGACCGCCTTGGCGCCACCGGTTCGCTGCTGTGCGCGGTGCATTGCGCGCTGCTGCCGCTGGCGCTGGCGATACTGCCCTCGCTGGGCCTGTCGGTGTGGCTGGGCGATGGCGTGGAACGCACGCTGGTGCTGTTCGTGACCTGCCTGGGGCTGTTCAGTCTGGTTCTGGGATACCGCCGGCACCGCGCCTGGCAGGCGCTGGGCCTGTTGCTGCTGGGGCTGCTGTCGTTGTGGGCCGGCATGCTGGTGCCGGCGCTGCACCATGCGGTAGCGGCGCACGCGGCGATCATGACCTTCGGCGGCACCCTGGTCGGGCTTGCGCACCTGCTCAACCTGCGCCTCAACCATGGCCACGTGCACGACGCCAGCTGCGCCCACTGAGCGCACGTGGTAGGCTTGCCGCCCTTGCGCGAGGGCGCTGACCGCGTTGGCCTCGCCAAACCCGTGCACCGCGCGGGGATTTTCGCACACACATTCAGGAGTCGATGAGCATGGGTAAGGGTGACCGCAAGACCGCCAAGGGCAAGCGCTACAACGCCAGCTACGGCAATTCGCGCTCGCACAGCGTGAGCAAGGTGGCCGTGGGCGCCGCGTCGCCGGTCGCCAAGAAGTCGGTGGTCAAGGCCGCGGCGGCGAAGAAGGCCGTGGCAAAGAAGACGGTCGCCAAGGCCGGCTGAAGCCAGTCCGCTTCGCTGTAGACGACGCGGCGCTTGCGCCGCGTTTTTTTTGCAGCCCGCAGGACGGCAGGTCCGCGCCATCGGCGAGCATCGACGCCGGCCGTGACGCGCTCTAGAAGCGATCGATGACGCTGATGCCGATGTCGCGCGTCGCGTCCATGGAGGTCAGGACCGCAATGGCCTCATCGAGCGTCACCCTTTTGCCGATAAGCTTTTGCGGTGCGATCTTCCCAGCTTCCATCATCGACAGCATGGCATCGTACCGCCAAGCCTGCATCCCATGGCTGCCGTAGATCTCCAGTTCGTGGCCGATCACCTGCGCCATCGGGATGCTGGGCGCGGCGTGTTCGCCCAACATCAGTCCAACCTGGACATGACGACCGCGCCGCCGCAAGTTCTTGATGGAGTTGAAACAGGTCGCAGGACTGCCGAGCGCATCGATGGAAACGTGCGCGCCGCCCTTGGTGATCTCGCGAATCGCCTCGACAGTGTCGGCCACTTTCGACGCATTGACCGTTGCGACCGCGCCGCATTCAACGGCGAACGCCAGTTTGTCGTCGAAGATGTTCACGGCGACCACCTGCGCACCCAGAGCGGCTGCGATCATCACCGCTGAAAGTCCGACGCCGCCGCAGCCATGCACCACCACCCATTCGCCGGGGCCGGTTCTGGCCTGGTCGACGATGGCCCGAAAGGACGTGGCGAACCGGCACCCCAGGCTTGCCGCCGTCGCATCGTCGACGCTTTCCGGCAGTCTGACCAGATTCGTCTCGGCAAAGTCGATCGCGACATACTCGGCGAACGCGCCCCAATGGGTGAAGCCCGGCTGGAACTGGTTTGGGCAGACCTGCTGATTGCCGCCATGGCACTCGGCGCAGCGCCCGCACCCCGACACAAACGGCACGGTGACCCGAGTGCCGATCTGCAAGCGCGAAATGCGCTTTCCCGCGGCGACCACTTCGCCGGCGAATTCGTGCCCGGGCACGTGCGGCAATGCGATGTCCGGATCATGCCCCATCCATCCGTGCCAATCGCTCCGGCATACGCCGCTCGCCGCCACTTTGATCACCACGCCGTCCTCGGTCGGCGTCGGGTCGGGGACATGCACAATCTTAGGAGGCTTTCCAAAGCGCTCGAAATGCATTGCTCGCATACATAACCTCATGAAGACCGGACGATGATGCGCATCTGCCGACGCTACGCCGCTCGCGGGCGGCTGCGCAGCCTATGTTCGTGGGGGCGCGTCGTCCTCGCCGCTGTCGCCTGCCAACTCCACGACCAGCGGCGTCGGCGTTTCCTCGGGAACGGGCGGCTGCGGCGGCACCGCCAGCAAGTGCTCGGCCAGGCCGCGGTAGATCGGCGTGCGGCACACCAGCGCCGAGGCGCCGCGTGCGATCAGCACCGTGGCCAGGATCGGCAGCAGCATGTCGCTGCTGTCGGTCAGTTCCAGCGAGATCACTGCTGAGGTCAGCGGCGCCTGGGTGACGCCGGTCAGATAGGCGCACATGCCGAGCAGCACGAAGGTGCGCGGATCCACATCCGGCATCAGCACCGCCAGGTTGTGGCCGACCCCGGCGCCGACCGCCAGCGCCGGCGAGAACAGGCCGCCGGGGATGCCGGCCACGTACGACACCAGGTTCGCCAGCAGCTTCATGAGCCCGAATTCGTGGCCGACGCTGGCATGGCCCTGCACCAGGCTGCGTGCCTGCTCGTAGCCGGTGCCGAACGCACCGTTGCCGAACACCAGCCCCAGCGCGACCAGTGCCAGGCCGCAGGCCGCGGCCAGCAACACCGGATGGCGGCTGCGCAACGCGCCCAGCCAGCGCGGCTTGCCGGCCACGGTGGCCAGCACCATGCGGCTGAAGGCGCCGCCGAGCAGGCCGGCGACCACCCCGCATAGCACGATCGCCAGCCACGCCCGGCCCAGCGGCAGCGCCGCCGACACCTTGCCGAAGTAGGTGTAGTTGCCGAGCAGGCCCAGCGAGATCACGCCGCCCACGATCACCGCGGTCAGCAACGTGCCGGAGAAGCGGTGTTCGAAACGCCCGCTCAGTTCCTCGATCGCGAACACCACCCCGGCCAGCGGCGTATTGAACGCCGCGGCGATGCCGGCGGCGCCGCCGGCGAGCAGGAAATGCGAGGCCTGGCGCGGATCGCGGAAGCCGAACCAGCGCCCGAGCACGTACATCAGGCTGGCGCCGACATGCACGGTCGGCCCTTCGCGCCCGACCGAGGCGCCGCCGAGCAAGGCCAGCGTGGTCAGCATCAGCTTGCCGGCGGACACGCGCAGCGACAGGTTGGTCTGGCGGAAGGCGTCGTCGGGCTGCTCCAGCGCGGCGATGACCTGCGGGATGCCGCTGCCGCGGGTGGGGCGCAACACGCCGTTGGTCAGCCAGGCGAGCAGCGCGAACACGCTCGGCGTGAGCAGCAATGCCCACCATGGCGAGTGCGCGATGATGCGCTGGAACAGGTGGAAGGCGGCGTCGCTGGCCTTGGCGAATACAATTGCGACCAGCGCCACCGCGACCGCGCCGCCCCACAGCACCGCGCGCTGTTTCCAGCTCTCGTGCGAGAGCAAGGGGCGCAAGCGATGGTGCATGCGCGGCGGTGGCGCGGGATCGGGCGACTGCATGCGCCGATTGTCGCATGGTCGCCGCGGTGTGGGACCGAGGCCGGGTCGCTGCATTCATGCCCGACGCGGGGTTGCATGCAGCCTCGCAGCCGCTGCGTGCGATCGTGCCGAACGCGTGCCTGCGCGATATGCAGTCGGCATCTGCGAGCGACTCCGAATGGCTTGAGCGCCATCGCTCACGACACGCCTTGCCGCTAGGACTGTTCGCAGCGCCGCGGCGCTCAGCGCAGCGCCGGCAGCAGCGCCTGCGGATCGCCGTCGTTGGGCGCGGCGGGAATGCCGAGCAGCCGTGCCAGCAGCGGATACACATCGACATTGTCGAACGGCGCCAGCGTGGCGCCCCGGCGGAACGCCGGGCCGCGCGCGATGAACACCGCGCGCATCGACGGCAGCGCCGGATCGTAGCCGTGCGAGCCGCGCAGGCCGGTCCGCGGCTTTTCCGCGGCGCGCTCGGCCGGCAGCGCATCCCAGCCTTCGTGCAGTTGGCACACGATCGGCGGGATGCGCGGGTTGCTGCCGTAGTGCCAGCGCGCCGGCAGCGCGGCCTTGCGCCAGCAGTCGTACTGCGGATGCGCGCCGAGCAGTCTGGCTTCGACCCGGGCCTGCTGGCCGGGCCGCGGCGCGATCCCGAGCGACTGGCCGTAGCTGACCACCTCGGCCTCCTGCATCGACACCATGTCCTCGACGATGAGCACTTGCTGCGCCGGCACCGTGGCCATGCCGTGGTCGGAGACCACGATCAGATTGGTGCGATCCAGTTGCCCGCGCCGGGCCAGCCCGTCGAGCAGATGGCCGATCGCCGCATCGACCTGTTCGACCGCGCGCGCGTACTGCGCCGATTGCGGGCCGAAGTCGTGGCCGGCCTCGTCGACCTGCTCGAAATACAGGGTCAGCAGCTGCGGATGCGGCCCGTCGCGGTCGTCGAGCCAACCCAGCGCCTGGTCGACCCGCGCGTTCGGCGCGATGTGTTCGTCCAAGGCCTGGTGGCGGCTCGGGCGCACGCCCTGGATCGCCGCCTCGCTACCCGGCCAGGCCCAGGTCGCCGCGTGCAGGCCGGCCTTCTCGGCGCCGACCCAGATCGGCTCGCCACCCCACCAGCGGCCGTCGCCGACCGCGTCGCGGTCGCTGAGCCGGAACGTGCCCAGCGCCGGATCGGTCATGCTGTTGTGGACGATGCCATGGTGATCCGGACGCAGCCCGGTGACGAGGGTGTAGTGGTTGGGAAAGGTCAGCGACGGATACGACGGCGACATCCATTGCGCACGCACGCCTTCGCGCACCAGCCGGCTCAGGTTCGGCGCGATGCCGCGATCGAGCATGTCCGCGCGCAGGCCGTCGATGGAGATCAGCAGCAGCAACGGCCGCTGCGCCGCACTGGACGCGGCCTGCGGCGCGGTGGTCGCGATGCTGGAAGAAGAGGGCGTGGAGGCGCAGGCGCCGAGCAGCAGCGCCGCGCAGGCGCCTGCCAGTCGTAGGGCGATGGACGTCATCGGCGCATGATAAGGCGCGCCTGGTGACCTGACGAAGACAGGCTGTGGCGCGCGGGGCGTTTCGCGGAGTTTGTGCACGAGGCGCGCCCGTACCCGCATCCGGCCTTGCGGGCCACTTTCCCCCGAAAAGGGGGCCATGGTCCTGGGGGAGAAGGGCCTAGCCCCTTTCCCCCGGGAGAGGGGGGGCGGTGAGAGGACGGCGCGAAGCGTCTCGCGGAGTCGGGACACCGCCGCTCAATCGAACAACGTTGCCGGCGCGCCATGCGCGGGATCGGCGCCGCGCCGCTCCAGTGCCAGCAGCGCGGCCTTGGTCGGCAGGCCGCCGCCGAAGCCGGTCAGCGCGCCGTTGGCACCGATCACCCGGTG
>NZ_CAPJ01000331.1 GCF_000331775.1 Xanthomonas translucens pv. translucens DSM 18974
AATGGAAAAGCCCAGGCACGGCGCCGGCTGCCTTCGGGCACCACAAGGCACGGCGGGGTAAAATTGCCCGATTCCCGTTTGCTCCGAGCGTTCCATGGCCTGCCGCACCCGTTTTGCCCCCAGTCCCACCGGTTACCTGCACATCGGCGGCGCGCGCACCGCGCTGTACTGTTGGCTGGAGGCGCGCCACCGCGGCGGCGAGTTCGTGCTGCGTATCGAGGACACCGATCGCGAGCGCAGCACCCAGGCGGCGATCGACGCTATCCTGGAAGCGATGGACTGGCTCGGCCTGGACTACGACGAAGGCCCGGTCTACCAGACCCAGCGCATCGCCCGCTACCAGGACGTGGCCGAACAGCTGCTCGCCGCCGGCAAGGCCTACTACGCCTACGAGACCCGCGAGGAACTGGACGCAATGCGCGAGGCGGCCATGGCCAAGCAGGAAAAGCCGCGCTACAACGGCGCCGCACGCGAGCAGAACCTGGCGTACCGCGACGACCCGAACCGGGTGATCCGCTTCAAGAACCCGGTCGGCGGCAGCGTGGTGTTCGACGACCTGATCAAGGGCCGCATCGAGATCGCCAACAGCGAACTCGACGACATGGTGATCTTCCGCCCCGACGGCTACCCCACCTACAACTTCGCGGTGGTGGTGGACGACTGGGACATGGACATCACCGAAGTCATCCGCGGCGACGACCACATCAACAACACCCCGCGCCAGATCAACATCTACGAAGCGCTGGGCGCGCCGGTGCCGAAGTTCGCGCACATGCCGATGATCCTGGACGAGCAGGGCGCCAAGCTGTCCAAGCGCACCGGTGCGGCCGACGTGATGCAGTACAAGGACGCCGGCTACCTGCCGCACGCGCTGATCAACTACCTGGCGCGGCTGGGCTGGTCGCACGGCGACCAGGAACTGTTCGGCCGCCAGGAGCTGATCGACCTGTTCGACGTCAAGGACGTCAACTCCAAGGCCGCGCGGCTGGACATGGCCAAGCTCGGCTGGGTCAACCAGCACTATCTGAAGACCGACGACCCGGCCACGATCGCGCCGCAGCTGGAGTACCAGCTCGGCAAGCTCGGCATCGACCCCGCCGCCGGCCCGGCCGCCGCCGACGTGGTGGTGGCGCTGCGCGAGCGCGTGCAGACACTGAAGGAAATGGCCGAGAAGGCGGTGGTCTGGTACCGGCCGCTGGAAAGCTATGACGAGGCCGCGGTGGCCAAGCACCTGAAGCCGGGCGCCGAACTGGCGCTGGGCAAGGCGCGCGAGCTGCTGGCCGCGCTGGGGCAGTGGAGCGTGGACGGCGTGTCCGCCGCGCTGCACGAGGCGGCCGCGGCGCTGGAGATCGGCATGGGCAAGGTGGCGCAGCCGCTGCGCGTGGCCATCACCGGCACCCAGGTCAGCCCCGATATCTCGCACACGGTGTACCTGGCCGGCCGCGAGCAGGCCTTGAAACGCATCGATGCCGCGCTCATCAAGATCCCAGCGGGAAGCTGATTCCCCGGAGAAGCCCATGTCCAGCAAGAAGACCGCCTGCACCGAGCCGCACCACCACGTCCACGACGCCGACGACTTCGTCAAGGTGGTGGAGCGGGTGAGCCGCGAACGCGGGCTGCGTCTGACCCCGATCCGCGCCAACGTGCTGCGCCTGATCGCCGAGGCGGGGCGCCCCGTGAAGGCCTACGACCTGCTGGAATGGGTGCGCGAGGGCAAGAGCGTGGGCGCCGACGCGCCGCCCACCGTGTACCGTGCGCTGGATTTCCTGATGGCCAACGGCTTCGTGCACAAGCTCGAGTCGGTCAACGCCTTCGTCGCCTGTCACCACCCCAGCAGCGCCCAGCACTCGGTGCCGTTCCTGATCTGCGACCGCTGCCACAGCGCGGTCGAACTCGAAGACCGCGACGTGGTCGCGCAACTGGAACAGCGCGCCAAGGCGCTGGGCTTCCAGCCGCAGGCGCAGACCCTGGAAGTGCATGGGTTGTGCGCGCGCTGCGCGGGCTAGGGCGCCGGGCTTTCGCAAGGCCGCATGCGCCGGCTGCCAAGCCTGCCGGCGCCGAATGGCACAGCGCCACAACAGTGCCGCACGATCGTCTGCGTGCGGCTGGCCTGCGTGCGGCTAGGCCGTGGAGGCAGGCGGCGTCTTGGCGCCCCATAGCGCATAGAACAGCACGTACAGCTCGCACGCGGCGGTGAGCAGGAAGGCGTGCTGCAGGCCGACATGGTCGGCCAGCCAGCCCTGCACCACCACCAGCGCGCCGCCGGCGATGGCCATGATCAGCAGGCCGGAGCCTTCCTCGGTGAGCGGGCCCAGGCCCTTGATGCCGAGGGTGAAGATGGTCGGGAACATGATCGAGTGGAACAGGCCCACCGCGATCAGCGACCACATCGCGACGTGGCCGGTGGTGAGCACCGTCAGCAGCACCACCACGAACGCGCCGATCGAAAACAGCGCCAGCACGGTCTCCGGCGCGATCCGGCGCATCAGCACGCTGCCGGCGAAGCGCCCCACCATCATCCCGCCCCACAGCAGGAACAGGTAGTGCGAGGCCTGTTCGTGGGTGAGGTTGCCGATCTGCGGCTGCGACACGAAGTTGATGAACAGGTTGGACACGCCGATCTCGGCGATCAGGTAGATGAAGATGGCCGGGATGCCGAGCACCAGGTTGCGATGCCGCCACAACGAATGGCTGGCGCGTTCCTGGCCGGTGGCGCGCCGGGTCGCCTGGCCCAGCGCCGGCAGCTTGAAGCGGGCGATGACTACGGCCAGCACCACCAGCACCGCGGCCACGATCAGGTAGGGCAGCTGCACCGACTGCGCGTCGGCCAGGCGTTCGGCCTGGCTCAGCACGGCGTCGCCCTTGGCGGTGCCGGAGGCCGAGCGGCCGAGGATCAGGTAGCCGCCGAACAGCGGCGCCAGGGTGGTGCCGACCGAGTTGAACGCCTGCACCAGGTTGAGCCGCGCCGAGGCGGTGTCCGGGTTACCGATGACCGCGACGTAGGGATTGGCCGCGACCTGCAGCAAGGTGATGCCGCTGGCGATCACGAACAGCGAGCCGAGGGTGATGCCGTAGGAGACCAGGCGCGCGGCCGCGATCATGCCCAGCGCGCCGAGCGCCATGATGCCCAGGCCGATCACCAGCGCGCGCTGGTAGCCGATGCGTTCGATCAGCTTGGCCGACGGCAGCGAGGCGAAGAAGTAGGCGATGAACCACACCGACTCGATCAGCGTGGCCTGGGTGTAGCTCAGCTCGAACACGCTGCGCAGGTGCGGCAGCAGCGTGTTGTTGATGACGGTGATGAAGCCCCACATGAAGAACAGCGAGGCCAGCAGCGACAGCGCGGCGCGGTAGGACGGCGCGTTGCCGGCGAGCGGAGCGGAGGGGGAGAGCGGAGCCGTCGGCCCTATTGGTCCTGCCATCGTGCGGGTGTCCTCTGCGCTGTTGCGGGGGGTGTCGTTGCGGCATGCAACGCGGCGTCCGCGCGCGCCGCGGCGGCGCGCATGCAGGGGCGAGGATAGGCGGCAGCGGCGGCGGGCGACCAATGATTTAAATCGCAGCGGCCATACGATTATGGCAATGCTGCACTGCAGCGATAGGTCGCATTGGCAGCGCTGTGCGAGCGCGTATCGGCTCGCCTACAAGCCGCCTTTGCTGGCGCCGATACCCGTCGCCATGTGCAGCGCCACTGGCAACGCGATGTGGTTGCGCGCGCATCCCGTTTCATGATTTCGGTGCATAGGCGCATGCGCCGTAGGGACTCCAATGCCGGCGCCGCCGCGCACTATCGTGGCGGTCCGTCGTTGCGGCACGCGCCGCGCGGCATTGGTCGAACGCCGGCCGGGCCGGCAGGAGCAGGTAGATGAAAACGCGTCAGTTGGGCCATAGTGGTTTGCAGGTCTCCGCACTAGGATTGGGTTGCATGGGCTTGAGCGACGTCTATGGCCCTGCGACCGAGTGCAAGCATGCGATGCAGTTGTTGGGCCGCGTTTCCAGCCCGCGCACGCTGTGGCTGAGCGTCGACTGCGACAGGCCCAGCTGCGCGGCGGCGCGGGTGAAGCTGGCTTCGCGCGCGACGGTGACGAAGGCGAGCAGGTCGTTGAGGGTTTCGCGGGCCATGCTCGCGGACCGCCGGAGCAAGGCATGCCATTCATGCGCGGCCATCATCGGCGATCGCGCGGCCCTGCTTCAACGCCGCCGCAGGATTGATGAGCCGCGTTTGTAGCGGCATGCGCGCGGCGCGGGCTAGTGCTGCTGGCGCGACGCGACTACAGTTGCGACAGTTCCCCCCATGCAAAGGAAATCCCGATGAACCTGTTTGCCAACGCCATGCCGCTATCGACCCCGGCCTCTACGGTTCCCGACGAAGATGCCAAGATGATCAGGCTCACCCGTGCCGGCGTGGCCGCCTCGGCGGTTGGCGCTGCAGCGTATTTCACCGGCGCGGTGAACATCGATGCGCTGTTCCAGGGCGCGGCGCCGGCCCGCGTCGGCGGCGCCTCGGTCAGTTTCGAACCCGGCGCGCGCACCGTCTGGCATACCCATCCGCTGAGCCAGACCCTGATCGTCACCGCCGGCGTCGGCCGCGTGCAGGAATGGGGCAAGCCGGTGCAGGAGATCCACCCCGGCGACGTGGTGTGGATTCCGCCGGGGGTCAAGCACTGGCATGGTGCCAGCGCGCAGGTGGCGATGACCCATATCGCCATTACCGAAGCGGTGGACGGTTCGCTGGTGACCTGGCTGGAGCCGGTATCGGACAGCCAGTACCGGGGAGAGTGAGCGGCGCGACGCGAGCTGGCGAGCGACCGCATGCGGTCGCGGTCGGGTCGGCGCAACCGCCCTGTGGTCCGCCTGTTGCTGCACACACGTGCCCAGGCGGCCCGTGCCGTGCCAGGGACAGGGTGTGCGGTGCACGGCGGCATTGCGGGATCGCGTCTGTGGCGAACCCCGCTCGCTGCCATGCGCACGTTAGCCGGCGACATGCTGCGTGCCTGCGCCTGCGGGCCGATCAGGCCTTGAAGAAGGCCAGCAGATCCTGGTTGATCTGTTCCGGGTGGGTGGTGCACATACCGTGCGGGTAGCCCTTGTAGACCTTCAGCGTGGCGTGCTTGATCAGCTTGGCCGACAGCAGCGCCGAGTCGGCGATCGGCACGATCTGGTCGTCGTCGCCGTGCAGGATCAGCACCGGCACGTCGATCCGCTTCAGGTCGTCGCTGAAGTCGGTTTCCGAGAACGCCTCGATGCAGTCGTAGTGGGCCTTGGCGCCGCCCATCATGCCTTGCCGCCACCAGTTGTCCATGGCGCCCTGCGAGACCTTGGCGCCATCGCGGTTGTAACCGTAGAACGGCACCGGCACCTCTTTGTAGAACTGCGTGCGGAAGCCGTCGAACACGTCCATCGGCAGGCGGCCGGGATTGTGCTCGGTTTTGACCATGATCGGCGGCACCGCGCCGATCAGCACGGCCTTGGCCACGCGGCCGGCGCCGTGCTTGGCGACATAGCGCGCCACTTCGCCGCCGCCGGTGGAATGGCCGACGTGGATGGCGTTTTTCAGGTCCAGATGCTTGGCCAGCGCGGCCACGTCGGCGGCGTAGGTGTCCATGTCTTTGCCGGTCGCGGTTTGCGTGGAGCGGCCATGGCCGCGGCGGTCGTGGGCGATGACGCGGTAGCCCTGGGCGACGAAGAACAGCATCTGCGGGTCCCAGTCGTCGGCGCTGAGCGGCCAGCCGTGATGGAACACGATGGGGTGGCCGCTGCCCCAGTCCTTGTAGAAAATTTCGGTTCCGTCTTGCGTGGTGATGCTTGGCATGGCTGTGTCCTGAGTGGCGTGCGGGCGTGCCGCAGGCGTGGAGGAAAGGCCTGTTCGGCCCGGTGCGGCAATGCCTGCCAGGGGCAGGGCGCCCAACCCGGCGGCGCCGAGCAGCAGGCGCCACCGCATAGGATCGGCGATGTCGGTGTGTGTCGTGTGAGCGTGCATTGCAGTTCCCGTGTCGAAGCAGCGATACAGACGATGCGCGGCGTGGCGCGGCGCAAGGCCGATTGCATGATCCTGCTGGTTTGCCGCGCCGCGCCGCGCCGCGCCGCCTGCATGCACGGTCGCGCCGTTGCGCTTTCGTCGCCGCCAAGTCACCTCGTCACCACAGGCCGCTGCTTAGGCTGAGGTTCCCCCCCCAGCCTGTGCCGCCGCATGTCCGCTGCCAGACACTGTTTCCACGATGCCATCGATGCCTGCCGGCAGCGCGCGCCTGCGGTGCTGGCGGTGGTGATGGGCACGCAAGGCTCCACCTATGCCCCTGCCGGCGCGGTCGCGCTGTTCGGCGCCGATGGCGCGCAGCAGGGCTGGCTCAGCGGCGGTTGCCTGGAGCCGGAGATCGCGCGTTGCGCGGCGGCGGCGGCCGCGGCCGACGCGCTGGCGTGGATGGACATCGACACGCGCGACGATGAGGACCTGCTGTCCGGTTCGGCGGTAGGTTGCCGCGGTCGCCTACACCTGGCCTTGTTGCCGTTGCGCGCCATGCCCGGTTTCGAGCGCCTGGCGCAGGCCTGGCTGCAGCGACGCGGCGGCCTTGCCCTGGCGCTGCAGGCCGACGGGCGCCTCGCTGTGGCGGTGGCTGGC
>NZ_CAPJ01000330.1 GCF_000331775.1 Xanthomonas translucens pv. translucens DSM 18974
GTGCCTTCTTCGATCATCGCGAAGCGCATGCGCACGCGCTCGGCCGCTTCCGCCTGACCGCGTTCTGCGCGGTGGACCGCGATCTCGACGATCCGCGCCGCCCGCCCGGCGACCGCAGCAATGACGCGTTCTGGCACAAGCGCGGCTACGTGCGCCAGCCGTCGCTGCGCATGCAGCTGGCGTGGGACGAAATCGACCGCGGCGAGATCCTGCACACCCTGCGTTTCTGGACCCGCCCACTGGAGCCTGCCGCATGAAAATCGCCGTCGCCAAATACCCGATCGGCGCGCCGGTCGATTTCGCCGCCTTCGCCGACAAGCAGGCGGCCTTGATCGGCCAGGCCGCGCAGGCCGGCGCGCAGCTGGCGGTGCTGCCCGAATACCTGTCGCTGGAACTGGCCGCGACCTTCGCCGCGGCCGTGGCCGAGGACCTGCCGGCCTCGCTCGCCGCGATTCAGGCGCTGCACCCGCAATACCTGGCGCTGTTCGCGCAGCTGGCGCAGCGGCATCGCCTGCATCTGCTCGCCGGCAGCTTCCTGCTGGCCAGCGGGGAAGGGCGCTATCGCAACCGCGCTTACTGGTTCGCGCCCGACGGCCGCCACGGCTGGCAGGACAAGCTGCAGCTGACCGGCTTGGAGAAGGCCACGGGCCTGATCGACGGCGGCGACGCGCTGAAGGTGTTCGCCGCGGGCGAGGGCGTGCGCGCCGGCGTGGCGGTCTGCTACGACAGCGAATTCCCGCTGCCGGTCCGCGCCCAGTACGAGGCCGGCGCGCGGCTGCTGGTGGTGCCCAGCTGCACCGACACCGAGGCTGGCGCCACCCGCGTGCGCATCGGCTGCCTGGCACGTGCGCTGGAGAACCGCATCTTCGTCGCGCACTCGGTCACCGCCGGGCTGGCCGAATGGAGTCCGGCGCTGGACGTGAACACCGGCGAGGCGGCGATCTACGCGCCGATGGACGCCGGCTTCCCGGCCGACGGCATCGTCGCGCAGACCCGGGGCGAGCAGGTCTGGGCGCTCGCCGAGCTGGACTTCGCCGCGTTCGAGGCCAGCCGCGCCCGCGCCCAGGTCGCCAACGACCGCGACTGGCGCGGCCAGCTGGCACCGGCCATCGTGCGCGCGGAGCTGGCCGGCTTCGATTAGGGCTGCGGCGCACCGCCCCCGCAGCGGCAGCACACGCGATCCGAACGCGCGATGCGCTTTGCTGCGTCTTCGATCCGCTCCCGGTGTATCGCTTTGATGCCCAAGACCCTGCTGCCGCACGCCGTGCGCCTGGAACGCGCAAGAACGCCAAGCCCGATCGCGACGATGCCGCCAACGGCAAGCGCCTGGCCAAGCTCAAGCTCGACGCCAACCGCCGCCTGCTCGCCTGCCTGCCGATCGAGCGCGATGCCGACGGCGCGCCGCAGTTGGTCCGCGAAGCGGCCGACGGCCGCCGTGCGCTGCGGCTGAAGGGCGACGCCAGGCACAACCAGCTCACCGCACTGCTCGAAGACGATCCGCATTTCGGCGCCTATCTGAAGATTCCCGGCAAGGACAACGGCTTCGATATCGAAGGCATGGCGGTGGACGGCCAGCGCCTGCTGCTGGGACTGCGCGGCCCGGTGCTGCGCGGCTGGGCGGGGCTGCTGGAGATCGCGGTCCAAGCGCACCACGACCATCTGCGGCTGGTGCCGCTGGACGCAGAAGGCACCTTGCTGCGCAAGCATTTCCTGCAACTGGGCGGGCTGGGCGTGCGCGACCTGCATTTCCACGGCGAGGACCTGTACCTGCTGGCCGGCCCGACCATGGTGCTGAACGGCGAGATCCGCCTGTTCCGCTGGCCCGGCGCGCGCGCGCTGCTGGCCGCCAATTGCGAACCGGTGCGGTTCCAGCGCGAGCTGGTCAAATCGCTGGTGCTGCCGCATGGCGAGGACAGCGATCGCGCCGAAGCGCTGTGCAACCTGCCGCCGGCATTGTCCGGCGGCGTGCCAAGCTGGCTGGTGCTGTACGACGCGCCCGGCCCGGCGCGCAGCGACGGCGAATGCATCGTCCACGGCGACCTGTTGCGCTAGCCCCTGTCCCAATCGCGGTGACAGGCCCTGGGTGAATCGCCAAGGTTCAGGGTCTTTTGTAGGAGCGGCTTCAGCGGCGACGGGCGTTGCTGGTAGTGCCTGTCGCGGCT
>NZ_CAPJ01000329.1 GCF_000331775.1 Xanthomonas translucens pv. translucens DSM 18974
GCTGTCGAAACCGGCGAAGTCGTCGGCGTGCGCCTGGTTGCCGGCCTCGGCCACCAGTAGCGGCAGCTCCAGGTTGGCGGCGTCGCCGTGCGGATCCACCGCGACCACCTGCAGCTCGCAGTCGTCGCGGACGAATTCGAAGATGTCCTCGATCGCCGATTGCGGCGCGTCCGAGCGCAGCAGGATGTCGAAGCTCAGGTAGCAGGCTTCCGGGTCCAGTTCCGGCAGCGTCGGCACGCGCGCGTGGTCGGTGCGCACCGCCTCCAGCGTGCCCAGGCTGCGCAGGCAGCGGATCAGGTGCAGCGGCGAGTTGCCGAAGCGCAGCGCATCGCTGAACAGCTGCAGCGAGATCCGCCAGTAGCCGGTCTGCGCGGCAACGGTGGCCGCGACTGCGGCGGCGGCTGTCGGCGCGGCGGCCGGTTGCAGGTAGGTGTGCAGGCGCGCCAGCAGCGGCGCGCCTTCGGCGGCGAGCACCGCTTCGTCGGCCTCGGCGCCGGCCGCCGCTTCCACCAGCGCGCGGATGTGGTCGCAGCAGGCCAGCATCAGCTGGATCAGCTCCGAATCCAGCGCCACCGTGTGTTCGCGCACCAGATCCAGCACGCTTTCGACGACGTGGGTGAAGCCCACCAGTTGCGCCAGGTCGAACAGCCCGCCGGAACCTTTGATGGTGTGCGCGGCGCGGAAGATGGCGTTGACCGCGTCCGGGCCGGCTTCGCCGCGTTCGGCCTCCAGCAGGTTGCGTTCCATGTCCTCGAGCAGGTCGCGGCTCTCGGCGATGAAGGTCTGCAGCAGTTGAGCGAAATTCATGAGCTGGCGCCGATCAGTGGAAGGTGTCGCCGGCGCCGGGCGCGAGCGTGTCGCGCAGGCCGAGCAGGTCGAGTGCGTCGGTGACCGGCGCGCTGCAGCCGTCGAGCTGGAACGGCCGGCCCAGCGCGCGCAACGCGGCCTGGGTGGCGAGCAGCAGCTGGATGCCGGTGGCGTCGATTTCGGTGACCGCCTGCAACTGCAGCTGCAGGCCGCCGGGGTGGTCCAGTGCCGGCAACAGCAGCGGCTTCAGTTCGCCGGCGCGGCGGATGGTCATGTCGCCGTCCAGGCTCAGTTGCAGCGGCGAGGGCAGGGAGTCCGGGAGTTTCGAGCGCATGGGATGTCTCCGATTCGGTCAGGGGGAACGTCGAAATCCCGGGCCGCGGCGCGGGTACTGAACAGTCGGTTGGGATTGGCTGTAAGCAGATATCGGCGCTTTTCGGGAATATTTAGGCCCAATTGCAGATTTGTCTCGCAAATCTTTGATAAGGATGAGCGGTTCATTCTTGTGAGCGGCACCCCATTCCAGTTGCACCGGGCGCCGCTTGGCCACCCCGAAACGGATGCATGCGCCGTGCCAACGCCGGGTTGGCACCGGCACGACAAAAAACGGCCGGGGAGGCCGGCCGTTTTCGGAGCGTTCGCGTTGGTGCGCACCCTAGGTGCGCGACCGACCGGATGGCATGCCGCGTTTCGCGCAGGGGGCCTGCGCGCAGCTCAGGGCGCGGCGGTCACCGCGGCGACAGCGCCGCCAGCAGGCCGCGGGCGGCGTTGAAGCGGTCCGCCGCTTCCGGCAGCGGCAGCTTCACCTTCAGCTTGTCCGGCCCGTCCATCGCGTACAGCTTGGGCTGCTTCTGGATCATCTGGATGATGGTCATCGGATCGACGTCGGGCTTGGACTCGAACACGATGCGGCCGCCGTTCTCGCCCAGTTCCAGCTTGCGGATGCCCAGCGTGTTTGCCTGCAGCTTCAGCTCGGCGACCGCGAACAGGTGCTTGACCGCCTCCGGCAGCAGGCCGAAGCGGTCGATCATCTCCACCTGCAGTTCGCGCAGTTGCTCGCTGTCGCGGGCGCTGGAGATGCGCTTGTACAGGGTCAGGCGGGTGTGCACGTCGGGCAGGTAGTCGTCCGGGATCAGCGCCGGCACATGCAGTTCTACTTCGGCGCCGCGCGCTTCCTCGCCGGCGTCCAGGTCCGGCAGCTTGCCCTGGCGGATGCTGCGCACCGCGCGCTCCAGCAGTTCGGTGTACAGGCTGAAGCCGACCTCGGCCATCTGCCCGCTCTGGTCCTCGCCGAGCAGTTCGCCGGCGCCGCGAATCTCCAGGTCATGGGTGGCCAGGGTGAAGCCGGCGCCGAGTTCGTCCATCGAGGCGATCGCGTCCAGCCGCTTCTGCGCATCGCCGGTGATGCTGCGCCGGTCCGGCACCAGCAGGTAGGCGTAGGCGCGGTGGTGCGAACGGCCAACGCGGCCGCGCAGCTGGTGCAGCTGGGCCAGGCCGAAGCGGTCGGCGCGGTTGATGACGATGGTGTTGGCGTTGGGGATGTCGATGCCCGATTCGATGATCGTGGTCGACAGCAGCACGTTGAAGCGCTGCTTCTGGAAATCCAGCATCACCCGTTCCAGTTCGCGCTCGGGCATCTGCCCGTGGGCGATGCCGATGCGCGCTTCCGGCACCAGCTCGCTGAGTTCGCGCTGCATGCGGCCGATGCTTTCCACGTCGTTGTGCAGGAAGTACAGCTGGCCGCCGCGCGCCAGCTCGCGCTGGAACGCCTCGCGCAGCAGCGCGTTGTCCCAGGCGGTGACGAAGGTCTGCACCGCCAGCCGGTTCGGCGGCGCGGTGGCGATGATCGACAGGTCGCGCAATCCGGCCATGGCCATGTTCAGCGTGCGCGGGATCGGCGTGGCGGTGAGGGTGAGCAGGTGCACGTTGGCGCGCAGCGCCTTCAGCGCTTCCTTCTGGCGCACGCCGAAGCGCTGTTCCTCGTCCACCACGACCAGGCCCAGGTCCTTGAACTTCACGTCCGGCTGCAGCAGGCGATGGGTGCCGATGATCACGTCGATGCCGCCGTCGGCGACCTTCTCCAGCTCCGCCTTGATCTCCTTGGCGCTCTTGAAGCGCGACAGCACTTCCACCCGCAGCGGCCAGTCGGCGAAGCGGTCGCGGAAGTTGCGGTAGTGCTGTTCGGCCAGCAGCGTGGTCGGCACCAGCACCGCCACCTGCTTGCCGGCGCTGGCCGCGGCGAATGCGGCGCGCACCGCAACCTCGGTCTTGCCGAAGCCGACATCGCCGCAGACCACGCGGTCCATCGGCTGGCTGCTGGCCAGGTCGCGCAGGGTGGCCTCGATCGCGGCCAGCTGGTCGGCGGTTTCCTCAAACGGGAAACCGGCCGCGAACGGCTCGTACATGGCCCGGTCCACCTGCAAAGCCAGACCGGCGCGGGCGCGGCGCCGCGCCTGGATCTCCAGCAGTTCGGCGGCCACGTCGCGCACCTTCTCGGCGGCGCGGCGCTTGGCCTTGCTCCATTGCTCGCCGCCCAGCGAATGCAGCGGCGCGGTCTCGGCCGAGGCGCCGGAGTAGCGGCTGATCAGGTGCAGCTGCGCGACCGGCACGTACAGGCGGTCGCCCTTGGCGTATTCGATCTCCAGAAACTCGCCGGGCATGCCGCCGGCATCGAGCACGATCAGCCCGCGGTAGCGGCCGACGCCGTGATCCTCATGCACGATCGGCGCGCCTTCGGTCAGCTCGCCGAGGTCGCGGATGATCGCTTCCGGCTCGCGCCCGGCGCGGCGCGTGCGCCGCGGCTGGCCGGCGCGTTCGGGGAACAGCTGGCGCTCGGTGAGCACCGCGATGTACGGGTCGTCGAGTGCGAAGCCGTCGTCCAGCGGCGCCACGGCGATGGCGAAGCGCGCAGGCGCCACGTCGGAGGCTAGCCCCTCTCCCTGCGGCAGAGTGGGGGGGGGAAGGCTACGGCCGCCAGCGACCTGTGCCTGCGCGGCGTTGGCGGACGCGGACGACGCAGCGGTCTTCTGCGCTGAGGATGGCGCGCGCGGCGTACCCGCATCCGCCGCTTCGCGCCACCTTGTCCCGGGGGGAGCAGCGAGGAATGTCGCGAAGTTCGGGATGACCTCCGGCTTCAGCCCCGCCGCGGCCAGCACTTCCAGCAGCGCTTCGCGGCGGCCCGGCGAATCGGCGGCGATCAGCACGCGGCCCGCATAGCTGCCGAGGAAGCTCTTCAGCGCCTCGGCCGGGGCGGCGTCCTTGGCCGCTACCGGCAGCGGCGGCAGCGGCTGGTCGCCCAGCGCCTGCGCGTCGTCGATGCGCGCGTGGTCGGCGGCCCACACCTCGATGCGCGGCAGGCCGTTGAGCTTCTCGCGCAGCGTGTCCGGCGCCTGGTACAGCTCCTCGGGCGCCAGCAGCGGGCGCTCCACGTCGTGGCGGCGCTGCTCGTAGCGGTTCTGGGTCTGCGCCCAGAACGCATCGGCGGCGGCGCCCACGCCCGGCGCGAGCAGCGGCAGCACCGTCTCGCCCAGATAGTCGAACAAGGTGGCGGTGGCATCGCGCGCCGGCTTGCCCGCGCTGCGCGCTTCCTGGAAGAACAGCGGCAGGTAGTACTCGATGCCCGACGGCGCCAGCCGCGCCTTCAAGTCCTGGTACAGCGCGCTGCGCCGGGTGTCCACGTCGAAGCGTTCGCGCAGCGTGGCCAGCACCCGCTCCACGCTGACATCGTCCATCGGCACTTCGCGGCCGGGCAGCATCTTCACTTCCTGCACGTGGTCCAGCGAGCGCTGCGATTCCGGGTCGAAGGCGCGGATCGAGTCGATGTCCTCGTCCAGCAGTTCGATCCGCAACGGCGTGTCCGCACCCATCGGGTACAGGTCGAGCAGGCCGCCGCGCACCGCGAAATCGCCCGGGTCCATCACCTGCGGCACGTTGCGGTAGCCGGCGCTTTCCAGGCGGCGCTTTTCCGCCTCCAGGTCCAGGCGCTGGCCCACGCGCAGGTCGAAGCTGCCGCCGACGATGTAGCGCAACGGCGCCACGCGCTGCATCAGCGTCTGCACCGGCACCACCACGATGCCTTGCTGCAGCGTCGGCAGCCGGTGCAGCGCCGACAGGCGCTGGCTGATGATGTCCGGGTGCGGACTGAACTGGTCGTAGGGCAGGGTTTCCCAATCCGGGAACGGCACCACCGGCAAGCTGCCGTCGCCGGCCAGCAGCGTGTGCAGGTCGGCCTCGATCTGGTGCGCGCTCTGGTTGTCGCGCGCGACCACCAGCAACGGCCCGCGATGCGCCGCAGCGGCGCAGGCGATGTGCCAGGCCAGCGCGGTCGAGGACGCAGGGGCGCGCCAGAAGGCGCGGAGCTGGCCGGACTTGGGCAGCGGCGGAACGGGGAAGGAAAGAGGCGCCATGGACCGACTAGTCTAGCAAGCTCGGGACCGGGGACCGGAGAGTCGGGACTCGGAGAAGCGTGGCGCGGCGGTTAGTGGTGTGCGGTGGCGGGGAGCGGGGTCAGTTCCCCAGTTCCAGCACCACGCGCACCAGGCCCGGGGTGTCCGGGTGCGACATCGGTCGGAAACCCAGCGATTCGGCCAGTTGCAGCATCGGCAGATTGCTTTCCAGCACGTCGCCGTAGAGCCGGTCCAGGTACTTGCGCCGCGCCCACTTGACCAGCTTGCGCATCAGCTGCCGGCCCAGGCCCTGGCCGGCGACGAAGCTGCTGACCAGGATCGCATATTCGGCCTCGCGGGTGCCGGGCGTGATCGCCGCGCGCGCCACCGCGCCGACCACCGCTTCGCCCGGCGGCAGCGGTTCGGCCGCGACCAGGGTCAGTTCGGTCTTCGGATTGGGATGGGTCAGGCGTTGCGCCATGTCCTCGGTCAGCTCCTGCACCGAATGCAGGAACCGCTCGCGGATCTCGGTCGGCCCGAGCAGACTGAAGGCGCCTTGCAGCGGCGCGCTGTCTTCCGGCCGGATCGGCCGGATCAGCAGCTCGCGGCCGCTGGGCAAGGTGAAGTTTTCATGCCACGGAGGCATGCGGTTGCGGGTAGCCATGGCCGGATGATCCTCGACGAAGCCTGGATTCTCGCATTACCCGGGGCGGATGCCGTGAACGCAGCGCTCACCGCGTTTGCCTACCCTGTGCGTGGATTTTTCGATCGAGATAGGCCATGTCCGGCAGCGGCGATTCGCGGCGCGCCATCTTCTTCGCGCTCGGCGCCAACCTGGCCATCGCCCTGGCCAAGGGCGCGGCGGCGCTGGCCACCGGCTCGGGCGCGATGCTGGCCGAGACCGTGCATTCGCTGGCCGACTGCGGCAACCAGTTGCTGTTGCTGCTGGGCATGCGCCAGGCCAAGCGCCCGGCCAGTGCCGAATATCCGCTGGGCTACGGCCGCGCCATCTACTTCTGGTCGTTCCTGGTGGCGGTGATGCTGTTCTGCATCGGCGGCATGTTTTCGGTGTACGAGGGCGTGCACAAGCTGCTGCAGCCCGAGCCCTTGCGCAGTTGGGGCTGGGCGGTGGGCGTGCTCGGGTTCGCGCTGGTCGCCGAGGGCGTATCGCTGCGCACCTGCCTGCAGGAGATCGGCAAGGTGCGCGGCGCTCGCTCGCTATGGACCTGGTTCCGCGAGAGCCGCCAGGCCGAGCTGATCGTGATCTTCGGCGAGGATCTGGCGGCCTTGCTCGGCCTGGCGCTGGCGCTGGCCGCGGTGCTGCTGAGCGTGCTGACCGGCAATCCGCTGTGGGACGCGCTGGGCACCATCGCCATCGGCGCACTGCTGATCGTGGTCGCGGTGCTGGTGGCGATCCAGATCAAGGCGATGCTGATCGGGCAGAGTGTGGACCCGGCGCTGCAGCGGCAATTGCATGCGTTCTTCCAGGCGCAGCCGCAGATCGAGCGGGTGATCCGCCTGATCGCGGTGCAGCTCGGCGAAGACGTGCTGGTGTCGGTGCAGGCCACGCTGCGCCAGAAGCACGACGCGGCGGCGCTGCTGGCCGACATCACCCACATCGAGCGCGGCTTGAAGCAGCAGTTCCCGATGGTGCGCTGGAGCTTCTTCGAACCGGAGTCGGGCGCCGCCGCGGTCGCTTCCGGCGGCTGAGCGGCATTGCTACAGTGGCGCCTGGTCCAGCGTGGGCGACAACGCAATGAAGACCTCGAACGCTGTGCTGCTGTCCACCGTGATCACCTTGGCGCTGGTCGCGGTGCTGGGTGGGCTGATGCTGGGCGGCTTCTGGTGGCTCAAGCGCACGATGCAGGGGGCGCTTGAGCCGGTCGCGCCATCGTCCAGCACCGCGTCCGCGGCGAGGGTGCCGGTGCCGGCCGATGCGGTGCTGGCGCCGTACCGGCAACGCCTGGAGGCCACGCGCAAGCCTGTGGCGCAGCTGCGCCTGCAGCCGATGGCGCAGGACGATCGCCTGGCCAGCAAGGTCGGCGGCCGCCCGTACTGGACCGCGGACCAGGCATACCCGCACGACGCCCATGGCCAGCCGCTGGCGCTGCTGGCGCAGGTGAACCTGGCGACACTGCCGCCGCTGCGTGGCTATCCCACCCACGGCATGCTGCAGTTCTTCATCGGCAGCGACGATTTCTATGGCGCCAACTTCGACGGCGCCAGCGACCTGGCCGCATTGAGCGCGCAACGCAATTTCCGCGTGGTGTATTGGCTGCGGCCCGACGCGTCGGCGCGGCAGGCCGCGGTGCGGTTGCCGGCCGGCGACGCGCTGCCGTTCGATCCGGCGCATCCGCGGGCGATGCATTTCGCTGTCGGCGCGGAAACCATCGGCCGCAGCGACGTGCACTTCGCGCAGGCGCTGGGGCGGCCGCTGGACGCGGTCGCCGCCGCCTACGCCACACGCCATGCGTTGCCGCAGGACGACGTGGACGAGGCGCTGTACGCCGCATTGAATCACAGCGGACACAAGCTCGGCGGCTACCCAGAGTTCACCCAGGAAGATCCGCGCATCGCGCAGGACGCGTAGGTGCTGCTGCTGCAGCTGGACAGCGACGACGCCATGATGTGGGGCGACAGCGGCATCGCCAACGTCTTCATCGATCCGGCCGACCTGCAGCGCGGCGATTTCAGCCGGGTTGCCTACAACTGGGATTGCTATTGACCCAGCGCCGTGCGCGCGCTTGCGACGTGCCGGGATGCCGCGCGCGCCGCCTCACTCCTCGCGCTTGAGCCACTCCAGGCGCGTCGATGCGCCCGTTTCTCCCAGATGCACCTTCAGCGCCGGCAGCGCGCTCGCCAGCGCCTGCTCGAACTGCCAGGGCGGATTGAGCAGCAGCATGCCGCTGCCGTTGAGCCGCAGCGGCGAATCGTCCGGGCGCACCTGCAGCTCGGCCAGCAGCGCCGATTTGGCCGGCATCGCCGCGGCCTTGCGGAAAAACGGCTGCAGGCTGCGGCGCTGCTTGATCGGATACCACACCGCGCACATCGCCTGCGGCCAGCGGGTCAGGGTCTCGCGCAGCGCCGCGGCGATCAGCGGGTATTCGGCGTCCTGCGATTCGTAGGGCGGATCGATCAGCACCAGGCCGCGGCCGATCTTGGCCGCGCCGGCCCTCGGCGGCACGAACGCCTTGATCGCCGCATAACCGTCGCCGGCATGCACCTGCACGCGGCGGTCGTTGGCGAACAGCGTCTTCAGTTCGGCCGCTTCCTCGGGCTGCAGCTCGCAGGCGGCGAGCCGGTCCTGTTCGCGCATGGCCTGGGCGACCAGCAGCGGCGAGCCGGGGTAGTGCTTCAATTGAATCCCCGCACAGGGACGTGCGGGCTTTTGCGAGGGACTCGCATCCTTCGCGCCGACCGGGACCGGGTTGTCGGCCTGCACTGCGCGCAGGTAGCGCTCCAGCACCTCCGGCAAGGTGGGCTGGCCCATCAGCTTCAGCACCCCGGCCGCGGCCTCGCCGGTCTTGCGCGCCTCGCTGCCGGCGAACAGGTAGCGGCCGCGTCCGGCGTGGGTGTCGAGCACGAAGAACGGGCTGTCCTTGCGCTTGAGCGCGTGGATCAGCGCGAGCAGCACGGTGTGCTTGAGCGCGTCGGCATGGTTGCCGGCGTGGTAGGCGTGGCGATAGTTCATCGCGGCAGTGTACGGGCGGGCGGGGGTTGCGGCTATGCTGCGCGCCATGTCCGCGCCCGCCGCCCCGTGCGTCCTCGTCGTCGAGCACGAATCCGCCATTGCCGATACCGTGCTGTACGCGTTGCGCAGCGGGGGCTATCAGGTGCGGCACTGCCTGCTCGGGCGCGAGGCGCTGGCGCAGGCGCGCGCCGGCGGCATCGACGTGGTGGTGCTGGATGTCGGCCTGCCGGACCTGGGCGGCTTCGAGGCGTGCCGCGAACTGCGCCGCTTCAGCCAGGTGCCGGTGATCTTCCTGACCGCGCGCAACGACGAGATCGACCGCGTGCTCGGCCTGGAACTGGGCGCCGACGACGACATGGCCAAACCGTTTTCGCTGCGCGAACTGGTGGCGCGGATGCGGAGCAGGGCTGGCAGCGGCACGGCGCGTTCGCGATCGCGATCGACCGCGACGGCCGCCGCATCCACGACGGCGACGCCGCACTGGACCTGACCCGCTACGAATACGCGCTGCTGGCCGCGCTGCTGCAGCGGCCTGGCGCCATCCTCAGCCGCGCGCAACTGATGGACCGCGGCTGGCGCCCGCGACCTTGGCGCGGCGCAGCGGCGCAATCCGCGCGCGATTATGTCGAGCAGTATGTGCAGTCGCTGACCCACGAGATGAAGAGCCCGCTGGCGGCGATCCGCGGCGCCGCCGAACTGCAGCAGGAACCGCTGCCGGACGCGAGCGGCGACGCTTCGTGCACCATATCGCCGAGCAGCAGCAATGCCTCACCGAAACCATCGACAAGCTGCTGGCGCTGGCCGAGGTCGAGCAGCATGGTTGGCTGCAGCGGCGCGAGCGCGTCGCGGTAGCGTCGCTGTTCGCGCAATTGGCCGAGGCGCTGGCGCCGCAGTTGCGCGCCAGCGGCGTGCAGGTGCAGGGGCCGGACGCCGAGCTGGCACTGGCCGGCGATCCGTATCTGCTGCGGCAGGCGCTGCACAATCTGCTCGACGACGCGATCGCGTTGTCGCCCGCCGGCGGCACGGTGGTGCTGCGCGCAGAGCGCGCCGCGCACGCGCGCATCGCCTTGCTGGTGGAGGATGCGGGTTCAGGCGTACCCGCTTACGCGCTGCAGCGGGTGTTCGAGCGCTTCTATTCGTTGCCGCGGCCGGCGACCGGGCAGCGCAGTTCCGGCCTGGGGCTGTCGTTCGTGCGCGAAGTGGCACGGCTGCACGGCGGCGAGGCCAGTTTGCGCAACCGCGCGTGCGGCGGCGCGCTGGCGCGCCTGGTGTTTGGTTGAAGACAGCGCAGTGCCGGCGTGCCGGCACTGCGCTGTGCCTGTCCGAGGTCGCTGCGGCAAGGCGCGCTCGCCGCAGCTCAGCGGCTAGTAGGCGACCGCCGCCACCTTCACGTCCTTGGCTACCACCGACCAGGAGAGCTTGGCGAAGCCCTTGTCGCCCCAGCCCTTGCCCCAGCTGTTCTCGATCAGCAGGCCTTCTTCGTCGTAACCGAGGGCGATGACCTCGTGACCTCCGAGGATCGGGCTGCTGTCGTCGTAATCCACTGCGTTGCTGGGGGTGAGGGAGTCGAAGCCCTGGCGCGGGAAGAAGCCGATGGCGACCGGTGTGGAATTGGCGAGCGCCGCCTTGATCTGCTGGATCAGCGGCCGGCCACCGCCCTTGTCGCTCCAGTCCTCGAAGATCACCTGATACTTGTAAGGCTGCTTGTACTTGGCGGCGTTTTCATGCTCCTCTTTGGTCGGCTTGGTCAGGTAATCGTAGCTGCCCTGGAAGTAATGGCGTTCCGTATCGATGCCCTGGGCCAGGGCGACGTCCAGCGGTGCTTCCAGGGTGGAACCGTTGTCGCCTCCGCCGTTGACCTGCGTGTAGAGGTACATCGGCGCGAACTTGGTGACCTTGTGTCCCGTGAACTTCGCATACCAACCCGCCAGCGTATGCGCGGTCGCCCACGATGCGCAGGAGCCAACCTGTTTCTGGTCGCCTGGTTCGATCGCCCACTGTTTCAGGGAGACGCGTTGCGGTAGCGGCTCGGCACGTTCCTCATCGGTGGCGAACAACGGCAGCACCTTCTGTACCGTGGCGGAAGGCTTCAGGCCCATGCCATGCGATTGCGCATGCGCGAGCGTAAATGCCGACAGCGCGAGCAGGCCGAAAAGGCTGGAAGTGATTGGGCGATGCAGAGCCATGGAGGTTTCCTGTGGGTGGATGGAAAGGAAGATCACGCGTTTCGTGGGCCGTGCCGCAGCAACCAGGCGGGCGGCGATCGGGTGCGCGAGGCAAACGATCGCGACCAGTCTGGAGAGGCCGGTGCAATCGCGGCCCGGCCATCACCTGAATCGGATCGAAACGCGACACCATGATTCATCGGTGGGCGCTTGCAGACGAGGGGGGTGCGCGAAGTCATGAAGGCACAACCGAAGTCGGGTGCGGGCGTTCATCACAGATTCCCACTTTGTCGCGCTCACGCTCCGACTTCACACTTGCTTCAACTTCGCCTCAAATCCCGCACACGCAGCGGCGGCACTCTGGCGTCCTCCATCACCGAGGAACGCCGATGACATCCCTGAAGCTGGTCCTGCGACTCGCCACCATCAGCGGATCGATCCTGTTGCTGCTGATCCCGCTGTTGATGATCCGCGGCACCGTGCAAGACCGCCAGTGCTACCGCGACGAAGCGGTGCAGCGGGTGTCGCAGAGCAAGGCCGGCGAGCAGCGCCTGCTCGGTCCGTTGCGGGTGATGCCATGGACCCAGGTGCGCGATGTCGCGGTGGTCGATGCCGAGGGCAAGCGCAGCGTCAAGCGCGAAACCGAATCCGGCTACGACCTGCAGACGCCGCGGCGCCTGGCGATCAGCGGCGAGCTGAAGCCGTCGCAGCGCAGCATCGGTCTGTTCAAGGTGCAGGTGTATCGCTGGCATGCGCGGCTCAAGGCGCAGTTCGACGACCTCGCCTACGCCGCGGTCGAGGGCCGCCGCTATGGCCAGCCGTCTCTGCTGGTCGGCATCCAGGACGTGCGCGGGCTGGTCGTTACGCCCACTCTGCGCACCGACGGCAAGGCGCTGGCGCTGCAGCCCGGGTCGCTGGCGCTGGCCGGCCACAGCAAGGGCGTGCACGCGCTGCTGCCGGCGCTGGCCGATGCGCGCCAGGGCAAGCTCACCGATCTGCACAGTGTGGAAATGGAGTTCGTGCTCGATGGCACGCAAGGCCTGTCGATCGTGCCGGTCGGCGACGACAACCAGATCGCGCTGAGCTCGCCGTGGCCGCATCCGCTGTTCTGCGGGCGCTTCCTGCCCAACGAGCGGCGCATCACCGAACAGGGCGTCCAGGCCAACTGGGCGCTGTCGTCGCTGGCCACCGGCGCGCAGGGACAACTGGCCTCCGGCAGCGAGGACCTCGATGCGCGACCAGGACTCCGCCATGTCGGCACACATCGCGAGGCTGGCTGCAAGACGCCGCACCGACCAGGGCATCGCCAAGCCGGCAGCGCCACGCAAACGCCTGCGGTAGAGTTCACCGATGGACGCTCCGCTCCCCATCCAGCGCCTGCGCGGCGCGCAGATCGCCCCGTTCCTGGACGATGTCGCACGGCTGCGCATCGCCGTGTTCCGCGACTGGCCGTATCTGTACGCCGGCGACCTGGATTACGAGCGCGAGTATCTGTCCGCCTATGCCGCCTCGCCGGATAGCGTGTTCGTGCTGGCGCGCGACGGCGAGCGCGTGGTCGGCGCCTCCACCGGGCTGCCGCTGGGCGACGCCGCCGACGCCTTCGGCGCGGCCTTCGCCGGCAGTGGCTTCGCGGTAGCAGACGTGTTCTATTTCGGCGAATCGGTACTGTTGCCCGCGTATCGCGGCCGCGGCGTCGGCCATGCCTTCTCC
>NZ_CAPJ01000328.1 GCF_000331775.1 Xanthomonas translucens pv. translucens DSM 18974
CGACCAGGGCCAGCGCGGTGCCCTGCGCGAGCGGCAGCAGCAACGCCGTGGCGGCGGCAGCGGCGGGCAGGGCGATGCCGATCGCCGTGGTGGTCAACAGTGTGGTCGCGATCCGTGAGCGATAGGACATGGCGGCGGTTCCTGGCTAGCGTCTATGAAGGGGTGTGGGTGCGCGGTGGCACCCTCGGAACGGCCTCAGGCCGCCAGCGAATCGGAAGCGGGTTCCACCTGGGTCAGCAGCGAGGGCACGTCCAGGATCAGGGCGACGCCGCCGCTGCCGAGGATGCTCGAGCCGCTGATGCCCTTGACCCCGGCAAACACCTTGGCCAGCGGCTTGATCACGGTCTGCCATTCGCCCAGCAGCGTGTCCACGACCAGGCCGAAGCGCTGCGCGCCCTGGCGGATCACCACGATGCTCTCGCGCGCCGGCGGTGTGCCGGCGATGCCGAACAGCGAGCGCAGGCGCACGTACGGCAGCACTCCGCCGCGCAGGTCGATGTAGTCGCTCTGGTAGTTCGGCGCGAATTCCACGCATTCCTCGACCACATCCAGCGGCACCACGAACACCGACTTGCCGACCCCGACCTGGAAGCCGTTGATGATCGCCAGGGTCAGCGGCAGCCGCACCGAGATGGTGGTGCCCACGTCCTGCTGGCTGCTGATGTCCACGCTGCCGCGCAGCGCGGTGATGTTGCGCTTGACCACGTCCATGCCGACGCCGCGGCCGGACAGGTTGGTAACCTTCTCGGCGGTGGAGAAGCCCGGTTCGAAGATCAGCGCGAACACTTCGCGGTCGGACAGGCTGCGGCCGGGTTCGATCAGGCCGCGCTCCAGCGCCTTGGCCAGGATTCGCTCGCGGTTCAGGCCGCCGCCGTCGTCGCTGATCTGGATGACGATGCTGCCCGAATCGTGGAAGGCGTTGAGCCGCACCGTGCCGCGCTCCGGCTTGCCGCGCGCCTGGCGCAGCTCGGCCGGCTCGATGCCGTGGTCCATCGCGTTGCGCACCAGGTGGGTCAGCGGATCGGCGATCTTCTCCACCACCGACTTGTCCAGCTCGGTGTCCTCGCCGTTGACCACCAACACGATGTCCTTGCCCAGTTCGCGCGCCACGTCGTGGACCACGCGGTGGAAGCGGCTGAAGGTGCCGCCGATCTTGACCATACGCAGCTGCAGCGCGCTTTCGCGCACGTCCTCGACCAGTCCGGCCAGGATCGAGGTGGATTCGAGCAGTTGCGCATCGCCGGTGCGCTGCGCGTTGGCGCCGGTGCTGGCGACGGCGATGATCAGCTCGCCGACCAGGTCGATCATGCGGTCGAGCTTGTCGGCGTCGACCCGGATCGAGCCGCCGTCCTGCGCGCGTGCGGCAGCTGGCGCCGCGGCAGCGGCAGGAGCGGTCGCTGCCTGGGCCGGGGCCGGGGCAGCGGGCGCAGGTGCGGC
>NZ_CAPJ01000327.1 GCF_000331775.1 Xanthomonas translucens pv. translucens DSM 18974
CGCGGCAGCGGGGTCGGGGCGGGCGCCGCGCTGGCCGGGCCGGTCTTGAAGAAGTTCATGAGCACCTGCAGTTGTTCGGCCTGGCTGCTTACTTCTTCGGCCGTAGCGGCCAATTCTTCAGCGTTGGCAGCCGATTGCTGGGTGGTCTGGTTGAGCTGGACCACCGCGCAGTTGATCTGGCCCACCCCGGAGGTCTGTTCCTCGGAGGCGGCGCTGATCTCCTGCACCAGGTCGGACGTGCGGCGGATCGATGGCACCATCTCCCCGAGCAGGCGCCCGGCGCTTTCCGCCAGGTCCACGCTGGACCCGGCCACGTCGCCGATTTCGTGTGCGGCGACCTGGCTGCGCTCGGCCAGCTTGCGCACTTCCGCGGCGACCACGGCGAAGCCCTTGCCGTGCTCGCCGGCACGCGCCGCTTCGATCGCCGCGTTCAGCGCCAGCAGGTTGGTCTGGTAGGCGATGTCGTCGATGATGCTGATCTTGCGCGCGATCTCCTTCATCGCCGCGACCGTTTTGCGCACCGCTTCGCCGCTCTCGGCGGCTTCGTGCGAGGCCTTGGCGGCCATGCCGTCGGTGACCTTGGCGTTCTCGGAATTCTGCGAAATCGAGGCGGTCATCTGCTCCAGCGAGGCGCTGGTCTCCTCCACGCCGGCGGCCTGCTCGCTGGCCGCCTGGCTCAGCGACTGCGCGGTGGCCGACAGCTGCTCGGAGGCACTGGCCAGCGTGGCCGCATTGCCGTTGACCTCGTTGACGATGCCGGTGAGCGTGTCGATGGTGACGTTGACGTAGCGCTGCATGTCGGCGAACGCGCCCTCGTAGCGGCCCTGCACCTTGCAGCTGAGGTCGCCGTCGGCGACCGCGCCCATCACCTTGATCACGTCGGCGACGCTGCGCAGGTTGCCGCGCGCCTGCTCGATGGTGTCGTTGATGAAGGCCTTCTTGCCTGGCAGTTGCGCCAGCGGCGCATCGAAGTTGCCGCGGCCGAACTCGGCGACCACGCCCATCGCCAGTTTCTTGACCGCGATGTGCGCGGCGACCATCTGGTTGATGCCGTTGCCCATCGCGCCGAAGTCGCCCTCGAACTTGGCGGTGTCGATGACCACGTCGATGTCGCCCTTGTCGTGCTCGGCGGACATGCGGTTGATCTCGGCGATCAGGTGCTTGAAGTTGCCGCGCACGAGCTCGACGGTATCGTTGATGAAGGCCTTCTTGCCGGGCAACTGCGCCAGCGGCGCGTCGAAATTGCCGCGGCCGAACTCGGCGACCACGCCCATCGCCAGCTTCTTGACCGTGATATGCGCGCCGACCATGCGGTTGATGCCGTCTCCCATGGCGCGGAAGTCGCCTTCGAACCTGGCGGTGTCGATCTGCACGTCGATATCGCCCTTGTCGTGCTCGACGGACATGCGGTTGATCTCGGCGATCAGGTGCTTGAAGTTGCCGCGCACGTGTTCGATGGTGTCGTTGATGAAGGCCTTCTTGCCGGGCAGCGGCGCCAGCGGCGCGTCGAAGTTGCCGCGGCCGAACTCGGCGACCACGCCCAGCGCCAGCTTCTTGACCGCGATGTGCGCGCCGACCATGCGGTTGAGGCCGTCGGCCATGCCGCGGAAATCGCCCTGGAACTGCGCGCTGTCGATGACCGCGTCGATCTCGCCGGCCTCGTGCTGGTCGGACATCCGCCGCATTTCCGCGTTCAGCCCGAGCAGGTTGCGCCGCACCTGCTCGACGACCTCGTTGATGAACGCCTTCTGGCCCGGGAACGCGGCCAGCGGCGCGGTGAAGTTGCCGCGGCCGAATTCGGCCACGCAATCGATCGCCTGCTTGTTCACGCCGATGTGTCCGGCGACCATGCTGTTGATGCGCTCGGCCAGGTCGCGGTGCGTGCCGGGCCAGCGCGCCGGATCCAGCGCCACGTCGCATGCGCCGGCGGCATGCGCGTTGGCCATGTGGCCGACGTCGGCATGGAACTGGCGCAGGTCGGCCTGCGCGGTGCGCAGCAGCTGCGCCACTTCGTTGTCGGTTGCGCCGG
>NZ_CAPJ01000326.1 GCF_000331775.1 Xanthomonas translucens pv. translucens DSM 18974
CTCATCAACTGCTGCAGCTGTTCGGCCTGGCCGCTCATTTCCTCGGCGGTGGCGGCCAGTTCCTCGGAATTGGACGCGGCCTGCTGGGTGGTCTGGTTGAGCTGGCCGATCGCGGTGTTGATCTGGTTGACGCCGGAGGCCTGTTCTTCCGAGGCCGCGGTGATTTCCTGCACCAGGTCCGAGGTGCGCTTGATCGACGGCACCATCTGGTCGAGCAGCTTGCCGGCGTTCTCGGCCAGCTCGACGCTGGAACTGGCCACGTCGCCGATCTCCTGCGCTGCCACCTGGGCGCGTTCTGCCAGCTTGCGCACTTCCGCGGCGACCACGGCGAAGCCCTTGCCGTGCTCGCCGGCGCGCGCCGCCTCGATCGCCGCGTTCAGCGCCAGCAGGTTGGTCTGGTAAGCGATGTCGTCGATGATGCCGATCTTCTGCGCGATCTGCTTCATCGCCACGACCGTGGCGCGGACCGACTCGCCGCCATCCATGGCCTGGCTGGAGGCCTTACTGGCCATGCCGTCGGTGACCTTGGCGTTCTCGGTGTTCTGCCCGATCGAGGCGGTCATCTGCTCGATCGCGGCGCTGGTTTCCTCCACGCCCGCCGCCTGCTCGCTGGCCGCCTGACTCAGCGATTGCGCGGTGGCGCTGACTTGCTCGGAGGCGCTGGCCAGCGATTCGGCGTTGCCGTTGACCTCGTTGACCACCTGCGACAGGCGCGCGATGGTGTCGTTGACGTAGTGCTTCATCTCCGCGTAGGCGCCGTCGTAGTGCTTGTCGATGCTCCGGGTCAGGTCGCCCTCGGCCATCGCACCCATCACCCGCACCACGTCCTGGATGCTGTCGCCGCTGGTCTGCACCAGATCGTTCAGGCCCTGGCCCATCTCGCGCTGGAAGCCGGCCAGCCCGTCCAGGGCGACCTGCTCGGAGAAATCGCCGCGGTTGGCGGCCTGGACCACGCGGCGCTGGCCGTCGATGACCAGCTTCAAGCGTTCGACCATGCTGCGCATCGCGTACAGCGCGCTGCCGCTGTCGTTGGCGCGGATCTTCACGTCCAGCGCCAGGTCGCCCTGCGCGACCTTGTTGGCGATCTCGGCCACGTAGGCCGGCTCGCCGCCGAGCAGGCGCATCAGCCCGCGCACGATGAACACCGAAATGCCGGCGCCGAGCAGCACGCACGCCGCGAGCACGCCGATGATCCAGCTGCGTGCGCTGGCGTACTGCGCATCGGCCTGCGCGCTGGCGGTTACGCCGCCCTTGACGTTGATCTCGACCAGCTTGTCCAGGATCGCCGAGGCGTCGTCGAACAGGGTCTGCTGCTGGCCATTGAGCAGGGCCATCGCCTCGCGGGTCTTGAGGTCGCGCGACAGCTGCAGCACCTGCTTGTGCAGCGCCAGATACTGGTCGAACTTGTGCGCGAAGTCGTCGTAGCTGGCTTTTTCCTCGGGCGAGGAGATCAGCTTGACGTAGTGGTCGCGGTTGCTGGCGTAGTCGGCCAGGATGTGTTCCATCACCTGATCGAGCCTGGCCATTTCTTCCGGGCGCTCGCTGACCACGTGCTGCAGCTCGGCCACGCGCAGGTCGGAGGTGTTGGTGTTCATCTGCTGGACGTAGCGGACGCTGGGCATCCAGTTCTCGGCCATGTCGGTCGAGGACTGGTCGATCTTGGCCAGTTTGTCGGTGGCGAATACGCCCATGCCGAGCATCAACAGCAGGACCGAGGCGAAGCCCAGGCCGATTCTTGTACCGATTTTCATGTTGGCGAACACGGAGGTGATCTCTTGAGGATGAAATGCGAGCGGCGTCCGCAATGCGGGCGTTCAGTGTTCGGGAAAGGCCGGCGGGCGTCGCGGCCGTTCAGAAGGTGTCGAAGTGCAGTTCGTCCGGGGCCGTCACCAGCGCCAGCCCGGCCTCGCCGTAGCTGCGCGCGCGTGCCTGTGCCGGCTTCCTGCCGTTGCGCTGCACCGCGACCGGCCGCCGCGGCGCGGGCGCCTGGCTGGTGCGGAAGAAGCTCATCAACTGCTGCAACTGCTCGGCCTGCGCGCTCATCTCCTCGGCGGTGGCGGCCAGTTCCTCGGAATTGGATGCGGCCTGCTGGGTGGTCTGGTTGAGCTGGCCGACCGCGGCATTGATCTGGCCGACGCCGGAGGTCTGTTCCTCGGAGGCGGCGGTGATCTCCTGCACCAGGTCGGAGGTGCGCTTGATCGACGGCACCATCTGGTCGAGCAGCTTGCCGGCGTTCTCGGCCAGCTCCACGCTGGAGCTGGCGACGTCGCCGATCTCCTGCGCGGCCACCTGGGCGCGTTCGGCCAGCTTGCGCACTTCCGCGGCGACCACGGCGAAGCCCTTGCCGTGCTCGCCCGCACGTGCCGCCTCGATCGCCGCATTCAGCGCCAGCAGGTTGGTCTGGTAGGCGATGTCGTCGATGATGCCGATCTTCTGCGCGATCTGCTTCATCGCCGCGACCGTGGAGCGCACCGCTTCGCCGCCTTCGATCGCCTCGCGCGCGGCCTTGCCGGCCATGCCGTCGGTGATCTTGGCGTTCTCGGTGTTCTGCGCGATCGAGGCGGTCATCTGCTCCAGCGAGGCGCTGGTCTCCTCCACGCCCGCGGCCTGCTCGCTGGCGGCCTGGCTCAGCGACTGCGCGGTGGCGCTGACTTCTTCCGACGCGCTGGCCAGCGCCTCGGCATTGATGTTGACCTCCCCGACCACCTGCGCCAGGCGCGCCACCGTGCCGTTGATGCTGTCGCACAGTTCCTTCAGCTGGCCCTGGCAGGCGACGTCGGCGGTGCGGGTCAGGTCGCCTTCCTCGATGGCCTTGAGCACCTGCCGCGCTTCGTTCAACGGCCCGATCACCGCGTCCAGGGTCTGGTTGACGCCGTCGACGATGCGGCGGAAATCGCCGTGGTGCAGGCCGGCATCGGCGCGCACGTCCAGGCGTCCGGCAGCGGCGGCGTCGACCAGCAGGTTGGTGTCGCGGATCAGCGCACGCAGGTTGCTGCGGACCTGCTCGATGGTGTCGTTGATGAAGGCCTTCTTGCCGGGTAGCGGCGCCAGCGGCGCGTCGAAGTTGCCGCGGCCGAACTCGGCGACCACGCCCATCGCCAGCTTCTTGACCGCGATGTGGCCCACGACCATGCGGTTGATGCCGTCGGCCATGCTGCGGAAATCGCCTTCGAAGCGCTGGCTGTCGATGGTCACGTCGATGTCGCCGGCGTCGTGTTCGGCGGACATGTGGTTCATCTGCGCGATCAGACCCAGCAGGTTGCGGCGCACCTGCTCGATGGTGTCGTTGATGAACGCCTTCTTGCCGGGGAAGGTCTCCAGCGGCGCCTGGAAGTTGCCGCGGCCGAACTCGGCGATGCAAGCCATGGCCTTCTTCTTGACCGCGATATGGCCGCCGACCATGCGGTTGATGCCCTCGGCGATGGTGCGGAAATCGCCTTCGAAGCGCTGGCCGTCGATGATCACGTCGATGTCGCCGGCATCGTGCTCGCGCGCCATGCGCCCGATCTCGTCGCCGATCTGGCGCATCCCGGACTGCAGCTCGCGCAGCGCCAGCAGGATCTCGCAGGCCTGGTCGTTGCGCAGCGTCGGCATCACCACCTCGAAATTGCCGCGCGCGAAGCGGCTCAGGGTGGTGGTGGCGATCCGCAACGAGCGCGAGATCGCATACGCCACGTAAGCGAGCACCGCACCGCCCAGGACCGCCGCGGCGATGGCCAGCGCCAGCACCTGGCCTGGCGGCAGCGCCAGCGCGAAGCCGGCCGCACTGGCTGCCAGCGGCAGCAGCACGGCGATGCAGCAGCCAGTCCATAGCTTGGAGGAGAGTGAGGTGGCGTTGGACATCGCAGTGTACCTGTGGATGATGGAGTGGCGGGTCGCGGACATGTGGCCACCCGTTTCGGGGTGGGCTGTTGCGGGGATCAGAAGGTTTCGAAAGCGCTTTCGTCGAGCCGCAC
>NZ_CAPJ01000325.1 GCF_000331775.1 Xanthomonas translucens pv. translucens DSM 18974
AATATCTGGTGCGCATGGGCAAGCCGTGCTCGGCGCGCACCGAGTTCTCAGAAGGTTTGCCGGTCAGCGAATATGCGTAGCGTCCCAGGCCCACCGCACGCAGCTCTTCCTGACCGCTTGCCGTGCTGGCATCGTTGGGATCGTCGTAACTTCCTTTCCAGGTGCCTGCCATCATGTGCTTCGCATGCACGAGCTCATGGGCCAGCAAGCTGACCTTGTCGTTGTTGCTTCTAGTCGGGCCGGTCGGATATCCGTTTCTATCCAGCCCCATGCTCGTCTGATAGGGGCTCCATGACACGACAACGCTCGATCCCTCATTGGGTCCATCTTCCTTCTTCAGTGCATATCGGGTGCCGGCGACTTCTGTGATTTGGCTATATCCCTGCAGTTCGGGATGTCGTTGCAACTGATGGTAGGACAGCACCGGTTCGGCTACGGGGCCATTCCGGGAAGGAGTGGCTTCACAGATGGTGAGCTTATGGCGCTGTCGATTGCTCAGTGCCGTCAGTTCATCGAGCAACTGATTGCCGCTGGGTTGCGAGCCGAGATGATCCAGATGGACATTCACTTCCGCATCGAATCGCTCTTGATCCGGTTCGGTGTTGTTAAGTGGCTGAGAGTAAATTCCCTGATACTTCGTTTGGATGGGCATGGGGATATCTGTGGCAGGCTGTTGGAGATGTGTGGGCACCGCTAGCGCCCGTCGCCGCCGAAGTATCGCCAATCCTGTGCGTGCCGGTTCCGCATCGCACGTAGTTTTGGTTGAAAAGGCGAACGACCCCCGCCGCCGCCCAGCGCGGCAGAGGCAGGCGCCGCGCGCGGCGTGGAGCGCCGGCTAGCCGAGCTGCTGCACGATCTCGCGCGCCATCGAGCCCAGCGGCAGGATCTTCTCCGCGCCGCCGCGTTTGATCGCTTCCTTGGGCATGCCGAACACCACGCTGCTCTGTTCGTCCTGGGCCACGGTGCGCGCGCCGGCCTGGCGCATCTCCAGCAGGCCGACCGCGCCGTCGTCGCCCATGCCGGTCATGATGATGCCCAGCGCATTGGCGCCGGCGGCGCGCGCGGCGGAGCGGAACAGCACGTCCACCGACGGCCGGTGCCGGTTCACCGGCGGCCCGTCCACCACCTCGACGAAATACTGCGCGCCGCTGCGGCGCAGCAGCATGTGCTTGCCGCCAGGCGCGATCAGCGCGCGGCCGGGGACCACGCGGTCGTTGTTGGCCGCTTCCTTCACCGCGATCTGGCACAGGCTGTCCAGCCGTGCGGCGAACGCGGCGGTGAACTTCTCCGGCATGTGCTGGACGATGACGATGCCGGGGCTGACCCGCGGCAGCGCGGTCAGCACTTCCTCCAGCGCCTGGGTGCCGCCGGTGGAGGTGCCGATCGCGATCACCCGTTCGGTGGTCTGCGCCAACGGGCGCCCGCCTTGCGCCGGCAGGATCACGTCGGCGGTGTGCTTGACCTCCGCTTCCACCGGCGCCGCGGCGCTGCGCATCGCCAGGCGCTTGACGTTGGCGCGCGCGGCGGTGCGCACCGTGGCGACGAGTTCGTCGGCCGAGTCGGTGAGGAATTGCTTCAGTCCCAGCTTGGGCTTGGTCACCACCGCCACCGCGCCGGCGGCCAGCGCGTCCATGGTCACCCGCGCGCCCTTTTCGGTGAGCGTGGAGCAGATCACCACCGGGGTGGGGCGCTCGCTCATGATCTTGCGCAGGAAGGTGATGCCGTCCATCTTCGGCATTTCCACGTCCAGCACGATCACGTCCGGCCATTGCTGGCGCATCTTGTCCATCGCCAGCAGCGGATCGGCGGCTGCGGCGATCACTTCGATGCCGGGCGCTTCGTTGAGCACCGCCACCAGCACCTGGCGCACTACCGCCGAATCGTCGACCACCATGGCCTTGATCGTCGTCGTCATCGGTGGTTCCTTTGAAAAGCGGCAGCGGTGCTCATGGCTTGCGGTAGACCGACGGCGCCACCTGCACGACCTCGTTGTTGACGTCGTTGAGGCTTTCCGAGTGGCCGATGCAGAAAATGCCGCCGCGCTTGAGCACGGAGAGCACCCGCGCCACCACTTCGCGCTTGGTCTGGCCGTTGAAGTAGATCATCACGTTGCGCAGGAAGATCACGTCGAACTGGCCGAGGTTGGGCAGCGACGCATTGAGGTTGGCGTGCAGGAAGCGCACGTTGTCGCGCAGTTTGCGGTCGATCAGCAGGCTGCCCTCGTACTCGCCGCGGCCTTTCAGGCAGTAGCGCTTGAGCAGCGCCGGCGGCATGTGTTCGATGCGCTGCAGCGGATAGTGGCCGGTGCGCGCCTTGGCCAGCACGCGGGTGCTGATGTCGGTGCCGACCACTTCGTAGGCGCGGCCCTGCAGCGTGTCGTCCAGCACCATCGCCATGCTGTAGGCCTCCTCGCCGGTGGAACTGGCCGCGCTCCAGATGCGAAACGGCGCGTTGCCCTTGTGCTCGCCAGCCAGCTTGCGCAGCAGTTCGAAGTGCTTGGGTTCGCGGAAGAAGTAGGTCTCGTTGGTGGTCAGCAGGTCGATCGCGGTCTGCACTTCGCCGCTGCCTTCGCGGCTTTCCAGCAGCTTCATGTACTGGGTATAGGTCTGCAGCGAGTGCGCCTTCAGGCGCTTGCCCAGGCGCCCGCACAGCATCGCCTTCTTGGCCGGGGAAATGGTGATGCCGGCGGCGTCGAAGATGAAGCGCTGGAACTTGCTGAATTCCTGCTCGGTGATGGTGTCGGTGCTGGTCATGATGGTCTGCGAGTTAGTGGTGCGGCGCTTGCGTCGAAGCGGGTCCGTGTTCCTGCAGCCGCGCCTGGTGCTCCAGCAGCCAGGTGGTCAGCGCGCCGCCGCCCATCGGCCGCGCCAGCAGATAGCCCTGGCCCAGGTCGCAGCCGAGTTCCTGCAGCAGTTGCCAGTCCTCGACCGTCTCTATGCCTTCGGCGACGGTGCTCAGGCCCAGCCGCTGGGCCATGCCCAGCGCCGATTCCAGCACGGTGCGCAGATTGCGGCTGCGGTGCGCGTCGTGCACGAAGATGCGGTCGATCTTCAGTTCGGTGAAAGGGATGCGGGTCAGCTGCTGCAGCGAGGAGAAGCCGGTGCCGTAGTCGTCCAGCGACAGGCCGAAGCCCTGCAGCCGCAGCCGCGCCAGCATGCCCAGCGCGCTGGCCTCGACCAGCGAGCTTTCGGTGATCTCCAGGATCACGTCGGCCGGCACCAGCCCGTGGCGGCGCAGTTGCGTATGCAGTTCGTCGAGCAGTCCCGGGTCCTGCAGCACGCACGGCGACAGGTTGATCGCCAGGGTCAGGCGGAAGCCGGATTGCTTCCAGGTCGCCAGTCGCGCCATCGCCTGGTCGGCGACGCTGGCGGTCAGCGCGTGGATCAGGCCTTCGCGTTCGGCCAGGGCGATGAAGCGGTCCGGCGCGATCTGTCCGTTCTGCGGATGCCGCCAGCGCGCCAGCGCTTCCACGCCGCTGACCTGGCCGCTGCGCATGTCCACCTTGGGCTGGTACGCCACTTCGATGTCGCCGCGGCGCAGCGCTTCGTGCAGCATCGCCGCGTCGGTCGTGCCGCCCAGGCTGGCGTCGCTGCGCACTGCCGGCGCGGGCTGCGGGTGCGCCTGCAAGGCCGCGCCGAGTTCGGCCGCGCGCAGCGGCTTCTCCAGGCCCGCCAGCATCCGCAGGCCGCTGGCGCGGCCGACCTGCAGCACCGATTCGATCAGCGCCGCGCCACGTTGCGAGGCGACCACGATCGGCACCCGCACGTTGCAGCGGGCCAGCGCGTCGAGCAACTGCACGCCGTCCATGCCGGGCATTTCCAGGTCCACGATCAGCAGCCCCGGTGCCGGTCCCTGGATCACCCGCGCCAGCGCCGCATGGCCGTCGGGCAGGCCTTCCACCGCCACCGCGCCCAGCCGCAGGCACAGGGCGAGCGCATGTTCGCGCTGGACCTGGCTGTCGTCGACGATCAGGACCGTGCCGAACTGGCCGAGCGTGGCGATTTCTTGGGCGAGCGGCATGCGGATTCCGTCGTTGGACAAGGGCGGGACGCGGCGCGCTGCGCCACGCATGAAACTCAGGCGGCGATGCCTTCCTCGACCCCGGACGGGATGCCGGCCATGGCGACGAACTCCTGGGTGGACAGCGCTGCGTCGGCATCGAGCAGGATCACGAAGCGCTCGCCGACCTTGCCCATGCCGTGGATGAAGTCGCGGCGGATGCCGGCGCCGAACGCGGGGGCCGGGGCGATGTCGTCGGCGGCGATCTCCAGCACTTCGCTGACCGCGTCCACCAGCAATCCCAGCACCTGGCGCTCGTTGCCGTTGGCGACTTCGACGATGACGATGCAGGTGCGCTTGGTGACCTCGCTGGCGGCGCGGCCGAAGCGTTGCTGCAGGTCCACCACTGGCACCACCGCGCCGCGCAGGTTGATCACCCCGCGCAGTGCCGGCGGCATCATCGGCACGTCGGTCGGCGTGCGGTATTCGATGATTTCCTTGATGCCGAGGATGCCGACGCCGAACATCTCCTTGCCGAGCAGGAAGGTCAGGAACTGGTTCGGAGCCAGATCGGTGGCGCCGAACGGTACGGGCGCTGCGGGAGTGGTCATGGCCTGTCCTCAGAAAGTTTCGAAATGGGCTTCGTCCGGCGTATCGCCGGTCAGCGCGAGCTGGCCATCGGCGAAATGCACGAACGGCTTGCGCGCCGGGCCACGCGCGGATTGCGCGG
>NZ_CAPJ01000324.1 GCF_000331775.1 Xanthomonas translucens pv. translucens DSM 18974
TTCAGCCGCGACGGGCTTTACCGATAGAGCCTGTCGCGGCTGAAGCCGCTCCTACAGGGGACATCGTCGGGATTGAAGCGCTTCGGCGAATGGCCTGCGTGATGTGGCCACCACAGCATCCGCTTACGGCGATGCCGCTACAATCCAGGGCCGCACGACCCACCCATTCCCCCAACGGAGACCGTCGCAGTGACCCGCAAACTCGTACTGTTGCGCCATGGCCAGAGCCAGTGGAACCTGGATAACCGCTTCACCGGCTGGGTGGACGTGGATCTCACCGAGCAAGGCCGCCAGGAAGCCGCCGCCGCCGGGCGCCTGCTGCGCGAGGAGGGGCTGCAGTTCGATGTGGCGCACACCTCGGTGCTCAAGCGCGCTATCCACACCCTGCAGGGTGCGCTGAAGGAACTGGATCAGGATTGGCTGCCGGTGCACAAGAGCTGGCGCCTCAACGAACGCCACTACGGCGGCCTGCAGGGCCTGGACAAGGCCGAGACCGCGGCCAAGCACGGCGAGGAGCAGGTCAAGATCTGGCGCCGTTCCTACGACATCCCGCCGCCGCCGATGGAGGCCGATGATCCGGGCCATCCGCTGCACGACCGCCGCTACGCCACGCTCGATCGCAACGCGTTGCCGGCCACCGAGTCGCTGGCGACCACGCTGGAGCGCGTGCTGCCGTACTGGCACGATGCGATCGCGCCGCAGCTGAAGGCTAGGCAGACCGTGCTGGTCACCGCGCACGGCAACTCGCTGCGCGCGCTGTACAAGTATTTGAACGGCGTCTCGCGCGAGGAAATCCTGGAACTCAACATCCCCACCGGCATCCCGCTGCTGTTCGAGCTGGACGACGAATTGAAGGTGCAGTCCTATCGCTATCTCGGCGATCCGGAAGCGGCGAAGAAGGCGGCCGAGGCGGTGGCCAACCAGGGCAAGGCCAAGTAATACGCAGGTACTACCTGCCGCATCAAGGAGGATGCGATGTTCGGTTTCAGCATCTGGCACTTCGTGATCATGTCGGTCCTGCTGGCGCTGCCGGTGCTGGTGTTCGCGTCGGTGTGGCTGGCGATGCGCGCCGACCGGCGTGCGCAAGCGTCGCGCCGCGCCGCTGCGCCGCCACCGCTGCCGCCCGCGGCATCGGTTGAGATGCGGCTGCGCGCGCTTGAGGCGTTGCGCGCGCAGGGCCTGGTCGACCAGGCGGAATACGAACGCCGGCGCCAGCCGATCCTCGCCGAGGTGTAAGCGCGCCGGGCGGCGGCGCGCGGGCTCAGTCGTCGCCGCTGGCGTCCACCCACACCCGCATCTCGCCTTCGCCGCGGTTGGCCCAGGCGAAGTAGGGTACGAAGGTCAGGGTCTGCGCCTGCCGCGACGCCGGCGGCGCGTCGTAGCGGTACAGCGGGATGGCGTCGGCCTGCGCATCGTCTTGGCCGTGCAGGCGTTCGCCTGCGGCCTGCAGTAGCACCTGGCCGGCCAGGGTGCCGCTGCCGGGTTCGGTGCGGATCGCCGCGTCGGCGGGCAGGCGCAGCTGGTGCAGTTGCGTGCCGTTGTCGGCCTGCTCCAGGCAGTACACCAGCGGCCCGCGTTGCAGCGCGACCTTGCCGGCCAGATGGCGCACGCGCGGATGGCCGCTGACCCGCATCACCGGCATCGGCAAGTGCAGGTGCAGCGTGTCGCCGCGTTGCCAGCGCCGGCGCAGCACGCAGTAGCCGTGCTGCAGATGCGCCGCGATCGCCACCGCTTCGCCGTTGAGTCGCAGTTGCGGCGCACGGCACCAGTCCGGCAGGCGCAGCGCCAGCGCGGCTTCGACCGGCGCGTCGCAGTCCACGCTCAGTTCGACCTGTTCCTGCCACGGGTACTCGCCGCGCTGGCGCAGGGTCAGGGTCTGCCCGCCCACGTCGAACGCCGCATCGCTGCCGACGTACAGGTTCACGTACAAGGTGTCGTCGCGGCGGGTGTAGAGGTAGTGGCCGAGCGAGGTCAGCACGCGGGCGATGTTGGGCGGGCAGCAGGCGCAGCCGAACCAGCGCTGGCGCACCGGTTTGACGTGGTCGAAGCCGTGGTTGCCGTGTACGGTGGGCGGATGCACTTCCAGCGGATTGACGTAGAAGAAGTGGCGCCCGTCCAGGGCCATGCCGGCCAGCACGGTGTTGTACAGCGCACGCTCCATCACGTCGGCATAGCGGCTGTCCGGCGCCAGCTGCAGCATGCGGTTGGCGAACATCATCAGCCCGATCGAGGCGCAGCTTTCGTTGTAGGCGGTGTCGTTGGGCAGGTCGTAGTCGACGCTGAAGGCTTCGCCGTAGCTCTGCGCGCCGATCGCGCCGGTGAGGTACAGCTGCCGCTGCGTGGTGTTCTCCCATAGCCGCTCGCAGGTCGCGCGCAGTTGCGCATCGCCGCTGTGCCGCGCCAGGTGCGCCACGCCGGCGTACAGGTAGACGAAGCGCACCGCGTGGCCGACCGCGCTGGTCTGCAGCGCGACCGGCACATGCGCCTGGCTGTAGGCCTTGTCCTCGATCATCCACGCCGGCCCATGGCCGCCCCAGAAGAAGCTGCGCCCGCGTTTTTCGTATTCCTCGTCGTAGTAGTGCGGCGTGGTGCCGCGCTGCTCGACGAAGTAGCGGGTCAGCGCCAGGTAGCGCGGCTCGCCGGTGGCCTCGTACAGGCGCATCAGCGCCAGCTCGATCTCCGGATGCCCGGGGTAGCCGTGCAGTTGCTGCGGGCCGGGGCCGAAGGTGGCGTCGATGTGGTCGGCGAGCCGGCACACGATGTCCAGCAGCGCGCGCTTGCCGGTGGCCTGGTGGTAGGCGACGCCGGCCTCGATCATGTGTCCGGCGCAGTACAGCTCGTGGCATTCGGCCAGGTTGGTCCAGCGCTGTTCCGGCGCCTTCACCGTGAAATAGGTGTTGAGGTAGCCGTCGGCCTGCTGCGCGGCGCCGATCAGTTCGATGGTGGCGTCGGCATCGCGCTCCAGGGCCGGATCAGGATGTTGTGCGAGCAGGTAGGCCACCGCTTCCAGCCACTTGGCCACGTCGCTGTCCTGGAACACCATGCCGTAGAACGCGCCGTCGCTGCGCCCGGCGGCGATACGGAAGTTCTCGATCGCGTGGCTGGGTTCGGCATCGGCGACATTGTCGTTGAGCGCGTCCCACTGGTACGGCAGCACCACCTCCTGCACCAGGCGCTGGTAGCGCTGCCAGAACGGGTCGGCGATGCGCAGGCGGTCGAGCGGGAGTTCGGGCGGCGGGGCGAGCGAATGCGGCATGGAGGCGGCGGTCCTGTGGGGAGGAGGAGGGGAACGGTCAGTGCACCGGGCGCGCGGCCAGATCGGCGCCGATCTCGGCCAGCAGCGGCCGGCGCAGGCGGCAGCGCTGGATCACCGCGGCCAGCAGCAGGTGCAGCGCCGCAGGAATCAGCGTTTCCAGCAGGGTGATGGCCTGCAGCGAGGCGGCGGTCTGGTGTCCGGCGCCGGCGCGGTAGCCCACGCGCACGAACATGTAGCTGATCACCACCGCGCTCGAGGCCCAGGCCAGCTTGATGCAGAACAGGTTGAAGGCGAAGTTGATGCCGGAGGAGCGGATGCGGTTCTTCCACGCGCCGTAGTCGTCGGCGAAGGCCATGATCGAAAAATGCAGCGGCAGCGCGAAGCCGAGCACCAGGCAGTTGAGGAAGATCAGCCCCAGCCACAGCGTCTGCTGCGCCGGCCCGGTGGGCATGCACCACTGCAGCACACCCAGCGCGGCCAGCGCCAGGTTGGTGTGCAGGTACAGCGCCAGCGGATCGAAACGGCGGCACAGCGCATTGACCACGATCGCGCCGAGCACCGTGGCCAGCGCCACCATCGCGAAGAACAGCGAGGTGTAGCCGGCGCCGCCGCCGAGCACGTAGGTGATGAAGTACAGATAGCCGCCGCCGCGGATGTTGAACACGTTGATCAGCAGAAACGACATCAGCAGCACCAGCCGCATCTGGTCGTTGCGCAGCAGCCCGCGCAGGTGCTCGCCGATGCCGGCCGCGCCGAGCAGGCTGACCGGCACGCGCTCGCGCACGGCGAAGAAGCAGCACAGGAACATCGCCACTGCCAGCGCGCCGAGCAGGCCCACGCCAAGCTGGTAGCCGTGCGCGGCATCGCCATTGCCGAGCACCCGCACCAGCCACGGCAGCCCGACCGAGACCAGGAAGCCGGCGATGCCGCACAGCACGAAGCGCCAGGACTGCGCCGACACCACTTCGCGGTGGTCGCCGGTCATGCTGTTGATCAGTGCGCAGTACGGCACGTTGATCGCGGTGTAGCACAGCGACAGCAGGAAATAGCTGGCGAAGGCATAGGCGACCTTGGCGGCGTAGCTCAGCTGCGGGGTGCTGAAGGTCAGCACGCAGGCGATGCCGATCGGCAGCGCGATCCACAGCTGCCAGGCGCGGAAGCGGCCCCAGCGGCTGCGGGTGCGGTCGGCGAGCAGGCCCATCAGCGGGTCGGACACCGCGTCGGCGATGCGCAGCACGGTGAACAGGGTGCCGACCAGCGCCGGGGTCAGGCCGAACACGTCGGTGTAGAAGAAGGTCAGGAAGTTGGCGATCAGGCAGGTGACGATGGTGCCGCCGGCATCGCCCAGGCCGTAGCCGAATTTCTCCAGGCGCGAGAGTCGGTGCGTGGCGGCCTGGTCGGCACCTGCGGCAACGGGGCCAACGGCGGTCGCATTCAACGGGACGGTTCCTGGCGGGCGCGGGTGCGGCGCCAACGCAAAGTCGCACGCCGCCGGCATCGGAACAAGAGCCGGTGCAGTATAAAAACGGTACGATTCCGACCTGCGCGGCCAGCGCGGCGCACACGGCGATGCCGTGCAATTAATGCTGCAGTGCAGCGTGCCATTCGCGATGCAGAGACGCTTCCGACATGCTCGAACTCGCAGTCGCCTATCCGATCCGGGTCCAGAACGGCGGCCTGTTCATTTCCCGCGGGGTCGGCGCGCATCCGACCCGGGTGATCCAGTCCTACGAGCTGATCTTCGTCGAGCGCGGCACCTTGTCGATCCGCGAACAGGACCACGACTTCCACATCGGTCCCGGCGAAACCCTGATCCTGTGGCCGGGCCGCGAACACGCCGGCCTGGGCCGCTTCTCCGACGCGCGTTCGCCACCACACTGACCGAGGCGATCCATCGCCAGCGCATCGCCTTCGCCGAGAAGCTGCTGCTGGTGAACACCTGCAGCGTCGACGAGGTCGCGCAGCGCGCCGGTTTCAGCGACAGCGGCTATTTCCGCCGCATCTTCCGCCAGCGCCTGGGCATGACGCCGAGCGCGTACCGGCGGTTGTAATGCAAGGAGCACATCAACTCGGGGTGAGCCATTGCCGCGCCGTGCCGCCGCTCAGGCTCGCTCGCCGCGCCGACGCATTCCCTGACTGCCAACGCACGAGGCCTCGAAACTCGGCGGCATCGCCCCGGAGCAGTGCCGCTCAAGCGGTGGAGCTATT
>NZ_CAPJ01000323.1 GCF_000331775.1 Xanthomonas translucens pv. translucens DSM 18974
CGGCGGGCAGGGCGGCGGTGGCCAGGATTATGCGCCGCGCCGGCAACAGCCGGCGCCGCAGCAGTCCGCGCCGATGGACGATTTCGCGGACGACGATATCCCGTTCTGAGCCGAACATCGGCCTGGCCTCGAACGCGGCCCGCTTCTCCCGGCAGAAGCGGGCTTTTTTATGCCCGCGTGCGATTTCGGATTGCATAGCCGCCTTTGAACGCTGACGCGGGGGACGTGGCTGGGATGGCGAGGTTCACTCGATGCAGCGCAGCGGCTGCAGTCCGATCGCCCACGCGACCATTGGACGAAGCAGCGCTGCTCCGAAGAACCGGGATCGGCTGCCTGCGAGAAGCCGCGGCGGGCGGCGATGCAGCGCCGTTGCCGGCGACCGGACTCAGCGCGGCGACAGCCGCTCGGCCATTTCCTTGACGACGTTGTGGGTGATCGCACGCAAACAGCGCATCTCGCCGGCGAGCGTGGCATCCAGGTCCGGCGTGTGGTTCAACTGGGCGTTTTCGGCGTCGACCTGGTTGAGCAGTTGCTGCGCCTCGTCCAGGATCGCCGACCGCTGCAGTTCGAGTAGATTCGCGGCAGCCTTTCGCGGAAGTCCCATGGCTTCGCCCGCCTTCACCATGTGTGCGAAGTTCATGTCGCCGAATCGCTCCACGCCCAGGATCGGCCATGCCAGCGTCGCGTCCTCCGGCCGTTTCCCGCTGCCGTATGCGAGCGAGTCGTAACAGGTCGTGCACAGTAGATCGTAATGCGGTGCCAGGTGCACCCCGTCCGGTCCCACTAGGAAGCTCAGATTTTTCAGGTGCGCATCGCTGTTTCCGGTCAGCACGTTGAAGATCAGCCACCTGTAGAGGCGGAACCGGGTCGCAAGCTTGTTGCGGCAGAGTTCGGCGATCCGGGCCAACGCCTCGACGCTGCCCATCTGGTACTTGAAGGTGCGGTCCAGGCCGAGCAGCTGGCAAGCATCGATGGCATGCACGCGGCGCACGCCGGTCGCTGTGCGCTGGCGGTCGAAGCGCTCGATCAAGAACGCAGGCTCGGGCACATAGCGCCGCTGCACCGGCGGCACGTCGAGGCCCGCCCGCGCGGCCAGGCGCATCACGAACCACTCGTTGACCACGCTATGCGGATAGTCCCCACTTGTGTTTTCGGGCTTGAGGATATGTGTCGACGGCTCGGCCCCGATGGGCTGCAACAAGTATCCGTCGCGTTCGATGACGGCCAGCTTGTGCTGGGCGCCAGCAAGCGACATGCGCTTTGCGGCGCCAGCGGCCAGCGAGTGATGCGGCAGATTGCGGATGCGCGCTGAAAGCTGCGCATCGGACAGCTCGGCCATGCCGCCCGGTTCAAGGGATTTGCCGGGCGCCAGCAGCGTCAGCGAACCTGCCGATTCCGCACCGTAGTAGGACAGCAATGCGAAGGCGTCCGCGCCGGGGATCCCGGCATCGGCCGCCATCAACTGCCGCTGCGCCTCTTCCGGCAGGAGATTGTCGAAATACCATTGCACCGGACGGAAGGAGGACCCGTCCTGGATCTCGCCCTCCTGCAACGGCAAACCTGGCGCCAAGGCGAAGCGGTCGGCACTGGCCAGCCACGCCGGGGCGTAGGTGAATTTCCACAGGTTGGCGTATTCGGAGAGCGTGCCGACGCGTTGGGTGCCGATGCTGGCCAGCAAACTGCGCTGCGGATAGTGCAGGCCGTCCAGGACAGTGACGCCGATGGCGTCGTGCAGGCGCTGCGGCGGCCGGCTCATCGCGTGCGCGCCCGCTTGCGCTGGTTGGACGCGTCCATGACGCTGTCGGGAACATCGATCTCGACGTGCAGGCCCAATTCGGACAACACGGCGAACAGCTTGCCCCATTGCACCGTGCCGCTGCCGCGCTCGACCTTGGCCAGGAAGTTCTCGCTCACGCCGATGCCTTCGGCAGTGGCGTCCTGGCGCAAGCCCTGGTGCTTGCGCATGGCCTTGACCAGTGGACCCAGTGCTTCCGCGTTGTCCAGCCTGATCTTCATTGTGAAATCCTCATTCTCGTGCGGATTCACCGCATCCAGCCCATCTTACCGATCTTATCCTGTCGATCGTAAGGAATATTTGGATAAATCCTTTCGATCATCAGGACCCACTGGTAAATCCTTATTTTCGTAAGGATTTCCATTGCGGTGAATGGATTTCGGCAAAAATCCTCACATATGCAAGGAATTTTGCGTGCGCGGCAGGCGCAGGCGTTCACTTGCCGACGCGGACAATGCCGACAAGCTGTTTTACCGCGATGCGCAAGGCGGCGACTGGCGCCTGCTCAACGACCAGAACCTCAGCCATCACGCCGAGTGGCCGATCGGCTTTTCCGAAAACGGGCGCACTGCGTATCTGCAGGTCCAGCAGGACAAGGGCAGCGACGCGATCGTGGCCTGGAATGTGGACAGCAACGAACGCAAGGAAATGGCGCGCGATGCCCTGGCCGATCGGTACCGGATCATGTATCGCCACGGCACCCGTATCCCGGTGGGGATCCAGGTGCTGGCCGACAAGCCGCGCAGCCTGTTCTTCGACCCGACCTCGCCCGAGGCCAAGACCCAGCGCTCGCTGGAAGCGGCGTTCCCGGGGCAGGCGGTCTATGTGATCTCCAGTACCCGCGATGGCCGGCTCAACCTGGTGCAGGTGCAATCCGGACGCAATCCGGGAGAGTTCTACCTGTTCGACACCGTGGCGAAGGATGTGACCGACGCTACGCGTTGGGCGATTGCCCGAGGGATCGCCGATCCTGCGCGCATCTGCATGTACGGCGCCAGCTACGGTGCCTATGCGTTGTTGATGGGGGTTGCCAGGGAGCCATCGCTGTACCGCTGCGCGGCCGGCGATGTCGGCGTCTACGACTTGCCGATGATGTATGTCAGGGGCGATGCTCAGAAGCGCGACTCGAGTCAGAACTTCCTGCGCGAATGGATGGGGGCGGGCAGCGAACTGGCGGCAGTGTCGCCGGTGAACCTGGCCGACAAGAGCAAGGTGCCGGTGTTCATCGCCGCGGGCGGCGAGGATGAAACCGCGCCGATCGAGCATTCCAAGAAGATGGAGGCGGCGCTGAAGAAGGCTGGGGTGCCGGTGGAGACGCTGTACGTCCCCACCGAGGGCCATGGCTTCTACACAGAGGAACACCGCCGTGAGTTCTATACCAGGCGACTGGCGTTCCTGAGCCGCTCGCTTGGCGGTGCGCAGGCTGCACCTGCACCTGCGCGCTAGTTCCACGGTGCTGATGCGCTGCAAGCGCATCAGCACCTGCAAGCCGCGAAAGCCGATCCGCGGCCCGACGCACGCTCGGGCCGCGCCTCGCGCGTAGCGACGACGGTGCCGACGCTCAGCGCACCCCGTGCATCATCCGCCGCAGCAGCGGCGCGGCCACGAAGGCCAGCACCGCGCAGCCCACGCCGATCCACAGCATCAGCCAGAACAGGTGCGCGTACTTGCCGGCGGCATCGGCGATGTTCAGCGTTTCGCCGTCCGGCACATCGATCGCGGCGAGCTTGCCGAACAGCGCGGCCAGCGCCTCAGAGAACGCCGTGGCCAGGAACCAGGTGCCCATCATCAGGCTGACCACGCGCGGCACCGCGAGCTGGGTCACCGCCGATAGCCCGACCGGCGACAGGCACATCTCGCCCGCTTCCAGCACCAGATAGGCCAGCACCAGCCACCACACGCTGGCCATCTGCCCGCTGGCGCCGACCTGTTGCGCGGCCAGCGCCAGCGGCACGAACGACACCCCGGCCAACAACAGGCCCATGGCCGACTTGGCCGGCTTGGACGGCTCCAGGCCGCGCCGTTCCAGCCACGCCCACAGTGCGGCGAACAGCGGCGCCAGCAGTACCAGGAACAGTGCGCCCAGGTAGGTCAGCGAACCGGCGGTCTGCGGCAGCACCAGGCAGTCGCGGACCAGGAGCAGCAGCATCAGCACGCTGACCGCGATGAACAGCAGGCGCGGCGCGGCAGACGTGGGGTTGCGGTCGGACAGCGACGCCGCGGCGACGAAGCCCAGCGGCGCCAGCAGCAGCGAGGCGATCGACCATGGCAGCGGCGTGCCGTCGCGGATCACCAGCGACGGCACGATGTCCTTGGTCATCAGCCGGTCGGTGAAGGTGACCCAGGAGCCGTAGGTCTGCTCGTACAGGGTGAAGTACACCAGCGCCATCGCGATCAGCACCATCAGCGCGATCATCTGCTGGCGCTGCACCGGCGTGCACTGGGTGCCGGTGAACCAGGCGAACCACAGCAGCACGCCGCCGAGCACCAGCAGCATCAGCAGCAAGGCCAGCGAGATCTCGCCGCCCAGGCTGAAGGCGCCGTTGGCCGCGGCCCACATCAGCCAGGCCACCGGCAGCACGCCGAGCACCGCGCCCAGGTAGATCGCCCCTTCGCGCGGCAGCCCGGCCACGCGCTGGCGCAGCAGCGCCGGTTGCGCCGGCTCGGCATGGCCGTGCAGGTATTTCTGGCCCCACAGGAGCATGCCCAGGCCGAGCAGCATGCCGATCCCGGCGGCGCCGAAACCGTAGCGCCAGCCGTAGGCTTCGCCGAGGAAGCCGCACACCAGCGAGGCGAACAGCGCGCCGAGGTTGATGCCGGCGTAGAACAGCGAAAAGCCGGAGTCGCGGCGCGGATCGTCGTGCGCATACAGCTTGCCGACGATGGTGGAGATGTTCGGCTTGAGAAAGCCCACGCCCATGATGATCAGCGCCAGCGACAGGTAGGTCACGCCCAGCGACGCGGTATCGCGCACCACCACGCCGGCGACCCGGGTGGCGGCGTGGCCCTCGAAGGCCATGCCGGCGTGGCCGAGCACCAGCAGAATGCCGCCGAACACCACTGCCTTGCGCATGCCCAGCCAGCGGTCGGCGAGCAGGCCGCCGATCACCGGCACGCAGTACACCAGCCCGCCATAGGCGCCGAGCAGGTCCAGCCCGGCCTTGTCGCCGAACAGGTGGTACTTGGTCAGATACAGCAGCAGCAGCGCCTTCATCCCGTAGAAGGAGAAGCGCTCCCACATCTCGGTGAAGAAGCAGACGTAGACGCCCTTGGGGTGGCCGAGGAAATCGTCGCGCGCGTCGCGGGCGGAAAGGGCGGTGGCGGACACGGCTGGCCTGGGTGGCAAGAGCAGCGGCGGAGTATAGGCGTGCAGGTGGGGATTGGTTGCGTCGCGGCAGCGTGGCGAGGCACCTCCTTCTCCCACCGGGAGAAGGTGCCCCGAAGGTGCGGATGAGGGTGCGGGCGCAGCCGCGTGGGATCGAAACAGCGCGAGGCTTCGCCCCCAACCCCTCTCCCGGTGGGTGTGGGGCTGACCATCGGCTGCCGGGGCGATGCTGCATCTACGAATCCCCAATCCCCAATCCTCGCCTCCCAGACATGTGCCAAAAGCTGGGCGGCGGGATGCTGGACTTGCCCAGCCCCAGACGCTAGCGTGGAAAACGTTTTTGTCGTTTCAGGGGTCACCATGAACAACGCTGCTGCGCCGCGTCAGCTCACTTTCCGCGCGGTCGTGCTGGCGATCGTGCTGGCCGTCGTGCTGTCGGCCGCCAATGCCTACCTGGGATTGTTCGCCGGCCTGACCATCGCCACCGCGATCCCGGCGGCGGTGGTGTCGATGGGCGTGCTGCGCCTGCTCGGCGGCGGCACCATCCTGGAGAACAACATCGTGCAGACCGGCGCCTCGGCCGGTTCGTCGATCGCCGCGGGGGTCATCTTCACCATCCCGGCGCTGGTGATCATGGGCTACTGGCCGGACTTCAAGTACTGGTGGGTGCTCGGCATCGCCGGCATGGGCGGCCTGCTCGGGGTGCTGTTCTCGGTGCCGCTGCGGCGCTCGATGATCGTCGAGGATCCGCTGCCGTTCCCCGAGGGCAAGGCCGCGGCCGAAGTGCTCAAGGCCGGCGCGAACCCGGGACCGGGACTGAAGATCCTGGCGCTGTCGGCGAGCATCGGCGGGCTGGTCAAGCTGGCCGCGGCCAGCGGCCTGAAAGTGATTCCCGACACCTGGGCGCAGGCCACCTACCTGGGCAGCAGCAAGCTGGTCGGCTACGTCGGCACCAACCTGTCGCCGGCGCTGCTCGGCGTCGGCTACATCGTCGGGCTCAACGTCGGCATCGTGGTGCTGTCCGGCTCGATCCTGTCCTGGCATATCGCCATTCCGCTGTACCAGCAGTTCTTCATGGGTTCGGACCCGGCGCTGGCGCAGAGCCTGGTCACCGCGCCGGCGGCCGAGGCCGCGTTCGGCATCTGGGCGGCCAAGGTGCGCTACCTGGGCGTGGGCGCGATGCTGATCGGCGGCGTGTGGACGCTGTTCTCGCTGCGCAAGTCGCTGTTGTCCGGGGTCAAGAGCGGCTTCGCCGCCGCGCGCAAGAGCACCGCCGGCACGGTGGTCGCCGAGACCGACCGCGACTTGCCGATGAAGTGGATGCTGGTGGCGCTGCTGCTGTGCACGCTGCCGCTGCTGGGCCTGTACCAGGCGATCGTCGGCCAGTGGCACGTCAGCATTCCGATGACCATCATCATGATCGTCGCCGGCTTCCTGTTCGTGTCGGTGTCCGGCTACCTGGCCGGGCTGATCGGTTCGTCGAACAATCCGGTGTCGGGCATCACCATCTCCACCATCCTGTTCGCCTCGGCAGTGCTGGTGCTGCTGCTCGGGCGCGACTCGCCGATCGGCGCGGTCGCCGCGATCATGATCGGCGCTGTGGTGTGCTGCGCTGCAGCGGTGGGCGGCGACAACCTGCAGGATCTGAAGGCCGGTTACCTGGTCGGCGCCACACCGTGGAAGCAGCAGCTGATGCTGGCCATCGGCGCGTTCTCCTGCGCGCTGATCATGGCGCCGGTGCTGAACCTGCTGGCCCAGGCCTACGGCATTGGCGCGGCGACGCCGGAGCATCCGAACTCGTTGGCCGCGCCGCAGGCGACGCTGATGGCCTCGGTGGCCAAGGGCCTGTTCGGCGGCGAACTGCCGTGGACGATGATCGCGATCGGCGCCGGCGTCGGTGCGGCGATCATCGCCCTGGACGAATGGCTCAAGCGCACCGGCAAGCGCTTCCGCGTGCCGGTGCTGGCCGCGGCGATCGGCATCTATCTGCCGCTGGAACTGATGGTGCCGATCTTCCTCGGCGGGCTGATCACCTACTTGGTCGAGCGCTTCCACAAGATCCGCGCCGACGACGAGGAAGGCCGCGACCGCGTGCACCGTCCGGGCACGCTGTTCGCCGCCGGCCTGATCACCGGCGAGGCGCTGATGGGCATCGCCATCGCCGTGCCGATCGTGGTTTCCGGCCATGCCGACGTGCTGGCGCTACCTGCGGCCTTCCATCTGAACCAGTGGTACGGCCTGGTCCTGCTCGCCTTCGTCGGCTGGCTGCTGTATCGCACCGGCAAGAAGGGCGAGCCGACCGCGCCGCCGTCCGCGTAAGCAGGCGCACACCTCGGCCCCGCAATGCATGAAGCCCGGCCACGCGCCGGGCTTCGCGTTTTCGATGGCGGCGAGGTGATGGGCGACGCACTAGGCAGCGTCTTCGCAACATCCAGCGCCACCTCGCAGATCGACGTTGCGTGCCTTGCACGCAAGCACTGCAGCGCTGCGGCAGCACGGCACAGTCGTATGCAAGCCAGCGTCGCTGCACCCTTGCAAAGAAAGACGCAGCGCCGATGCTCCTGCGAGTCCCGAGTCCCGAGTCCCGAGTCCCGAGTCCCGGCCCCCCCATGACTTCATGCCTTTGCGCCGCGCCCACCCGCCCACCTACCATCGACGTTTAGCCGTCTTCCGGAGACACCCGATGACCTTGCGCTACGCCTTGCTGCCCCTGTGCCTGCTGACCGCGCTGCCTGCGCTGGCGGCGACCCGCGGTTTCGACGTCCGCGACATGGTGGCGCTGGACCGGGTGTCCTCGCCGCTGCTGACGCCCGATGGCGGCACGCTGATCTTCGCCAAGCGGCAGGTGGACAAGGCCAGCGACAAGGCCAGCACCGGGCTGTGGCTGCGCAATCTGCGCACCCGCGATGCGGCGCCGCCGAAGCGGCTGACCCCGGACGGCTGGAACGTCAATGCGCCGGAACTGTCGGCCGACGGCAAGACCGTGTACTTCCTAAGCGCCAAGTCCGGCCGCCAGCAGCTGTACGCGCTGCCGCTGGCCGGCGGCGCGCCGCGCCAGCTCACCGACTTCGCGCTGGACGTGGACAGCTACCACGTCGCGCCGCATGGCGACCGCGTCGCCTTCAGCGCCGGCGTGTTCCAGGACTGCGGCTCGGACCTGGGCTGCACGCAGAAGCGCCTGGACGCGAAGAAGAACGCCAAGGCCAGCGGCGTGGTGTTCGACCAATTGTTCGTGCGCCATTGGGACACCTGGAACGACGGCCGCCGCAACAGCCTGTTCGTCGCGCCGCTGCCCGGCGACGCCAAGGCCAAGCCGGTGCTCGGCGCCTCGGCGATCAGCGTGACCCTGGCGGGCGACATCCCGTCCAAGCCCTTCGGCGGCAGCGAGGACTACACCTGGGCGCCGGACGGGCAGTCGCTGGTCGCCAGCGTGCGCGTGGCCGGGCGCGAGGAGCCGTGGTCCACCAACTTCGACCTGTACCGGCTGGATGCGGCGGGCAAGGCCGCGCCGGTCAACCTGACCGCGGCCAACCGCGCCTGGGACGCCGGCCCGGTGTTCTCCGCCGACGGCAAGACCCTGTACTACCGCGCGATGAAACGCCCCGGCTTCGAAGCCGACCGCTTCGGGCTGATGGCGATGGACGTGGCCAGCGGCAAGACCCGCGAGATCGCGCCGCAGTGGGATCGTTCGGCCGGCGAGATCGTGCTCTCGGCCGACGGCGGCACCGTTTACACCACCGCCGACGACATCGGCCAGCATCCGCTGTTCGCGGTGAATGTCGCCAGCGGCAAGGTCGCGACCGTGGTCGCCGACGGCCACGTCGGTGCGCCGGTGCTCGCCGGCAGCACCTTGGCCTACACCCTCAACAGCCTCAAGAGCGGCGACCAGGTGTTCGTCGCCGACGCCGATGGCCAGCATCCGCGCGCGATCACCGCCAGCGCCGGCGAACAGCTGCCGGACGTGGCCTTCGGCGACTACGCGCAGTTCCAGTTCAAGGGCTGGAACGACGAGACCGTGCACGGTTACGTGGTCAAGCCGTACAACTACCAGCCCGGCAAGCGCTATCCGGTCGCATTCCTGATCCACGGCGGCCCGCAGGGCAGCTTCGGCAATGGCTGGAGCAATCGCTGGAATCCGCAGACCTATGCCGGCCAGGGCTACGCGGTGGTGATGATCGATTTCCACGGCTCCACCGGCTACGGCCAGGCGTTCACCGACGCGATCAGCCAGCACTGGGGCGACCGCCCGCTGGAAGACCTGCAGAAGGGCTGGGCCGCGGCGCAGCAGCAGTACGCGTTCCTCGACGGCGACAAGGCCTGCGCGCTGGGCGCCAGCTACGGCGGCTACATGGTGTACTGGATGGCCGGCAACTGGAACCAGCCGTGGAAGTGCCTGGTCGACCACGACGGCGTGTTCGACAACCGCACCATGGGCTACGCCACCGAGGAACTGTGGTTCAGCGAGTGGGAGAACGGCGGCACGCCGTGGCAGAACCCGGCCGGCTACGAGACGTTCAACCCGGTGCTGCACGTGGACAAGTGGAAGGTGCCGATGCTGGTGATCCACGGCCAGCAGGATTTCCGCATCCCGGTGGAGCAGGGCCTGGCCGCGTTCAGCGCGCTGCAGCGCAAGGGCATCGCCTCCAAGTTCCTGTACTTCCCGGACGAGAACCACTGGGTGCTGAAGCCGCAGAACAGCATCCTGTGGCACGACACGGTGAATGGGTGGTTGAAGCAGTATATCGGGCAGTGAGGCCGGGACTCGGGACTCGGGACTCGGGACTCGGGACTCGGGACTCGGGACTCGGGACTCGGGACTCGGGACTCGGGACTCGGGACTCGGGACTCGGGACTCGGGACTCGGGACGGGTCTCATGTGTGAGTGAGTCGCTCCATCCGGCTTTGCTTTTACGAGTCCCGAGTCCCCCGTCCCGAGTCCCGATTTCCCGATGATCCACAACGACATCATCATCTTCGGCCTGATCGCGGCCACCCTCGGCGCGGTGTTCTGGACCGCGGCGCGGCCGCGCGGATTCTGGAAGCGCTTCTACGGCGTGGTGCCAGTGCTGTTGCTGTGCTACCTGATTCCCGGCATCTACAACACCGTCGGGCTGATCGACGGGCAGCACAACCGCCTGTACGACCCGGTCGCGCGCGACCTGCTGCTGCCGGCGGCGTTGGTGCTGTTGACCCTCACCGTCGACCTGAAAGGCATTCTGCGCCTGGGGCCGACGCTGGTGGCGATGTACCTGGGCGCGTCCTTCAGCATCATGCTCGGTGCGGTGGTCGCGTTCCAGCTGATGCGCTGGCTGCATCCGGCCACGGTGGCCGGCGACACCTGGGCCGGCATGGCCGCACTGGCCGGCAGCTGGATCGGCGGCGGCGCCAACATGCTGGCCATGCGCGAAGTGTTCGACGTCGATGCCACCACCTTCGGCCAGTTCGCGGTGGTCGATGTCGGCGTCGGTTATGTGTGGATGGCCGTGCTGATCTTCCTCGCCCCGCGCGCGGCGGCGATCGATGCGCGCAGCGGCGCCGACACCCGCGGCATCGACGATCTGAAACAGCGCATCGCGCAGTTCCAGGCGCAGCACGAACGCGTCGCCAGCCTCACCGACCTGATGCTGATCGTCGGCCTCGCGTTCGGTGCGGTCGGCCTGGCGCATGCGATCGCGGCGCCGACCGCGGCCTGGTTCGCGGCCAACGTCGCCTGGGCCAGGCAGTTCAGCCTCGGCGCGCCGTTCGTATGGGTGGTGGTGCTGTCCACCACGATCGGCCTGCTGCTGAGCTTCACCCGCGCACGCACGCTGGAGGGGGCCGGTGCCTCGCGCATCGGCTCGTTGCTGTTGTATTTCCTGATCGCCTGCATCGGCATGCAGATGGACCTGCTGGCGCTGTTCGACCGACCATGGATCTTCCTGCTCGGGCTGATCTGGCTGTGCGTGCACATCCTGCTGTTGCTGGCGCTGGGCAAGCTGCTGCGGGTGCCGTTCTTCTATTTTGCGATCGGCTCGCAGAGCAACGTCGGCGGACCGGCCTCGGCGCCGGTGGTGGCCGCCGCGTTCCACCCGGCGTTGGCGCCGGTCGGCGTGCTGCTGGGCACGATGGGCTATGCCACCGGCACCTATCTGGCGTACCTGGTCGGGATCACCTTGCGCGCGATGGCGGGCGTGGGCTAGCGCACCGTCACCAACTCTGTCACCAACCCTGTAGGAGCGGCTTCAGCCGCGACCGGGCTTTACCGATAGATCCTGTCGCGGCTGAAGCCGCTCCTACAGGGGGATTGCGTGCGCCTTACTGCTGCAGCGCGACCCGGCGCTGCTGCTCTTCCTGCTGCGGCACGTTCGCCTGCAAATTCTGCTGCTGCAACTGGCCGATGTTGGCCTGCGCCGGTTCGCTGGCCGCTGCCGCGGTCTGCACTTGGCTGCGCATGTGCGCCTGGTCGTCGGCGTGGCCCTGCACCGCGAACAGGCGGTCGCCGTCGCGGCTGGGCAGCAGCTGGTCGATGCGCTGCAGCCCGTCGTTGCCCGCGCGCGCGGCGATGCTGGCGGCGGTGTTGAGGAACTGCGCATCGTCGTGCAGGCCGAGCCGCTCGCGCTGCCCGTCCAGTTGCACCACCGCGTCGTTGAACAGGCGGCTGCCGGTGGGCAGCGTGCGTTCCCGGGTCTGCGCGTGGCTAGGCGATGCCAGGTCCTGCGCCTTGATCACCGAATCGATGCCGTGCAGGTCCAGGCGATGCTTGAGCATCCTCCCTGGCAGCAGGCGCTGGCCGAACGACAGCGGATCCGGGTCCGGCAACTGGATCTGATGGCCGGCGGCGTCGGGCAGCGCCCACTTCAGCGGGATGCTGTCTTCCTGCAGATGGGTCAGCAGTTCGTTCTTGACGTGGTAGCCGCGGATCAGGCCGTCGGCGGCATAAGCCTTGGCCGCGGACGCATCCAGGCCTGCGCGCTCCAGCGTGCGGTCGTTGACGCCGGCGGCGTTGTAGGTGACCGCCGGCACATCGTTGACCATCGCCGCGGCCGCGGCCAGGCCGCCGCCGAGCGAATGCCCGGAGATCATCAGCTCCTGGCCGAAGGCCTGCCTGGCCTGGCTGCCGAGCTGGATCGCCGCGGCGTATTGCGCGTCGCCAAAGCCCAGGCCCTGGCCGATGTTGTGCTTCCAGTCCTTGCCTTCGTCGGTGCCGCAGAACGCCAGCACCACGTTGCCCTGCGGGTTGCGGTAGAACGCGGCGTCGAAGCCGCTCTTGGCGTCGTGCAGCATGCTCGGGTCGATGCCGGCACGTTGCACGGCGCCGTCGTCCAGGCGAGTCCAGCCGCCGGGCAGTGGCGCGAAACTTTCCGCGCCGCCGACGCGGCGCTGGCCCGCGGTGACGTACAGGTCCTGCAGCAGGGTGGGCAGTTGCGCGTCCACCGCCTGCGGCTGCTGGCCGCGGACGGCCTCGCCGAAGGGCGCGGACGCGGCGTTGTCGGGGAGATCGTTCTGGCTCATGCGCGGCTCCTTGCGTGTGGTGCGAACAGCCGCCTCAGCGGGTCGCTTCCAGGGGGATGGCGTGGGCGCTCAACCAGTCGCGTACCGCGGCGCGGGTCTGCTGCGCGGTGCTGTTGAGCAGGCGCTCGGGCGTGGCGAAGAAATACGCCTGGAAGGTCTTCTGCTGCGCGTTGCGCAGGCCCGGATCGACGCCGGCCTGCAGCAGTTTCAGCACCCACGGATTGCCGGCGCTGCTCTGCGCGGCCAGGTGCAGCAGCGAGTTGCCGCTGGCATCGACCCGGTGCGGATCGGCGCCGGCCTGCAGCAGCAGCTGGATCTGTTCGTCGCGCTTGCTCTGCAGCGCGCGGAACAGCGGCGTCCAGTGGCCGCGCGCGCTGACCGGATCCACCGGCGCGCCGTGCTGCAGCAGGAGCTTCAGGTATTTGGGATCCTTGGCCATCGCCGCCATGTGCACCACGGTTTCCTGGTCCATGCCCGGTTCGGCCGGGTTCGCGCCGGCGTCCAGCAAGGCGCCGAGCGCGCGCGGCTGTTCGTGCCAGATCGCATATTCGAGCAGGGTGACGTTCTGGTCGCCGTGCGCGGACAAGTCCACGCCCGGCGCGAGCGCAGCGATACGGGCGGCATCGCCGCGCGCGACGGCGGCGGCGATGTCGAGGAGATGGGGATCGCGGAACGCGACCGAGTGATCCTGCAGCGTGGCTGACATGGCAGAGTGCTCCTTGGCGCCGGGTGGGGCGGCGCATGAGACCGAGATGGACATCGAGGTCGCAAGCGCGATCAGGGCGGGGAACTGCTTGCGCATGGAGGGCTCCTTTCCTGTTCGCGTTCCTGTTGCCGGTGGCGACGTTCCTTGCCACCGCGACCGATGCTAGCAGCTGTCCGGCGCCGGTTCGGTAAGGTTTTGTGACAAAGCGCGCGCGACCTGCATGGCGGGGCCATGCGCGGCGCAAGGCCGATCAACGCGAAACGCAGGTTCGCGCCGGGAGCGGGGCGTCGCCCGACCGCGGCCAAGCGCGCGCATCGGCGCTGCCGCACGCAGGCGGCATACATGCGCAACTTGGCATAATGCGGGTTTATGCCGAGGCCCTTGCGATGACCGCATCCCCTTTCGAGCTGCTGATCAGCGACTGCGACGGCGTGCTCGTCGACAGCGAGGTGCTGGCCGACCGGGTCATGTTCGATGCGCTGGGCGCCTACGTGCCGCTGGCCGAACTGGAGGCCTACCTCGCCGGCAGTTTCGGCCAGACCGCGCGCGAGATCGTGGAGCGGGTGCAGCGGCATTTCGCGGTGGCCTTGCCGCCGGGCCTGTTCGAGCAGATCCAGCGGCGTTCGGAAGCCTTGATCGCCGCCGAGGTGCAGGCAATCGACGGGGTGCGCGACGCCTTGATGGCGCTGCCACTGCCGCTGGCGGTCGCCTCCAACAGCCAGCGCCACAGCGTGGTGGCGTCGGTGGCACGCGCCGGCCTGACCGAGCGGGTGAACGGCCACATCTTCAGCGCAGACATGGTGGCGCGGCCGAAGCCGGCGCCGGACGTGTATCTGCTGGCCGCGCACACGCTGGGCGTGGCGCCGTCGCGGTGCCTGGTGATCGAGGACAGCGCCACCGGCGCCAGTGCCGCGCTGGCCGCGGGCATGACCGTGATCGGTTTCACCGGCGCGGCGCATATCCCGCCGGGCCACGCCGAAACCCTGCGTCACCTCGGCGTGGCCGCGGTGATGGAGCACATGCGGCAGTTGCCGCAGGTCTATGCGGAACTGGTGCACGCGGCGGCGTAGTTTCGATCGGGAGGTCGCGCTGCCGGGTGGCGGCGACGCACAAACGCAGAGCCGGGGCTGTCCGCTCGCTGGGACCTTGCCGCGGAGCGTGGCGGACGGAAAAAGCCGCTCCGGACAGCGTCTCGCCATTCGCGGTGCGTGTCTTCGCCGTGCTGCCTGTCGCGGCTGAAGCCGCTCCTACACGGAGTGGCGCGTGTTCAAAGCATGTCTGAGCGCATGCTCGCGCACCGAAGTGTCGTGACACGCGCCGCAGCTGCGATGCCCTCAGGCACCGCACTCCCGCCGTTGCCAATCCCCAATCCCCACTCCCGGCCTTTCAACAACAGCGAAACCCGCTCTTGCCGCCATAACGCGCTTCCTGGCGCTCGCGGAAGAAGGTCTTGTAGTCCATCGGCTGACGGTCGGGGTGCTTCTCCAGCACGTGGCGCACGTAGTTGTCGTAGTCGGGAATGCCGCAGCACAGCCGCGCGGTCTGCACCAGGCGCCGCCATAGCCGGCGATGCGCCTGGTAGTGCCCGACCGGAATCAGTTCGGTCGTCATCAGATGTCCGCCATCTGGTGCGGCTGCAGCGCCACGTACGCGGTTTCCCTGTCGCTGCGCTGCGGGTTGCGGCGCGCGGTGAGGATGGTCTTGACCGCATAGATCAGGATCGAGAACACCACGAACAGGAACAGCGCGGTCAGCCCGGTGTTGACGTAGGCGTTGGTGACGATCTGCTGCATTTGCGGCACGGTCTTGGCCGGGGCGGTAAGGGTGCCGCTGGCGATCGCGTCCTGGAACTTGTGCGCCTGCGCCAGGAAACCCTGCGCCGGATTCGGGTCGAAGATCTTGATCAGCCCGGCATAGGTGGTGCAGAGCAGCAGCCACAGCGCCGGCACGATGGTGACCCAGGCGTAGCGGTCGCGCTTCATCTTGAACAGCACCACCGTGCCCAGCATCAGCGCGATGCCGGCGAGCATCTGGTTGGAGATGCCGAACAGCGGCCACAGCGTGCGGATGCCGCCGTAGGGATCCTTCACCCCGGTGTACAGCAGGTAGCCCCACAGCGCCACGCAGCCGCCGGTGGCGATGATGTTGGCGCTCCACGATTCGGTCCTCTTCAAGGCCGGGATGAAGTTGCCGAGCAGGTCCTGCAGCATGAAGCGCCCGGCGCGGGTGCCGGCATCGACCGCGGTGAGGATGAACAGTGCCTCGAACAGGATCGCGAAGTGGTACCAGAACGCCATCATGTCCTCGCCCGGCAACAGCTGGTGCAGGATCTGCGCGATGCCCACCGCCAGGGTCGGCGCGCCGCCGGCGCGGGCCAGGAGGGTGGTCTCGCCGATATCGCGCGCGGTGGCCTCAAGCACCTCGGGGGTGATCGCGAAGCCCCATTCGCTGACCTTCGCCGCGACCGCGACCACGTCGCTACCGACCATCGACGCCGGCGCGTTCATCGCGAAATACACGCCTGGTTCGATGATCGAGGCGGCGACCAGCGCCATCACCGCGACGAACGATTCCATCAGCATGCCGCCGTAGCCGATGTAGCGCATATGGCCTTCGTTGGCGAGCAGCTTGGGCGTGGTGCCGGAGGCGATCAGGGCATGGAAGCCGGACACCGCGCCGCAGGCGATGGTGATGAACAGGAACGGGAAGATGCCGCCGGTCCACACCGGGCCCATGCCGTTGTGCGCGTATTGGGTCAGCGCCGGCATCTTCAGGTCGGGCATGACCACCAGGATGCCGATGGCAAGGGCGATGATGGTGCCGATCTTGAGGAAGGTGGACAGGTAGTCGCGCGGTGCCAGCAACAGCCACACCGGCAGCACCGAGGCGACGAAGCCGTAGCCGATCAGCATCCAGGTGATCTGCACGTCGGTGAAGGTGAAGGCCGGGCCCCAGGTCGGATCGGCGGCGACCTTGCCGCCGAACCAGATCGCGGCCAGCAGCAGGATCAGCCCGACGATCGAGATCTCGCCGATCTTGCCGGGGCGGATGTAACGCATGTACACGCCCATCATGATCGCGATCGGCATCGTCGCGATCACCGTGAACATGCCCCACGGACTCTCCGCCAGCGCCTTGACCACCACCATCGCCAGCACCGCCAGGATGATGATCATGATCAGGAACGCGCCGAACAGGGCGATGGTGCCTGGGATCTGGCCCATCTCCTCGCGCACCAGGTCGCCGAGCGAACGGCCGTTGCGGCGGCTGGACAGGAACAGCACCACGAAATCCTGCACCGCGCCGGCGAACACCACGCCGACCACTAGCCACAGCAGGCCGGGCAGGTAGCCCATCTGCGCGGCGAGCACCGGCCCGACCAGCGGCCCGGCGCCGGCGATGGCGGCGAAATGGTGGCCGAACAGCACGTGCTTGTTGGTCGGCACGTAGTCCAGGCCGTCGTTGTTGAGCACGGCGGGCGTGGCGCGGGTGGGGTCCAGCTGCATCACCTTGGTGGCGATGAACAGGCTGTAGAAGCGATACGCGATCAGGTAGATCGAGACCGCGGCGACCACGATCCACAGCGCGTTGATGTGTTCGCCGCGGCGCAGGGCGATGGTGCCCAGGCAGAACGCCGCCAGCATCGCGAGCGCGGCCCAGGCCAGTTTGGAAAACCCTTTCATGCAGATCGCTCCCCCACAATATTTCCGCAAGGGTCGCCCCGATGGCCTGGGGGGTCAATGCCGGGGCAGGGAATGGCCCTAGTACTTTGGTCGTAGTCCGCGACGCTGGGCGAGGGCCACGCGCGCTGCTGGCGCAGCCCCCTGGCCGTGCTCGGCGGCGGCGATCTGCTGCAGCTGCAAGCCAGCGCTGTGGGCGCACGGCCGATCCTGGTCGCCCGCCGCCCGCTGCGCGAACCGGTGGCGCGTCACGGGCCGTGCGTGGTGAACACGCGCGAGGCGCCGATGCAGGCCTTCGTCGATTTCCAGGAAGGGCGGTTGCAGCGGCTTGGGATGTTGATCGACACGCCATGAAACCTGTAGGAAGCGGCTTGCGGAGCGTCTGCTGGGTGCACTGTAGGAGCGGCTTCAGCCGCGACAACTTCTGAAGCCTGAAGGCCCGCCGCTGCGTTCGTCGCGACTGACGTCGCTCCCACAAGGGTTCCAACGGCGCCGCGGAGCGGCAAGGCCGCTTGTGGGAGGGACGTCAGTCCCGACTGCATACCCGTTCGGAACACCACTGCGCTCGTCGCGGCTGAAGACCGTTGCTCCTACAAAGGACGTTGCCTGGCTCAGCGATCCAGCGCCACGCTGGTCGTGCGCATGTCCAGGCCCTGCACCAGCGACTGCAGCGATTGCAGTTCCTGCACATCACTGGCGTCGATCCACACCTGCGCGTAGTGGTTCTTGCTCAGCTCGACCACGGTCACCCGGCGCGAGGCCAGGCCCGGCGCGTTCACGCCGCCCAGGTCGGGCCGGTACCAGTGCATGCTCTCGCCGGCGATGCTGCCTTTCTCTTCGCGCAGGTTGCGCGCCAGCGGGATGTTCGGGTCGCGCGAGGTCAGCATCATGCCCAGCACCTGGCGGCCGTCGGCGGCCGTCGCGCGGCACACGATGAATCCCTTGTCGTTGCGCTCGCTCCACTGCAGATTGGACTGCGGCGGCAGTTGCGGGCAGTTCTGCGCCTGCTGCGCCATGGCCGTGGCCGCCGCCAGCACGGCAGGCAGGAGCGACAGGCCGGTGATCCAGTGTGCAACCCTCATTCGCGATATCCCCATGCGCCGCCGCACTGCGACGGCATCGATCTTCAGCGCACGCCGACGCAGGCCGGCACTGCACGTCACCCTCAGTCCGTTGCGGGATCCGCGTGCAGTGCATACCGCTGTGCCGTGCGTGTCCCGGTGTGCGGCCGCAGTTGCCCGGCCGCGATCGGAACCATAGCCGAGCGGGCGGCACTTGACAATTGGGATGCCGATCGAGCGGCGGCCGATTCGCACGCGAGTGCGTACAGGCGCAGTGCTACAGCAAGACATGTAGTCGCGCGGTGCCAGCAGCAGCCACACCGGCAGCGCTGAGGCGACGAAGCCGTAGCCCGATCAGCATTTTGGTCGGCACGTAATCCAGGCCCCGATCGTGATGCGATTCAGGGGGAGTCGCATAGTGTGAAACTGCGCCATTTTTGTCTGCGATTTTGCGCGTTCCGCCCAGATTTTCCGCTCGGGGAATCAATATAATTATTGATGACGCGCCGTGGAGCCGGGTTGCCATTGAATGGCCAGCGCGGCGTATCTTCATCATCTCTGCATTCTTATTTCTCCCCGAGGAACGTCACTATGGCAATGTCTTTGAACTTCCGCAGATTCCACAGCGCCGTGATCGTAATGGCAGCATTCGCCGCCGGATCGGCCAACGCGCAGCAAACCATCA
>NZ_CAPJ01000322.1 GCF_000331775.1 Xanthomonas translucens pv. translucens DSM 18974
GGCGGTCGCGTTGGCGCGCGCGGCGCTGGGTGCAGGCGGCGGCGTGGTGCTGCTGTCGCCGGGCGCGCCCAGCTTCGGCGCCTACCGCGATTACGTGGCGCGCGGCCGCCATTTCGCCGAGCTGGCCGGGTTCGACCAGGAGGCGATCAGCGCGATCCCGGGGTTGGGCATCGCCTGAGCTGTCTGCTCCTGCATCGGGTTGGCGCGCACGCCGCTTATCCGGCGCCGTGCCTGGAGGGCTTCGATCGAGATGATGGTCTTTGTAGGAGCGGCTTCAGCCGCGACGGGCACTCCCGATAAAGCCCGTCGCGACTGAAGTCGCTCCCGCAAGTGTGCGAATCGCCGGAAGAAAACGTTCTAGACTGCCGATTCGTTCCGATGGGAGAGACGCGATGCGCACTCGTTCGATGCGGTGGATCGGCGTGTTGGGCCTGGCCCTGGCGCTGCCGTTGCCGGCGTTGGCCGCGATGCAGGCCAGGCCGGTGGAATGGAAGGTCGGCAAGGACAGCTTCAGCGGCGTGCTGGTCTACGACGATGCCGACCGCGACAAGCGCCCGGGCCTGGTAATGGTGCCGAACTGGCGCGGGGTCAACGCCTCGGCGATCGAAAAAGCCAAGCAGCTCGCCGGCGACGATTACGTGGTGCTGCTGGCCGACGTCTACGGCGCGGGCAAGCGCCCGGCCAACGATGCCGAGGCCGGGCAGTTCGCCGGCGCGCTGAAGAAGGATCCGGCGACGCTGCGCGCGCGTGCATTGAAGGCGGTCGAAGTGCTGAAGGCGCAGGCCGGCAAGGCGCCGCTGGACGCTGCGCGGATCGGCGCGGTCGGCTTCTGCTTCGGTGGCACCACCGTGCTGGAACTGGTCCGCGCCGGCGCGCCGCTGGCGGGCGTGGTCAGCCTGCACGGTGGCCTGAGTACGCCGTCACCGGCCGCCGCAGGCAGCGCGAAGACGCCGCTGCTGGTGCTCAACGGCGCCGACGACAAGAGCGTGAGCCGCGACGACATCGCCGCCTTCGAGCAGGAAATGAACGGCGCCGGCGCCGACTGGCAGTTCGTCAACTTCAGCGGCGCGGTGCATTGCTTCGCCGAGGCCGATGCCAACAGCCCGCCAGGCTGCCAATACAACCCGCGCGCAGCCAAGCGTGCCTATCGCATGTTGCATGATTTCTTCGAGGAAAGGTTTGGCCAATAGCAGGGCTTGGGGATGGGGGATTCGCAAAAGCGGGTCCTATCCTTCAGCGAAACAACCACACGGCTTTGTGGTCAGGGATGTGCGCTGACCAGCCGTTCCGCTGTCGAATGCCGGGATCGTAAAAGCGCGATCAAGCCGCTTCTGCCAATCCCCCATCCCCGCTTTCCACCGCCCAATGGCGTGTCATCCGGTCCGCCACGCACAGCGCGCCGGATCAATGCCTGCGTTCGACCGCGTAACGCGCCAACCCGCGCAGTGCGGCCACCGCTTCGCTTTCCGGCAGGCCGTCCAACGCGCGTTCGGCGGCGGCGGCGTATTCGGCGGCGCGGCGGCGGCTGTAGTCGAGTCCGCCGCTGGCCTGGATCGCCGCCAGCACTTCGGGCATCGCCTCCGCATCGCCCTGTTCGACGATGTGGCGCAGGCGCTGGCGGGTGGCAGCGTCGGCATGCGCCATCGCGTGGATCAGCGGCAGCGTGGCCTTGCCCTCGGCCAGGTCGTCGCCCAGGTTCTTGCCCAGTTCGGCGGCGTCGGCGGTGTAGTCGAGCACGTCGTCGGCGATCTGGAACGCATAGCCCAGGTGCATGCCGTAGTCGTACAGGCGCTGCTGCACGTCGTCGGACGCGCCCGAGGCCATCGCCCCGAGCCGGGTGCCGGCGGCGAACAGCACCGCGGTCTTGCGCTCGATCACCCGCAGGTACGCGGCCTCGTCGGTATCCGGGTTGTGCACGTGCAACAGCTGCAGCACCTCGCCCTCGGCGATGCGGTTGGTGGTGTCGGCGAGCAGCCGCATCACCTGCATGTCGTCCAGCTCGACCATCAGCTGGAAGCTGCGCGAGTACAGGAAATCGCCGACCAGCACGCTGGGCGCGTTGCCCCACAGCGCATTGGCAGTGCTGCGGCCGCGGCGCAGGTCCGATTCGTCGACCACGTCGTCGTGCAGCAGGGTCGAGGTGTGGATGAATTCGACGATCACCGCCAACTGGTGGTGCACCGGTCCGCCGCCGGCGCAGGCGCGCCCGGCCAGCATCACCAGCATCGGCCGCAGGCGCTTGCCGCCGGCGGAGACGATGTGCTCGGCGATCTGGTTGATCAGCACTACGTCCGAGGCCAGGCGGCGGCGGATCAGCGCATCGGCGGCACTCATGTCGGGCGCGGCCAGCGCCTGGATCTGCGGCAGCCCCAGGGCGGGGCGGAGGTCTTCGGCGAGGCTCATGCGGTCGGACTAGGGGGAATGCGGGGATTATAGGCCCCCCGGTGCGGGCAAGTCCTACGCCTGAACCGGGGCCGGGCTGATATCCGCCGCCAGCCCGGTATAATTCACTGTCATCGCCCGTTCCCGAACTGGCAACCCTCTCCGACATGCCCGCGCCAGAGCGGGTTCACCACCCCGAACGGAAGAATTCCATGGCCCGCGGCATCAACAAAGTCATCCTCGTCGGTAACCTCGGCAACGACCCCGACACCAAGTACACCCAGGCCGGCATGGCGATCACCCGCATCAGCCTGGCCACCACCAGCGTGCGCAAGGACAAGGACGGCAACCAGCAGGAGCGCACCGAATGGCACCGCGTGGTGTTCTTCGGCAAGCTCGGCGAGATCGCCGGCGAGTACCTTCGCAAGGGCAGCTCGGTCTACGTCGAAGGCTCGATCCGCTACGACAAGTACACCGGCCAGGACGGCGTGGAGAAGTACTCCACCGACATCGTCGCCGACGAGATGCAGATGCTGGGCGGCCGCGAAGGCGGCGGCGGTGGTGCCGGCATGGGCGGCGATCGCCCGCAGCGTGCGGCCGCG
>NZ_CAPJ01000321.1 GCF_000331775.1 Xanthomonas translucens pv. translucens DSM 18974
CCGTAACGCCGCCTGCTCTATGGTGCCGGCCTCATCCACCAGCAGGAGCATCGCATGGGTATTTCGCGTCACGCCACCGCACACTGGGAAGGCGATCTCAAGACCGGCAAGGGCCAGCTGAGCACGCCGCAGAGCGGGCTGTTGCAGCACACCCGCTATGCCTTCAGCAGCCGCTTCGGCGACGAGAAGGGCACCAACCCGGAAGAGCTGATCGCTGCCGCGCATGCCGGCTGTTTCACCATGGCGCTGTCGGCCAAGCTCAGCGAAGCGGGCTTCCCGCCGACCGCGCTGGACACGCGCGCCGAGGTCGATCTGTCGATGGAAGGCGGTCCGCAGCTGTCGCAGATCCGGCTCAAGCTCAAGGCCGTGGTCCCGAACATCGAGGCCGCGCAGTTCCGCGCGCTGGCCGAAGACGCCAAGCAGAATTGCCCGATCTCCAAGGCGCTGAGCGCGGTGCCGATCAGCCTGGAAGCGGAACTGGGCTGAGCGCTGGGCCTGGCGCGCGCCGCCAGGCCGTCGCTTCGACATGGCTCAGGCTGTGCCTGCGTGCGACTGGCAGGCACGGCGCTTCGCGCACGGCGATGGGAACGGTTGCAGCCGCGCTGCGTGGCAGGCCATGGCTGCGCCCGCAAGCGACAACAGCTGTCGCGGCGCTAAACAGGCGCCGCCGAGCGGCCCCAATTCAGTTTTGTTTCACCGGAGCGGGCCGAGCATGCAGTTGCGCGATCCACGCGCTTGGAATCTTCGCCATGAACAAGCTCTCGACCCGTCTTCTGACCGCCGCGCTCGCCGTGGGCGTGGTCGGTTCCGCCGCTGCGCAGGACTATGGCCGCTACGACACGTATCGCGATCGTGGCTATCCGGGCAGCGGCACCTACGACTACGCCCGCGTAGTGCGTGCCGATCCGATCCTGGTGCCGGTGCGCGGCCCGCGCGAGACCACCGAGCGCTGCTACGAACGCCCGGCGTCCGGCGAATACGTCGACAACGGCTATCGCGGCGACGGCTATTACAACGGCGGCTATCGCGGCAGCGACGGCGGGCGCAGCGCGGCCACGGTGGTCGGCGGCATCGCCGGTGCGCTGCTGGGCAGCCGCGTCGGCGGCGGCAACGGCCGCTTCGTCGGTACCGCGGTCGGCACCATGGTCGGCGGCCTGGCCGGGCGCTCGATCTACGACAGCAACAGCCGCAGCAGCGTGCAGACCGGCTCGGTCCGCGTCTGCGAACCGGTCGCCTACCGCAGCGAAACCTATGACCGGGTGGATGGCTACGACGTGACCTACGAATACGGCGGCCGCTACTACCACACCCGCAGCGCGCAGCGTCCCGGCGACCGCATCCGGGTCCGCGTCGACGTGTTGCCCGACTGACCGGCGCGGACGCCTCATGCGAGGCGTCCATGGGCGTCGTCGGCCGCGACCGTTTGCACGGTTGCGGCCGCACGCGACGCAAGCGACATCCCTTCATGCCCGCCGCCGATGCCGGCGGGCATGCCGATCCGCGCATCAACGCCAGTCGATGTGTCCCTCGATCACGGTCTGCACCTGGCCGCCGGACCAGACCTCGCCGGCGCTGTCCACGCTCAGGGTCAGCATGGCGTCGTGGCCGACTTCGCGGCCCTGGCTGACCACGTAGCGGCCATCGTGGCCGGGGAGCGCGGCGCGATGATCCAGCCACGCCGCGAGCACGGCATTGGCGGCGCCCGACGCGGCATCCTCGAAGCGACGGCCATTGCCGACGAACGCGCGCACGGCCAGCTGGTAGGCCTGGGCATTGGCCCGCGCATAGGCGAACACGCCCATGCTGGCGGTACGTTCGGCCAGGGCCGCGATCGCGTCCCAATCCGGCGTCAGGCTGCGCAGCGCCGCCTCGTCGGCGACTTCGACCAGCCACCAGCAGCGGCCGCCGTCCATGCGCACCGGTGGTTGCGCGCCGAGCGGCCAGCCGGCCAGCGCGGCGCTCAGGCGCGGATCGTCGGCATTGGCGATCTCGCCGACCTGCGCGCGCGGGGTGCGGATGGCGATGCTGGGTACGCCACGGTCGGCAACCAGCCGCAACGGCAGCAGACCGGCGATGCCTTCCTGTACGAAGACGCCGTCCTTGGGCACGGCGATGCCAGACTCCAGCACCGCGTGCGCGGTCCCGATGCTGGGATGGCCGGCGAACGGCACTTCCTTCTGCGGACTGAACATGCGGATGCCGTAGCTGGCGCCCGCTTGCGTGGCCGGGAACACGAAGGTGGTCTCCGGCAGCCGCGTCCAGCGCGCGATCGCCTGCATGGCGGCGTCGTCCAGGCCTTGCGCATCCAGCACCACCGCCAGCGGATTGCCGGCGCCGGGGCGCGGAGAGAACACGTCGAGCTGCAGGAAACGGCGTTTGCTCATGGTCGTTGCATCATGGTTCGGGGGAGCGCGAAGCTTAGCAAGCAGGGCGCGGGCGGCGGGCGTGCCTGCGTCACACGCTTGCGGCCAAGCGCCGGCAGCGCGGCGCTTGGCATAGAATCGCAAGTTCCGCCCGGCGTTCCGGGCCTCTTTCCCTCCATCAGACCCCACAACGAAATGGCCTCTTCCCCCCACGTCGATCGCTGGATCGTCCTCAAGTTCGGCGGCACTTCGGTGTCGCTTCGTCATCGCTGGGATACGATCGGAACGCTGGCGAAAAAACGCGCCGACGAGACCGGGGCGCGGGTGCTGGTGGTGGTATCGGCGCTGTCCGGGGTCACCAACGAGCTGACCGCGATCGCCGACGGCAGCGCCGACAGCGCGCAGCGCGTGGCCGCGCTGGAGCAGCGCCACCGCGACTTCCTAGGCGAACTGGAACTGGATGCGGACAGCGTGCTCGGCGAGCGCCTGGCGGCGCTGCGCGGATTGCTCGACGACCCGCGCGCGGCGACCCGCACGTTGGACTGGCAGGCCGAGGTGCTGGGCCAGGGCGAGTTGCTGTCGTCCACGCTGGGCGCGGCCTACCTGCGCGCCAGCGGCCTGGATGTCGGCTGGATGGATGCGCGCCAGTGGCTGGACGCGCTGCCGCCGCAGCCGAACCAGAGCGAGTGGTCCAAGCGCCTGTCGGTATCGTGCCAGTGGCAGGCCGACACCGCCTGGCGCGAACGCTTCGTCGCTCAGCCGGCGCGGATGCTGATCACCCAGGGCTTCATCGCGCGGCACCAGGAAGGCGGCACCGCGATCCTCGGCCGCGGCGGCTCGGATACCTCGGCGGCGTACTTCGGCGCGCTGCTCGGCGCCAGCCGGGTGGAGATATGGACCGATGTGCCAGGCATGTTCAGCGCCAATCCACGCGAGGTGCCGGACGCGCGCCTGCTGACCCGGCTGGACTATTACGAAGCGCAGGAAATCGCCACCACCGGCGCCAAGGTGCTGCACCCGCGCTCGATCAAGCCGTGCCGCGACGGCGGCGTGCCGATGGCGATCCTGGACACCGAACGCCCCGAACTGCCCGGCACCAGCATCGACGGCAACGCGCGCACCGTGCCCGGGGTCAAGGCGATCAGCCGCCGCAACGGCATCGTGCTGGTGTCGATGGAAGGCATCGGCATGTGGCAGCAGGTCGGCTTTCTGGCCGACGTGTTCGCGCGCTTCGCCAAGCACGGCCTGTCGGTGGATCTGATCGGTTCGGCCGAGACCAACGTCACTGTGTCGCTGGACCCGAGCGAGAACCTGGTCAACACCGACGTGCTGGCGGCGCTGTCGGCCGACCTGGCGGAGATCTGCCGGGTCAAGATCATCGTGCCGTGCGCGGCGATCACCCTGGTCGGACGCGGCATGCGCTCGCTGCTGCACAAGCTCTCGGACGTGTGGGCCACGTTCGGCAAGGAGCGTGTGCACATGATCTCGCAGTCGTCCAACGATCTGAACCTGACCTTCGTCATCGACGAGGCCGACGCCGAGGGCCTGTTGCCGATCCTGCACGCCGAACTGATCGACAGCGGCGCGATGCCGGTGGAAGAGACCGAGGTGTTCGGCCCGCGCTGGCGCGAGATCACCGGCAGCGTGCGCACGCGGCCCACGCCGTGGTGGCATGCCGAGCGCGAGCACCTGCTGCGCCTGGCCGAGGCCGGCACGCCGCGCTATGTCTACCATCTGCCGACGCTGCGCGCGCGCGCGCGCGCGCTCAAGGCGATCGCGCCGATCGACCAGCGCTACTACGCGATCAAGGCCAATTCGCACCCGGCGATCCTGGAGACGCTGGTCGCGGAGGGCTTCGGCCTGGAATGCGTGTCGCATGGCGAGCTGCGCCGGGTGTTCGACACCTTGCCGGAGCTGTCGCCGCGGCGCGTGCTGTTCACCCCCAGCTTCGCGCCGAAGGCCGAGTACGAAGCCGCATTCGCGCTGGGCGTGACCGTCACCGTGGACAACGTGGAGCTGCTGCAGCGCTGGCCAGAGCTGTTCCGCGGCCGCAGCCTGTGGCTGCGCATCGACCTGGGCCATGGCGACGGCCACCACGAGAAAGTCAACACCGGCGGCAAGGCGTCCAAGTTCGGCCTGTCGGCGACGCGGGTGGACGAGTTCGTCGAGGTCGCGCGCACGCTGGAGATCCGCATCGTCGGCGTGCACGCGCACCTGGGTAGCGGCGTGGAGACCGCGCAGCACTGGCGGCGCATGTGTGACGAACTGGCCGGCTTCGCGCGCCGCATCGGCAGCGTGGAGATCATCGACATCGGCGGCGGCCTGCCGATTCCGTACAGTGCCGACGACGAGCCGTTCGACCTGGACACCTGGGCGCAGGGCCTGGCTGAGGCCAAGGCGGTGCATCCGGCGTTCCGCCTGGCGGTCGAGCCGGGCCGTTACCTGGTCGCCGAATGCGGGGTACTGCTGGCCAGCGCCACCCAGGTGGTCGAGAAGGACGGCATCCGCCGGGTCGGCCTGGATGCGGGCATGAACGCGCTGCTGCGCCCGGCGCTGTACGACGCCTGGCACGACGTGGCCAACCTGAGCCGCCTGGACCGCGACGCCGATACGGTGTTCGACGTGGTCGGCCCGATCTGCGAATCCAGCGACGTGTTCGGCAAGCGCCGCCGCCTGCCCGCCGCCACCGCCGCGGACGATGTGATGCTGATCGCCGACGCCGGCGCCTACGGTTACGCGATGGCCAGCACCTACAACCAGCGCGAACTGCCGCGCGAGGATGCGATCGATGCGCCCGCAGGCTGAGTTCATTGCGCTCAGCGCCGGAGCTGGCGGTGCCGCGATTGCGTTGGCCACCTTGGCCGATCAGGCGGGCACGAGCTTGCCGTGGCAGTGGACCGATAGCCTCAAATGGCTGGCGCCTGCGCTGATCGCGGCAGGTGCGGGCGCGTGGTTGGCATGGCGCTGGCAACGCCGGAGGCCTGCCGGCCGTGCGGGCGCGATGGCGTTGCGCACGGTGCTGCTGGGCGCATGCAGTTATGTGCCGGCGCTGACGTTGTATCTCGCGCTGGTGTTCGTGGCGTCCGCCGATGCCAGGCAGAGGAGCTTGAACTGGGAGTTGTTTCCGCTGGCGTTCCTGTTCGGTTGCCTGCCATGGCGATGGGCCGCGTTGCCGTTTTCGATGATCGAATTTTTCCTGTGCCGACGTTACTTGCGTCGCACGCGTGTCCTTGCAGGTAGTCCATGACCGCTTTCGACAAACAGCAGATCGCCACCTTCCGTTTCGTGCGCTGCGCGTTCGACGCCGACAGCGGTGTCGCGCGCCTGGTCTATGCGTTCGACCAGGGGCCGGAGCTGGTGGAGACGATCACCGTGCCCGGCGCTCCGTTCGTGCTGGACGCGGCGCGCGCGCAGGCGGTGCAGCGCGCGCTGCGCCTGCTGCATCTGATCGCCGGGGTCAGCTATTACAAGGCCGCGGTGCCACCGCAGATCGCCATCGACGACTACGCGATCGACGCGGCGACCGCCGCGCTGCTGCAGAGCGTGTACCTGCACGGGCTGGGCGAGTTCGCTTACCGCAACGGCCTGGATCTGCACGGCAAGATCCGGTTTCCCGCGAGCGCAGCGGCGGACGGGCAGGGCGCGGCGGCGCTGGGCCTGGGGGAGCACGCGCTGGTGGCGATCGGCGGCGGCAAGGATTCGCTGGTCAGCATCGAGGCCTTGCGCGCGGCCGGCGTGGAACAGACCGTGGCCTGGATCGGCGGCTCGCAGCTGATCCGCGCCTGCGCCGAACGCACCGCCTTGCCGACCCTGAACATCGGCCGCGCGCTGGCGCCGGAGCTGTTCGAACTGAACCGGCAGGGCGCGTGGAACGGGCATATCCCGGTGACCGCGGTGAACTCGGCGATCCTGGTGTTCGCCGCGTTGCTGCACGGCGCCGGCCAGGTGGTGTTCTCCAACGAGCATTCGGCCAGCTACGGCAGCCAGATCGCAGGCACCGGCGAGGTCAACCACCAGTGGTCCAAGGGCTGGGCGTTCGAGCAGGCGTTCGGCGCGCACGTGCAGCGCTACGTCGCCGCCGACCTGCGCTACTACTCGTTGCTGCGCCCGCTGTCGGAACTGGCGGTGGCGCGGCAGTTCGCCAAGAACGACCATTACGACGCGCATTTCTCCAGCTGCAACCGCAACTTCCACATCCTTGGCGAGCGCCCGGCGCACCGCTGGTGCGGGGTGTGCCCGAAATGCCATTTCGTGTTCCTGGCGCTGGCCCCGTTCATGCCGAAGACGCGGCTGGTGCGGATCTTCGGCCGCAACCTGCTCGACGATGCGGCGCAGGCGCCGGGCTTCGATGCGCTGCTGGAATTCCAGGACCACAAGCCGTTCGAATGCGTCGGCGAGGGCCGCGAATCGCGCGCGGCGATGGCCACGCTGGCGGCGCGTGCGGAATGGAAGGAGGACGCGCTGGTGGCGCGCTTCATCCGCGAGATTCAGCCGCAGCTCGACAGCGAGGACCTGCGCGTGGAGCCGCTGCTGGCGCTGGACGCGCAGCACCGCATTCCGGCCGAGCTGTGGGAACGCGTGCGTGCGAATTTCGCAGCTTGATGGCTTGCGCGTCGCGCTGTGGGGCTGGGGACGCGAGGGGCGGGCTGCTTACCGCGCGTTGCGCGGGGCGGGGGACTCGGGACTCGGGACTCGGGACTCGGCAAGCGCGCCGCTGACGCTGTTCTGTTCGGCTGACGAAGCCGCCGAGGTCGCTGCGTTGCACGATTCCTTGCTGCATGTGGAGACCGAGGCCAGCGCCGAGCGCCTGGCCGCGTTCGACGTGGTGATCAAGTCGCCGGGGATCAGTCCGTATCGGCCCGAGGCGCAGGCCGCTGCGGCGCAAGGCACCCGCTTCGTCGGCGGTACCGCGCTGTGGTTCGCCGAACACGCGGGCGCCGATGGCGTGGTGGCGGGCAGCGTGTGCATCACTGGCACCAAGGGCAAGAGCACCAGCACTGCGCTATTGGCGCATCTGCTGCGCGCCGGCGGCCACCGCACCGGCCTGGTCGGCAACATCGGCCTGCCGCTGCTGGAAGTGCTGGCGCCAGCGCAGCCGCCGGAATACTGGGCGATCGAATTATCCAGCTACCAGACCGGCGACGTCGCCAGCAGCGGCGCGCGGCCGCAGCTGGCGCTGGTGCTGAACCTGTTCCCGGAACATCTGGACTGGCACGGCAGCCAGGCGCGCTACGTCGAAGACAAGCTGGCGCTGGTGACCCGGGCGCGGCCGCGTATCGCGCTGCTCAACGCCGCCGATCCGCACCTGGCCGCGCTGGCGTTGCCCGATAGCGAGGTGCGTTGGTTCAATCGCGAAGACGGCTGGCATATGCGCGGCGCTGTCGTGCACCGCGGCGAGGTGGCGGTGTTCGACAGCGCGCGGGTGCCGCTGCCGGGCCGGCACAACCGCGGCAACCTGTGCGCGGTGCTGGCGGCGATCGAGGCGCTGGGCCTGGACGCGGCGGCGCTGGCGCCGGCCGCGGCGGATTTCCGGCCGTTGCCGAACCGCTTGCAGACCCTGGGCGAGCGCGACGGCATCGCCTACGTCAACGACTCGATCAGCACCACGCCGCACGCCACGCTGGCGGCACTGGAATGCTTCCGCGGACGCCGCATCGCGCTGCTGGTCGGCGGCCACGACCGCGGCCTGGACTGGCAGGACTTCGCCGCGGCGATGCGCCACGGCGCGCCGCTGCAGATCGTCACCATAGGCAGCAACGGCCCGCGTATCCACGCGCTGCTGGCGCCGCTGGCCGTGGCCGGCGGCTTCGGCCTGCATGCCG